>NZ_JBDNXK010000186.1:0-1591 GCF_047721705.1 Acetobacter sp. | reverse complement strand
AATCATGGGTATCCATAGAGTCAGAACTCAACACAAAATGCAACTGTAGTGCTAGCACTACAGTTGCGTTTTGTGTCGTGAGTAAGAGCGGATAGCAGTGGCCTGATGTGTTCGTCGAAAGACGGACCATCTGAGGATGTGAGCAACGGGTAGTTTGCGTTGTCCAAGCTTTACGACGAGGCGCCTGATTTCCTGAATGGACCAACGGACGATGATTATTGTGTTTTTTTCGGTTTCCGTGAGTTTGCCTGATACCGCACACTTGCCATGACGGCATAGGCGAGCATGACCAGAGAGACATGCCGATGCCATCCATGCCAGGAACGGGTTTCGTTATGATCAAGACCGAATTCGTTTTTGGCCGTCTCGAAACATTCTTCGATCCTCCAGCGCGTCCCTTCAACGTTCACGAGTTCCTGCATGGTTGTCCCTTTCGGGCACCAGGTCGTAAAATAGGCTAGGTCTCCATCGCCTATACTCCGACGGATCAACAGGCCGCGTGTCCATGGTCCGGCAATAGGGCAGTCAAATTCTTCAGAATCCAGATCAGCAAGCGCAAGATACGCCCAGTCATACAGCCGCTCACCTTTTGTGCCGTGTCCCGCAGATAGGCGGTACCAGTCCTGCTCTGGGAGGTTTGCAGCAATATCTTTGGCTTCTCCTGCAATCAGCGGGTTGGTTGCCCATGACCCGAACCAGTGATTGCCTTTGACGCCAAGGACATATCCAACGCCTGCCCGACGAAGCGTGCGTTCCACATCTCCCACGCCATAAACGCTGTCTGCTGCAACCCAGCGGAAGGGCACACCGGCCTCAATACTCCGCTCAATCATCATCGAGGCTAACGCCGGTTTGGTTGCAAACACCACGTCATCGGGAACGTGGGCCTGCTTCAGGCGCTCACGGTCAGATGTCCAGTCTTTCGGGAGATACAGGGCGCGGTCAATAAAAGCATGGCCCCGCGCCGATACATAGGTGGCAAATACCCCAATCTGGCAGTTCGTGATCTTGCCGGCAGATCCCGTATACTGCCGCCCCACACCGCAGGACGCCTGACCTTTCTTCAGAAAACCGGTCTCATCGATGACCAGCACGCCACCTTCAGTGCCCAGATGCTCGATCACATGATCCCTGACGACATCACGAAGGGCATCGGCGTCCCATTGTCCGCGCCCGAGAAGCGCCTGTTGCCGCCATGGACCGGGATCTCCTGCGGCTTCCGCTCGCATCCATCCCGTTTTGCGTGGTTCATTACCAATCAGAACGTCAAGGAAGGCACACGCAGAAGCCGCAACACGCTTCTGCGTAAACAGCGGCGCGATCTGCTCCTTTACTGCCCGAAGCCCGAACGCCCACAAATCCAGCGTCTCTTCAACAGACGCACCGCCACTCGTCAGATCCTGAATCATGGTTACCCATAGATTCAGAACTCAACACAAAACGCAACTGTAGTGCTAGATAGCATTAAGAGTGCTCACGATTATGCGCACTTCATGATATTGATTATCAATTGCGTTTGTGGGAGAGTTTTTACCAGGTAATGCGCGCGGTCTCGCTGCGCTTCTAAATGTGCCGGTTTTGCAGGCATTTT
>NZ_JBDNXK010000185.1:0-1663 GCF_047721705.1 Acetobacter sp. | reverse complement strand
GATTTTCAAGCCACACGGTCTGCAAGTGATCGAAAAACAGAGCAGCAGGTCGAGCTTTGCTATTACCGGCCCCCGTATCTACAAGAATGTTCCGACCGCGATCCTTGATGAGCCAGCTATGAACGCTCAAAAGGACTTTCGTTTCTGAAGCATCCAGCGTTTCAGGTAGATCAGAATAGGCCTGAAGTGCCGTTGCATCATCCCAATCAGGAAGCAACTGTTCTGGAGTGAGTGCTGCCAGCGTAAGATCCTGTATTTTTAGTATGCGGGCATCCCCTACAGCATACCACTGAAGATCGTTCATAATCCCAAGGCTCTCTTTTCGTTTTTATTTCTCAAAAAACACAGCGCTGTCGTCATGAAGGGAAAAGAGACTTCAATTCTTGCGGGAGTTTGCCTGTTGCATGATTTGACAGGCACCCGAATAGTGGGTCCCATTCTTCAATCCGCAGATCACAAATCAAACCTTCGGATGCAAAGGGATCACCGGCAATCATCGCGTCGATCTCTTGCCGATTGGCGCCTTTCATAATCAGAAAGCCGGAGCGCAATGGGGTCCCTTTCAACGGACCGGACGCCAGCAGGCTGCCTTCCTGAATAAGGCGCCTGAGATACAACACGTGTGCTGCGACATGCTGTCCCCATCCCTCGCCGTCAGGGTGGTCCATGCGCACAAGATAAACAGGCATTTCGAAAGTCTCCACCAGAACTGGACTTGCCAATCGCTCGAAGCCTTCAGCATATTCCTCTTTTTCGCTGGATAAATTGTCGATACAAGACATCAGTCACAACTGAGGATGGTGAATGCTTGACCGGTTAACCAGCATGAAGATTTTTATCAAGGTTGTGGAATTGGGATCTTTTGCTGCGGCCTCCCAGCATCTGACTTTGTCGCCGCAGATGGTGGCCAAGCATATAGAGGCTCTGGAGCATCACCTTGGTGCTCGCCTGTTGCATCGAACGACACGTCGGCAAAGTCTGACTGAAACAGGACGGCTCTATTGCGAGCAATGTCGGCTTGTTCTGCAGGCTGCTGAACGAGCTGACACTCTGGCAGCCAATACGCTTGGCACACCGCGCGGCACATTATCTGTCAGCGTCCCAGTCACCTTCGGGCGAACGGTATTTCTATCATTTATTCACAGTTTTCAAAAAAGATACCCAGAAATTCAAGTGCATTTATCCCTGACAGACCAACTGGTTCACCCCACAATGGATGGTCATGAGGCTGTGATCCGAATTGGTGAACTGGAGACGGACCTTACAGCGGTCAGTCGTCCTTTGACGGCCTATCGTCGGGTCATCTGCGCGGCTCAAACCTATCTGGAAAAACACGGTTTTCCAGGGCAGCCCGAAGATCTGATGCGCCACGAGTGTCTCGTATATGAAAACTCCGGCGGCCCTGTAACCACGTGGTACCTTTCTCAGGGGAGCGTTACGCGACCTGTCACCGTGTCCGGGAAGATAATCAGTAATGATTCAAGTGTTCTGCATTCTGCAGCTCTTGGTGGCGATGGCATTCTGCTGGGATATGAGCAGGCTCTGCTTCCAGATATTAAAAGCAAACGGCTTGTCCGGCTTATGCCCAGGTGGAAAGTTCCGGACAGGCCCATGCACCTGCTCTATAACGCAGGTCCGGTTATGACACCAAAGCTGCGGGTCT
>NZ_JBDNXK010000184.1:0-1733 GCF_047721705.1 Acetobacter sp. | reverse complement strand
TCGGCAGGATCCACGAACACCACGTCATCCGGGGCGCGTCGCGGCGTGTCGATAGCCAGAAAAACAACTGGATGGCTCAGAATGCGGGGTACGGCATGCACCGCTCGACGGGGGAACACCAGAAGATGGCCTGGTGCAAACGGCGCCTCCTCCTTGGGATCATCAATCCAGAATGTGCCTGTCCCGGAGAGGACATGAAGCACTTCATCGCACTGGGTATGATAATGCGGTGGCACGCCCCGATAGATCCGGAAGACCCGGATACTGGCTTCCGGTTTGTCGGTCAGATAGGTGTCCAGCAGCATCGTGTCCGCCGTTTCAGGGAACGCCGCCGCAATTTTATTGAGATCGAAGCGACCTCCCGTCCGGTTCAGGGTCGTAAGATGCTCTTCGTCATTCATGAGGTCACTCCTCTCAAGAGCTTTGACTGTTTTCGTCATGGCTCTCTCCGTTCAGGCAGGAAAACTTTCGAGCACGATTTTCCCTTTGGCCTGACCGCTCTCGATCAGAGCGTGAGCCTCTCGCAGATTGGCGGCGGTGATCGCGCCAAGATTTTTGCCGAGTGTCGTACGGAGACGACCTTCGTCTATAAGGCGCGACACGTCGTTCAGGAGTTTCCCCTGTGCGCTGATGTCTGCCGTTCCGAACAGTGAGCGGGTGAACATCAGCTCCCAGTGCAGGGACAGGCTTTTGCGCTTGAGGGGTACAGCATTGAGTTCAGCTGGATCATC
This sequence comes from Acetobacter sp., assembly GCF_047721705.1. Classification (GTDB taxonomy): domain Bacteria; phylum Pseudomonadota; class Alphaproteobacteria; order Acetobacterales; family Acetobacteraceae; genus Acetobacter. The sequence continues at coordinate 1,002 of NZ_JBDNXK010000184.1, read as the reverse complement.
AATCAGGCCGAAATGTCCCTGAGGGGCCAGAAGTTCGACGATCTCTGCCAGGTGTCGATCTGTCTGCGTCGTTGAAAAAACAAAATCGGGGGCACCCGTAGGAAGGGCAGCAACCTGTGCGACCAGAGGCTTGCTGTGATCAATCACGTAATCTGCCCCGAGAGATGTAACCCAGTCCTGCGTTTCGAGGCGCGAAGCCGTGGCAATGACCGTGATATCAGTCAGAACCTTGGCCAGCTGGATCGCCATGGAACTGACCCCGCCTGCGCCCCCGATGATCAGAATGGAGGACGTCGTTCCCGGGACAGACCGACGAATGTCCAGACGATCGAAAAGCATTTCCCAGGCCGTGATTGCGGTCAGCGGTAAGGCGGCGGTTTCGGCCCAGTTCAGAGAGCGGGGTTTGCGACCGACAATCCGTTCATCGACCAGATGAAACTCAGCGTTGGTCCCCGGGCGATTGATTGCGCCCGCATAAAAGACCTCATCGCCGACAGAAAAATTCGTGACGTCCGGTCCGGTGCCGACGACAACGCCTGCGGCATCCCAGCCCAGGACACGCCACTGACCCGCCTCCGGTGTTGCGCTACGGCGAACTTTGGTATCAACCGGATTGACCGACACGGCCCTGATTTCCACCAGAAGATCCCGACCCGAAGGAACAGGTTTCGGTAGATCAATATCCTGGAGAAACGCCGGGTTTTCGATGGGAAGCGGCGTCTGATAACCGATGGCCCGCATGATGTCTGCTCCTCTGTTGAATGAGGAGAAGAGTGAGCACTATGCTGTTTTCAGACAAGAACGCACTTTTAACGCCCATAGTGTTGGAAATGATACCGTTATGACCCGCATCCGCCATCAGTCGCTTGATTGCAGCCCCGGCTGCGCTGTTGAAGCAACGCTTCAACTCATCGACGGAAAATGGAAAGGCGTGATCCTCTATCACCTGCTTCAGGGGACATTACGCTTCAACGCCATCCGCAAGCGCCTGCCCAATATCAC
>NZ_JBDNXK010000183.1:0-1837 GCF_047721705.1 Acetobacter sp. | reverse complement strand
TGGCAGACGGGAACAACGGTGACGGCATACGCGAGTATGTCGGACTTGCCACGCGCACATGTCCGGTTTTGGGAATCTTTATCGCGCCTTGTATGTCGAGGATGAGGCGGTATGTGTCATTCAGAAGGTCCACACGCAGGTTTGCCATATGTTGATCCAGCGTGATCTGCAGGGGTTGATACCTATGCCACAGCGACGAGACACGGATTGGGCTTCCTGCAGGTTCCGCGTTATGGATTTGCGGATGACTTTGCGAATGGAGCACTGATCGAAGTGCTCCCTGATTTCTAACCACGCCGGTTTCAGTGCTTTGTCCGAGCAATAGGCAGTTTTCTTCGCGTGTGCGGATATTTGTAGACTGGCTGGTGGATATTATTGTTCGAAACTTTGTCAAAATGCCGATTAACGCAGTTACGCTGGTGTAAAGGCGAGATAGAGTGAGATTGTTGCAATCGAGAATACGGTGGTGGCAAGGACCACACGGCCGGTAAGGGCCGCCTCACGATCATAGAACTCCGCCAGCATGAACGAGCCGGTTCCCGTTGGGAGTGCTGCAAGAAGCACGGCAACTTTTGTCATCTCTGGCGGCAGGTGGAGCACTGGCGCTGCGATGATCCACGTAATCAGGGGCTGGGCGATTAGCTTCAGGCCGACAAGAATGGCGGCAGTCGACTGGCGTGCAGGCACGGCATGGGCCGAATTTCCAGCAAGGAACAGGCCGAGGGCGATCAGAGCGCAGGGGGATGCCGCCCCGCCGAGAAGCTTCATGAAGGCATGAATCGGTTCCGGCAGATGTCCACCCGATACCATGACAAGGCCACCAAGTGCTGGCGCCACCAGAAGCGGATTTTTCACCAACGAAAAGAGCGTTTTCGCAACGATATCGCGACGGCGCGCTTCGGTCTGCAGTCCGGCCTCGATCAGGACGATCGCTATGGCAAACAGCACACAGACCGTTACGATTGTAGCGATGAGCGTCGGTGCCATACCGGTATCGCCGACAAGAGACAGGACTAGCGGGAAGCCGACGAACCCCGTATTGGCATAGCTCGCGTTCAGTCCGTCAATGGCCGAATCAGCAAGATGATGTCCTGTTGAAACCCGCCAGCACAGCGTTCCGATGAATACGATAAAACAGCCAATCGTAAACGCCGCAATGAATCCCGGCTCCCACAGATCAGTCATTTTTGCTTTCGCCACGATGTCGAATAGCACCGCAGGTAGTGCAAGATAGACCACCAGCCGATTGACTTCGCGCGTGGCATTAGGACCCAGAGCACCTGATTTGCGTGCGGTCCATCCGGTAAGGATGAGGGCAAAGATGGGGAGGACGATCAGCAGATTGTTCAGCATCAAGAATCTCGGGAGGTCAGCAAAAGCGTGACGCTACCCAACGCTATTGATATAATCCAATGCTCATATTGTTTACAATTAATACTTTCAAGGTATCAGATGGACACGCGGCATATGCGATATTTTATGGCTCTGGCGGAGACGCTTCATTTCGGTCGGGCCGCCGAGCGGATGAACATGAGCCAGCCGCCGTTCAGTCGCCAGATTGCCATGATCGAACACACGTTGGGCGTGAAGCTGTTTGAACGAAACTCGCGCAATGTGGCGCTGACCTCAGCGGGAAAACACTTCATGAAAGACTGCAGAAATGTACTGGGGCAGTTTGAGGACGCCTGTCGGGATGTCAGGTTGGTTTCCAGCGGCATGAAGGGCGAATTGCGATTTGGATTCATGATGCATGCCGCCCACAGTGTCGTGCCGCAACTCGTCCAGCTTTATGCGGAGGCGAGGCCGGATGTCCGCCTTGTGCTTGATGAACGCACGC
>NZ_JBDNXK010000182.1:0-1959 GCF_047721705.1 Acetobacter sp. | reverse complement strand
GTAAAAGTCCTAGATGGGCATCACTCAGACCACAACGAAATTTTACATAAGGAATAATCGGTGCCCACGCGGCCCCCGCGAATCCTGCAATCAGAAATGCTATGCGTGTGGAATATTGTGCACGAGTTGAATTGGCTTGAGGGCTTTTCAGCGAGAACAAATGAAAATTCCTTTGAAGGCATTGTGCACTCTTGTCACACCTAATACGCCGCAATCAAAAAAGGCGAGCAGGTCACGATCGTTAACCTGTTTTTTTATCTAGGTAGCGGACAGTCCGCTTGCCCCCCATAGCAGTTCATCCCCAGATACGAAATTTGCCGTGATATCTAAGAGTTCTTTTGGAAATTGAGCGTGAGTAGTTTTCAGGGTGTCTGTCGCGTGATTCAAACTCAGGAGTGGACGCCAGAACAACGCGGCCGAATGGCCGACATTACAGGCAAGACGAAGCGTTATCCGTCTGATCTGACCGATGAAGAATGGGAACGCATAGCGCCCCTGATGCCACCTTGGAACCGGCGTGGCCGGAAACGATTGACCGATTTTCGTGAGATCATCAATGCGCTGCGCTATCTTGTCCGCTCAGGTTGTGGCTGGGAAATGTTGCCTGTTCATTTTGGTCCATGGCAGACCGTCTATTGGTGGTTCCGCAGGCTAATGCGCCGTTTCCTGTTTCAAACCATCCATGATGTCTGCCTGATGCTTGATCGTGAAGCTGCGGGACGCGAGGCCAGTCCATCTGGGGGCGTTATCGATAGCCAGAGTATCAAGGCTCCTCATGCAATGACCCGTGGCTATGACGCCGGCAAGAAGATCGTTGGCCGCAAGCGTCATATCGCGGTCGATACCGATGGCCGACTGCTTCTGGTCAGGCTGACACCAGCCGATATTTCGGATAGTGCGGGTGGACAGATGATCCTGGATGCTATCCGCCAACGCTGGACGTGGGTGAAGCATTTCTTCGCAGATGGGGCCTATGACCGCCTGCAGTTGATGGACAAAGCCGCCTTTCACGACTTCACGGTCGAGATCATCCGGCGCTCAGATACGGCAAAAGGATTTGAAATTCTGCCATGTCGACGGGTCGTTGAACGGATATTCGGCTGGATGATCCGCTGGCGCCGACTGGTGAGGGATTACGAACAGCGTATCGACGTGGCAGAGGCCATGATCCACATCGCCATGGGAAGCCTCATGCTACGCCGAAATGCTCATCCCTGAATTTCCAAAAGGGCTCTAAAAGGAGGGCTTTAGTAGTTACGGCAAGGCGATAGAGGCCGCAGTTATTTTATTCGATCTTCATCGTGGGAAGTGGAGCATCGATCTCTTGCGCAGAGAACGATGCTGGATTTTGACAGGCGTTGTTAACCTGCAAACTGAATATATCAGGACGGGCGTAATGGCCTGCCACGTCCAGATCGTATTTCCCTCGGATTACATCATCCAGATCGATATCAGCCGTAATGATCGCTTCACGATCATAAATTGGTCCGGCAATGATTTCTCCAAGCGGACTGACGATCACACTGCCACCCCGAATAAGCACGGTGTCCGGATTATTGCCCTGATGGCAGGCATACTCCTCCGGCGCATCCGCACGCGTCATGTACTGACAGGCACTAAGAACAAACGTCCGTCCTTCATAGGCAATATGCCTCATGGAAGCCTGCCAGATATCGCGCTCATCTACCGTAGGCGCACACCAGAGATTGATACCCCGGACATACATACTCTGCCGCAGATCCGGCATATAGTTTTCCCAGCAGATCGCAGCCCCGATACGGCCGATATCCGTCTCAAAAACCGGAATGGTCGAACCGTCTCCTTGTCCCCAGACCAATCGTTCGGTGCCGGTCGGCATCAGCTTGCGATGTTTGCCAAGAAGTGTCCCATCGGGTCCGAAAAAAAGCGCCGTACAATACAACGTAGCCCCATCACGTTCGATAACCCCAACAACGAGAT
>NZ_JBDNXK010000181.1:0-1983 GCF_047721705.1 Acetobacter sp. | reverse complement strand
AATATAATCCACCTAGATCAATATTGGAGTGCATGCTAGTAAATTTAAATAAATGGGATAATTTTCTCTCATTGTGCGATCCCTGCGTCTTGGAGACACGACTTAAAGAAATCTAGCTGCTACGGCCTGTTTAGAAATGCAAATTGATTGGCGGTCCGACCTAAGTTTCCTACGCTTCGGTAGTCCTGCTCTCAGATTTGGCCGAATTGCGGCAGCTATGTAGAAGCCCGTTTGGAAGAAAATATGTCCGCTACGAGGCGCCTGCCGCCTGTCTGCTTCTGCATCACTGAGCAGACAGGCAGATCAGTTGGGGGAAACGGAAGGTCTGGTTCTGGACGACATGGTGAAAAAGCAGACGCAGGTACCCGCTCGTCATGATCAAAGACGAGAGGAAGAGGCGGTCTCGTCAAAGTTGTGGCCGTGAGGTAGCGTGTGCTTATTAGGAAACGAGGGTGAAAGCGGGATGGCAAAAACAGCCGAGCTAGCACGGGATTTTCATGGCCAAAAGCTTTATCAGAAGCGGGCACGCGCGGTACTTCCCATACTTGTCCGACAAGCAGAGGTTCGGCAGCCTGTCTTCTATGAGGCATTGGCGCAGGAAGTGAAAATGCCCAATCCACGCAATCTCAACTACCCTCTCGGTTGTATTGGAACCACGCTTAACGAAATCGGCGAAGAATGGGGCTCTGACGTTCCACCAATTGAAGCGCTTGTTGTAAATCAAACGACGAGACTTCCTGGCCCCGGCTTCGATGGATTCCTGACAGAGAAGGGTGAAAGCTGGAATAACAAGGAAGAACGGAAGGCGTTGATCGAGCAATATTGGGCACGTATCTACAGCTACCCTTACTGGGACGACATCCTGAAAGAATTGCATCTCAAGAAAACGATGGACCCGGCTGAGCTCATCATTGCAAAGGCTAGGGGCAGTGGCGGCGGCGAAGGCCCCGAGCATCTTGCACTAAAGTTGTTCGTTTGTGCCAATCCTCAATTGGTTGGGCTCCGCGCGATCGATCGAACTGGAAAGACGGAGCATTGTCTTCCTTCAGGCGATATCATTGACGTCATATTCGATTACTCGCGCCGCATCCATGCCGTCGAGGTAAAGCCGAAAAGCTCCCCAGATAGCGACTTGGCTCGCGGCCTGTTTCAGTGCGTGAAATATCGGGCCGTTCTTCACGCGCTCGCGCGCCATGAGCACGACAAGCGTAATATCACCGTATGTCTTGCCTTGGGAGGCTCGCTGCCGGCTCGATTAGTGCCCTTAAGAAATAGCTTAAACATTGATGTTTTTGAGAACCTGTCGCCGAGCGGGTAAGAACTGTCCTTTGAGCATTAGAGACCGTTTGAGAATGTGTTGATGCGGTGGCTTGGGCGTGATTCAAGCCTGGGATGTGGACCCGAGCGAGCCGTGGCCGGATGGCCGGATTTGAGAAGCGGTCAAAGCGCTACCCGACCGATCTGACGGACGAGGAATGGCTGTTCATTCAGCCGTTTCTGCCGTCAGTGGCCAAGCGCGGTCGCAAGCCTGTGACGGACCTGCGCGATATGCTTGATGCGCTTCGTTATCTGGCACGAACAGGCGGTGGATGGCGGATACTGCCGAACGACTTCCCGCCCTGGCAGACAGTGTATTGGTGGTTCCGCCGCTTCATGCGCCGGCTCCTGTTCCGCACGATCCACGACGTCGCACTGATGCTCGACCGTGAACGCGAAGGGCGCGAGCAGAGCCCGACGGCCGCCGTTGTTGATAGCCAGTCCATCAAGGCACCAGCCGCGGAAAAACGGGGCTTTGACGCTGGCAAGAAGGTTGTCGGTCGTAAACGATACATTGCTGTCGATACAGATGGCCGATTGCTCATGGTCAATCTGACCACTGCCGATATCTCCGATAGTGCCGGTGCTCAAGCGATCGTCGTGGCCATTCGCAAGCGATGGCCCTGGCTCAAGCATCTGTTCGCTGACGGTGCCTACGACCGCACC
>NZ_JBDNXK010000180.1:0-2067 GCF_047721705.1 Acetobacter sp. | reverse complement strand
CTATATGGCGATATATGAAGACCTACACTATCAAGCGTAGGCTGGTAGTGTAGGATAATAGAAATTACATTTCTATTCCATGCAATAATTGTCATACTTTTTATTCCGCCGCCACATCTGCAACCAAAGCACCGGACAGCTTCACGGCATCAGCTGGCGCGATACGAACAACAAAACCCTGATCGCCGGCGTTGATATAGACGTGATCCTGCCCCATCGCGTCCTGCGAGATGACAACGGGAATCTGTGTTGCCTGCCCAAACGGAGACGTGCCGCCCGACTGGTAGCCGGTCAGATCATGCGCTTTTTCCGGGCTCATCATGCGGGCATTGCGACCGCCGAACAGCGCCGCAACCTTCTTGAGATTGAGCTTCTGATGTGCAGGCGCCACCACGCAGGCAGGCTGTTTCTTGTCGATCTCCACCACCAGCGTCTTCAGCACACTCTCGGGGCTGGAACCGAGCGCTTCCGCCGCCTGCATCCCGATCGGGCCGCCTTCCGGCGCGTAGGTATATTCATGCAGGCTGTAAGCAACGTCCTTACCGGCAAGAAAAGCGGTTGCAGCGGTTTCCTTCGTCATTTTCTGTCTTCCATGCATAACTGGCCATCAGTTTCATGACCTCGTTATGCATCACATCACTGTGTCAGACCTTTGCCAAGGACCACCGTCGAAGACGTGCCAAGCACCTCGCCCGCAGAGCGCTACAGTCCGAAAGAACCCTGCGGCCCGTCCAGCCTGCGCACATATTGCGGATTGTCGGGTGCCGAAGCATGTGCGGAAAAGCGGGTCTGAGGAAAGGCCTCGGGGCAGTTGTCACGTATCCAGCTCACGATGCCCTCCCGAATGGCGCAGCGAAGTTCCCAACTGCGCACCGCTGTCCTCGCCCCTGCGGTGATACGGATCATGATGGTCCGTTCCGTGGCATCAGCTACCTGAACACTGAAATCCTTGCCGTTCCAGTGGGGGCACCCTTCGACAATCTCTTCCAGCTTGGAGCGAATGGGCTCCATAGGCGCGAGAAAATCGAGATAGAGATAAACCGCGCCAATCAGTTCAGCTGAATTATAGGTCCAGTTCTCGAAAGGATTATCGAGAAAGTAGGACAGCGGCACGATACGTCGGCGCTTATCCCATGCCCGCAACACCACAAATGTCGCATTGATTTCTTCGACCCACGTCCAGTCATTGTTGAAGAAAATCATGTCGCCCATGCGGATGGGCTGCGTGATGGCAATCTGTGCGCCAGCGATCAGGTTGGACAGCACTGAACGGGCAGCAAAACCGACGATAATGGAGGCTGCACCAGCGGAAGCGAGCAGGCTGAGACCATACTGTCGCACCGACTGGAATGTCATGAGCGCGGCGCCGATCGTGAGCACGCCGATCAGGATGGCGGCAATCCGTTCAAGCAGCCGCACCTGTGTGATGTGCTTACGGCCAAGGATGTTCTCTTCCTGAACATCACTGAGCGCATCCATGTCGCCCACATAATAGCCAGACACCTGACGCGCGAACCGCACAAGACCAAAGCCCACTGACAGGACGATGATGACCGCCAGCAGATGCGCGACAATTCCGGCGACATCGGGAGAGATGGACAGTGCGGGAATGGTCAGAATCATGATCAGCGCCGCAACAGCAAGCTGAGTGGGGCGTCGAATAGCGAGTGCGCAACTGCGTACAAAAGCCGCTGAACGGGCACGTCCCGGCATACGCGCACTGACGCGCGTCAGAACCAGACCGGTGAAAGCAACCGCGCCGCCACCCATCACCATAAGCACAAATAGCGAGCCAAGAGTGGGCGGCACCCACCGGAACCATCCCTGCACATCATGCAGGGCTTGGATAAACGTCTCCTTCAAAACCTTGTCCTGATCCTTTTTCGTAACGAACGCATTTTTACATGCTCCCAGATATCGTGACAGACCCGGAAACCGATGACTTTCATCGGTTCCTGTGTGCACACATCCATGAAACGGGAAATCTTCTGGGAAACGCGCAATCAGCAGAAAAGTTTCATATGAAACTTATATTATTCAATGCGAAATTATTTCTCACAATTGGAG
>NZ_JBDNXK010000179.1:0-2081 GCF_047721705.1 Acetobacter sp. | reverse complement strand
GGCTTGCACAGATGAACCATGAAGAACGGCGTTTTCGAGAAGATTGCGAAACAGGATACCTGTTGCATCCATATCGCCCCGGATCATGAGATGAGATGCTCCAGAAAATTCAATCGTCTGGTTTTTTTCCCGCTCAAGTTCTTCTGCCAGAAATCGAATGACAGGCACCAGATCGAACATGCTCCCGGTGAGTGCGATCCCTGATGTCGCTCGTGAAAGCTGAAGCAGCTTTTCCATCATCCGGCCAATTCTGCGGGCCTGCTGCATGATGATCGTTGCACGCTCTTCATAGTCCGACCCTACAAGAAAATTCCTGAGAACCTGAACCTGTGCAAGAAGCGCTCCTACTGGATTACGCAACTCATGGGCCGCGTTGGCCGCAAAAGCGCGCTCTGTCGAAAGCGCCATTTTCAGACGTTCAAGCAGGAGATTGACGGCCGAGTGAATGGACACCAGTTCTTCGGGGAGATCCAATGGGGGAACGGGTGCCAGATTCGATCCTCCCCGGCTCCTGATTTCCTGCTGAAGGCTGGTCAGAGGACGCATGGCGCGACGGACACGCCAGCGGACCAAAATCCAGATCGCCGGGAAAAATATTACCATTGGCAGAACTGAAATCAGAATAGCCCGCCTGACAGCTTCATTTCTGTGAAAAGTCGGCTCACCCACCAGAATGTAATGGCGACCAGACGCTGATGGTACGACATACACTCTGAATAATGAGATGTTGTAAAATCCTGACTTCAGACGTGGTACGAATAGCGTCTCCGGCGCATTCTGTGACCTGACCTCAAGGCGACCGTCCGGTGTGGTGATCTGGTAGGCCAACGTTCGCCGGTTCACCCCGGGGAGTTGCGCGATCTGACCACCTGGGGTGGCAGAAGCCCTGTCGGTTCTGTCCAGTTCACTGATGACAAACTCCAGACGCTCGGCCACTTCCTGTAACGAGTTGTCAAGACGCTCCGTAACTTCATAGCGGGTAAAGGCCGCAACAAGAATACTGAGAAGCACCAGGGCACCAAGCACGATGATCAGTGTTCCGGACACGATACGGGACGCCAGACTCCAGCGCTTCATCGGGACGTGTTCTCCGCGAGACAATAGCCTCTCCCCCTGACCGTCATGATCAGACCCGGTCCGGTTTTCTTCCTTATCCTGCTGACGAAAACTTCAATGGCGTTGCTTTCCACATCGTCACTGAGACCATAAAGGGCGTCTTCAATCTGCTCACGACTGCAGACTGCTCCAGGCCGGCGCGCAAGAAGTTCGACAATAGCCCATTCACGCGCAGACAGATCGACTGTCTGTCCATCGCGTTCAAGCTGACGGCGCGCGAGGTCGATCCTGATAGTACCAATCATGACCACATTGTCTGGCAGGGCCGCATAACGTCTGGCAACAGCGTCAATACGGGCGACGAGTTCGTCGAGATCATAAGGTTTGACAATATAATCATCCGCGCCTTCTGACAGCCCCGCGATCCTGTCACTGACCTGATCCTGAGCTGTCGTGATCAGGATGGCCAGAGATGAACAGTCCCGCCGGATTTCCCGCAGCAGGGCCCGACCATTACCGTCTGGAAGACCAAGATCCAGAAGCAGGAAATCATAAGAAGAGGCGATCAGGGCTGCACGGGCATCGGTCAGGGTCTTGAACCAGTCGACGACGTGTCCGGCCTGGCGCACACGGTCTCTTACTGCCGAGCCCAGTGCAGGTTCGTCTTCGATAATCAGGATTTTCATGCAATGCGATTTTTCATGATACGCGCGTAGAGAGAGGGCAGCACAAGCAGGGTAAGGAGTGTCGAGGAGATCAGACCACCAATAACGACCGTAGCCAGAGGGCGTTCAACTTCGGCGCCGGCACTGGTTGAGACTGCCATGGGAATGAAACCAAGACTGGCGACCAGAGCTGTCGCCATGACCGGCCGGAAACGTTCTTCCGCGGCTTCATATGCGGCACGAGCAGCATTCAGGCCCGCCACGCGCAGCGAATTAATGGCGGTGATGAGTACCACGCCATTCAGAACCGCCACACCAAACAGCGCAATAAACCCGATCCCTGCGGAAATACTGAAAGGG
>NZ_JBDNXK010000178.1:0-2117 GCF_047721705.1 Acetobacter sp. | reverse complement strand
GACTATTTCTCAGTATAAGCGCTCATGCTGTCTTTGGAATGGGACTGTATTTAGGTGAACTTTTTTACCAAGGTTTTTTCTGAAACCTTATTCAGAGAGTGATTACAGTTTTCTATAGTGACGAGGACTGACACCTGTCACTCTGCGGAAGACCTGAGCAAAGTGACTTGGACTGTCGTATCCGATCCCCAAGGCAATCTCGATAATGGAAAGATTGGTCTTACGAAGCATTTCTGATGCTTTCTGGACGCGGCGCTGCATGAACCAACCAGAGGGGGTTTGTCCCGTGGTTGTACGGAATGAGCGACTGAAGTGAAAACGGCTCATGCCACACAAAGCAGCAAGACAATCCAAATCAAATGGTTCGGCCAGATGTGCTTCCATATGATCAAGAACTCTACGCAGTTTCCATGTGGGCAAGAGTGTGGATCGTAGCTTTATCTTAGCCTTGGTATCAGCATACTGTCTTAAAAGATGAACTGTCAGACTTTCCAGAAGGCCATTTACAAATAAGGGATTTGCAATAACGGAAGATTGCATTTCAGCTATCAGACCACTCAAAATTCCTGATATGAAAGCATCTTCCCCGCCCGAAACATCCCGCATTCGAATACGGGATGAATTCAGATTTAATGACATGGCAGCCCGATCGACAAGCTCAAGTCCAAGATAGAGATGCAACACTTCAAAACAAGTGTTTCCCTTGCCCTGCCACCGCATCAGATAGGGTGTGTCCGTCTGCGTGAGGTAAAATGTTCCTGCTCTTGCCTTGCTCTGTTCCCAAGGCCCTGTCAGTTCACGCTCTTCAATATTTGCTTCTCCGCGGATAACCCAAACAAGCAGGGGTTCTGCGACGGCAGGTACAAGAATTTCGTCTTCTTGTACCGGGCGAGTGAATATCTGGACGTCAACATCCTTCCAGACATCCCCTTCACTTTGCGCGACTTTCTTCCCGGGGAGAAGTTGCTCCAGTGTCAAACTGGCAGCACGCCGAGAAGGAAGGCAGGACAAAACCATCTGCTACACTCTCTCATTTCCATGCGCGACTATCTATAGCGCAAAATCGCGATAGTTTCAGCAAGAAGCCATGCGAGATATCTTCTGGCATAATTTACACCTCCTTCGACAATTAAGGCCGATTGAAGGCTCGTCGTGTGGAGAAGATTATGAATATTGCAGGAAAAGTTGCTCTGGTGACCGGAGCATCCAGTGGCATTGGTGCGGCAACAGCGCGCAAACTTGCAGCAGAAGGAATGACAGTCGGCCTGGCGGCACGTCGTCATGATCGCCTGGAGACGCTTGTCAGTGAAATTACCAAGGCTGGCGGTCGAGCCATTCCTCTGGTGACGGACGTTACTGATCTTGTCTCGTGTCAAGAAGCGGCAAAGAGCTTGATCGCCCAATTTGGAAGGATTGACGTTCTGGTCAACAATGCGGGCCTGATGCCCCTATCCAGCGTTGACAGCCTGAAAGTGGACGAATGGCAGCAGATGGTGGACGTCAATATATCTGGTGTTCTTAATGCAACGGCAGCCGTTCTTCCGCAGATGATCGCACAGCATTCGGGCCATATTTTCAACATGTCCTCGATTGCAGGCCGGAAAGTCTTTACGGGTCTCGCCGTTTATTGCGCCACCAAGGCTGCGGTAACAGCGTTTTCAGACGGCCTCAGAATGGAGATCGGACCAAAGCATAATATCCGCGTTACCTGCATTCAGCCGGGAGCCGTAAAATCGGAGCTTTACGACCACATTACAGATGCTGATTCCCGCAAACAGATGGATGACCTTGCAGCGTCCATGACCTTTCTCGAAGGCGAGGACATAGCAGACAGTATTCTTTTTGCTCTGAAATCACCTGCACGTATGGATGTTGCAGAATTGTTTGTTCTTCCGACTGAACAGGGATGGTGAACAGAAACTGATTGCTAACCGAGCTTAGGAGACAGACATCCTACCGTCGACAAGAGGCTTAAGGCTGGAAAGCCTCTTGAAGCTCGGTCACAAAGACCCGCAGTTTGGGTGTCATAACCGGACTTGCGTTATAAAGCAGGTGCATGGGCCTGTCCGGAACTGTCCACCTCGGCATAAGCCGGACAAGCCGTTTGCTTTTAATAT
>NZ_JBDNXK010000177.1:0-2299 GCF_047721705.1 Acetobacter sp. | reverse complement strand
GCCGATACCGCCCTCTGTTACTGCCCGCAACCGCTGCGATCGTCCGTGCCCTTCCCCACTCAATCTCAACTCCAGGCCTTGAGGTCAGCGATATAGTCGGGATCCAGCAACAGGTTTCTGTAGCGCAGTTCCATACGCACGATTATCAGGCAGCCCAAAGCCATTGTCACCTGCTCACGTCCTACGCCCATTGCGGTTTTTTCAATCTGAAACAGGGCGTCCAGTGTCCGCTCCACCGGAGCCGTCATGGCTGAGACCGAGCGGGAAGACGGGGACAACGCCTCAAACATGTGCGTCAGAACGAGCTGAGCCTGCGAGGGCATGCGGACGTCCGTGGAGGAGTGGCGCAGCTGCATGAGATTTCGCCCCATGGTCATTGCCGAGAACGCGCCTTTCAGCAGTCCGTCCATTTCCGGTGGCGCCAGCCCTCTACCATTGGCGATAAGCTGCTCCATGTTCCGGACAATGAACCCCACCCATGCCGGCTCTCCAATACGCCTGCTGTCCTCCGCAATGCGATGAAGCGACCGTATGACATGCGCGCGAAAGTTGCTGATGAACGCAGGCAGGCTAAACGGCAGGATATAGCGAAAGACCAGCACGCCGAACCCCAATCCGGCGAGCAAGGCGAGGCTTGTATTGAACCAGTGAATCTCGTCTGTGCGGAAATGATTTTTCGGGCTGATCATGTAGGGGAAGAAGTTGGCGAAAGAGGCTGCAAGCGCTGCTATGGCCGGATTACGCGCGGCCAGCCCGCCAATGATCATTGGCACTCCCACAGCAAGACACAGGACAGGATAATCCGCTGTCACCGGCATGACGAGAAAGACCGGTATGATGGAAAGGGCCACCGCCCAGACAGCACCGAACAGAAAATTACGGCTTGCAATCACGGGGTTGCTGAAGGAGGCGAAACGGGCGCAGACCACGGCGACAAAGGTCACAAAAAGCGCGCCGTAAGACCAGGCCGTCACTTCCCAGATTATGGCGCCCAGCAGAACCGCCAGAGCCGAGCGTATCCCATTAGCAAATGTAGCTCCCCAATCAGGTGGGCGTACAAGCCTGAACCGCGCTGAAAGCGTCGTCTCGCGCATGTCACCGGCGTAACAGCCGAGCAGGTGTTCAAGTTCGCCAAGCAGCAGGGCAAGTCCCTGTAAAACGATCCGATCGTTCAGGGCCGTTTTCTTTTCTGCCTCTGTGGGAGCGAGCGTGCTTTCTATCCCGGCCTGACAGCGTTTCTGGAGTGTCCAGACATCCTGCCGCAGGCTTTGCGGTGCGACGGCATGATCGAGTTCTTCCGGCAGTCGCTCGAAAAACGCCGCTACATCAGTCAGTATTTTCTGAGAGATGCCGTTTGGTACATCGCCGGTGGCGGCAAGACGACTCCGCATCCCGACGCCACGCGACGTCAGACGCGTCACCTGCCCCAGTACGGCCCGGGCTGAGCGCACCAGAGGTTCGTTCCTGCCCACCTCGATCGCACTGAATTCCATTCGATCATTCAGGGTCAACGCCAGCGAAAAGATCTCATGCAGATCGCTTTCTCGTGGCGACTGACGCAGGAGGATGGCCCGCACGGCTCCTGACGACCGTGAAATAATCTCCCGCAACTGGGAACGGATGGCCTTCTGCGCGCCTGCCGCCACGTTGGGGATGAAAATAGCGGCCACCACCATTTCACAGATGACGCCAAGCAGGATGTAGGTGCCACGCGACACGGCAATATCGAAGATCTGATCCTGCGCATCCACGGCTGAAATGGCGACGATGGCGCAGGTATAGGCCGTCAGTACAAAGGCATAACTGCGGAAGTTGTTCACCAATGTGCCGAGCGCGGTGCACAGCCCGACCCACGCCGCCAACAGTGGAAAGAACAGCCAGGGCTGCTGCGGAGCCATCGACACAAGCGCCATGGCGGATGCGACACCGGCCAGAGTGCCCACGACTCTCCATCGTCCCTTGGAGATGCTCTCGCCTCTCGTTCCCTGCGCCACGATCCAGACCGTCATGGCCGCCCATTGTGGCTGATCAAGCTCCATCCAGAACGCGATGGCGAGAGCCAGCAGCGAGGCAAAAGTGGTGCGGAGTGAAAATCCGAGCGACGTCAGTTTGGGGGCGAAGAGCCACGCAAACGCCGATGGGTTGAGTGTCAGGGCGTTAACACAACGAATCAACAATGGGACGGCGGGAGGAGATGGCATTGTCCCATATTGCCACGAAGCGGTTGCCATCTCCATCGCTCAAACACAAAATCGTGACGAAAAAACATGCCGTTGAACCCGACAGGCAGGGTATCAGT
>NZ_JBDNXK010000176.1:0-2313 GCF_047721705.1 Acetobacter sp. | reverse complement strand
CGGGCCTGTCGCGGAACACGATCCGGAAATATCTTCGGGCAGACACGGTTGAGCCGGTTTTCAGGGCATCAGAGCGTCCGAGCAAACTGGATTTGTTTGCCGAAAAGCTGAAGACCTGGCTTGCTCATGAGGCGACGCGCCCGCGCAAGCAGCGTCGGACGGGCAAGCGCCTTTATTCGGACCTTGTCGCCCTTGGTTACAAAGGGTCATATGGCCGTGTTGCGGCCTTCATCCGGACGTGGCGGGCCGAGCAGAGGCTGGCCCTGCAGACGACGGGACGCGGTGTCTTCATTCCCCTGCGTTTTCAACCGGGCGAGGCCTTTCAGTTTGACTGGGGTGAGGACTGGGCTGTTGTTGGTGGCCGACGCGTCAAGCTTCAGGTTGCCCACACCAAACTCAGCTACAGCCGGGCCTTCGTTCTGCGGGCCTATCCCTTGCAGACCCATGAAATGCTGTTTGACGCCCTGACTGAGGCCTTCCGGATGCTGGGCGGCGTGCCGCGCCGGGGTATTTTCGATAATATGAAAACAGCTGTGGATCATGTCGGGCGAGGGAAAGCCCGGCAGGTAAACCTGCGTTTTTCCGCACTTGTGAGCCACTATCTGTTTGAGGCGGATTTCTGTAATCCTGCATCGGGATGGGAGAAAGGACAGATTGAGAAGACCGTTCAGGATGCCCGCCGCCAGATCTGGCAGGAGATGCCGCATTTCCCTGATCTTGCAGCCCTGAATCTCTGGCTTGAGAGGCGCTGCCGTGAGCACTGGGCAGATCAGCGGCATGTGGACCTACCGGGCAGTGTCGCCGAGGCCCATGCCGCCGAAGTGCCGCATCTGATGAGCATGGGGCGCCCCTTCGATGGATTTGTCGAACACACCAAGAGAGTGTCTCCGACCTGCCTCATCCGTTTTGAGGGCACCAGCTACAGCGTGCCAGCGTCCTTTGCCAACCGTCCTGTCAGTCTGCGTGTCTATCCCGCCCGACTGGTGATCGTAGCCGAGGGACGTGTGCTGTGCGAGCATGGCCGGATCATTGAACGCTCTCACACTGCGTCCAGTCGAACGGTTTATGACTGGCGCCATTACCTGGCCGTTCTTCAGCGTAAACCGGGTGCCTTGCGCAATGGTGCGCCATTTGCCGAATTGCCTCAGGCCTTCCGTGTCCTGCAGGAGCATCTCCGCAAACGGACTGGTGGTGAGCGGGACATGGTCGAGGTCCTGGCCCTTGTGCTGCATCACGACGAACAAGCCGTGCTTTGCGCGGTGGAACTGGCACTTGAAGATGGCGTCCCGACCAAAACGCACATCCTCAATACGCTGCATCGTCTGACGGATGGCAAAAAAACCGCGACAGCACGGATTGAGACGCCGCAGGCCCTGACACTTGAACGTGAGCCGCTTGCCAATACCTCCCGCTATGACGCCCTGCGTGGGGAGATCCGCCATGCGTCATGATCCTGCTGCTGGCGCTCTTGTCGTCATGCTCCGCGGCCTGCGGATGTATGGCATGGCTCAGGCCACGGAAGAACTGACCGAACAGGGCGCTCCGGCCTTCGAAGCGGCAATCCCGGTTCTCTCCCAGCTTCTGAAAGCAGAACTTGCAGAACGGGAGATACGCTCCATTGCCTATCAGAAAAAAGCGGCAAGGTTCCCAGCCTATAAGGATCTGGCAGGTTTTGATTTCTCCTGTGCCGACATCAACGAAGCGATGGTGCGTCAACTCCATGGAGGTACCTTCATTGACCATGCCGAAAATGTCGTTCTGATCGGGGGACCGGGCACAGGAAAAAGCCATATCGCAACAGCTCTTGCCATGCAGGCCATCGAACATCACCGTAGGAAAGCCCGCTTCTGGTCCACGGTCGATCTTGTGAACGCTCTCGAGCAGGAAAAAGCCGCCAACCGGTCAGGGCAGATCGCAGACCGTCTCCTGCGCCTCGATCTCGTGATCCTTGATGAACTCGGTTACCTGCCGTTCAGCGCGTCAGGTGGGGCTCTTCTGTTCCATCTGCTCAGCCGTCTCTACGAGCGGACCAGTGTCATTATCACAACCAATCTGGGCTTCGGGGAATGGGGCGATGTCTTCGGAGACCCCAAGATGACAACAGCCCTCCTCGATCGGCTTACTCACCACTGTCATATCCTTGAGACAGGAAATGACAGCTACAGGTTCAGAGCCAGTAGCGCCAAACCAAAAATCAGAAAGGAAAAGGCAGAAACACACGCTTGAATATCTCCTCAAAACAGGAGACATACACAATCAGGCCGGGTCAATTGCTCATGAAAATCCCGGGTCAGTTCTCAACGAAAATCAACA
>NZ_JBDNXK010000175.1:0-2350 GCF_047721705.1 Acetobacter sp. | reverse complement strand
AGCGTCTTCTTCACCAGACGCTGGATGATGTCCTCATCCGCCGCCCAGGCCCAGAAGAGTCCGGCCAGCGCGATATCGAGCACGGACAACGACCCTGCCAGTGAAACGACGTTTCCTTTCAGCAGGCCGAAGCCGCTGTCGATCGTCGTGGTGAAGGTATTCAGAAAATTGTCGATAACGCCGACATCGTTCGTCGCCATGGCCTTCAGTTCCCGCTGCCGCCGAACATGGACACCGTGCTCGGCACATAGGCGTCATGCTGCGAGAAATGCTGATACTGCGCGTCACTTTCCGCTTCCGTTGCAGCATCACGTGCCTGTTGCATAGCCGTGGCGCGGCCGTTCGCGGCCAGTTCGGCCTGGATGTCGGACAACTGGTGCGATTGCAGGGCCATAAGCTGATTGCCCGCCTGTGCCGCCTGCAACGCTCCGGTGGAAGTCTGGCTGGCAGAGACAAGCTGGGTCATGGCAGAGCTATCGGTCGGGATATTTCCGACCACCCGCGCCTGAAGCTTCAGGGCGTCCTCGAACCCGCCCACGGAATTCTGCCATCGGGTCTGCGCCTGGCTGAACAGGGCACCGTCGGACATGCCCGAGGACACCGACGTATACGCCTGCTGATACTGCTGCTCGACCGACTGGACGCTGTAGGCGATGTTCTGCGCCTGCGCGAGCAGTGCCGTGGTCTGTGAAATCGTCGATTGCAGTGTCGACAATGTCGAGAGCGGCAAGCTCGCCAGATTGCGGCCCTGATTGACCAGCATCTGCGCCTGATTGGCGAGCGACGTGATCTGGTTGTCGATTTGCTGGAGCGTCCGGGCCGCGATCAGCACATTCTCGACGTGGTTCGCGCCGTCATACACCGCCCATTGCGCATGGGCCGGACGCAAGGGAAAGAACGTCCCGCCAACTGCCAGCATTGCAGAGGTAAGAAGGACACCCCGGCGGAAATGCTTTTCGCTCGCACGACCGAAAAATTCAGCCCAAGGCCGGAAAGATTTTTCCGTCATGGCACGCCCTCCGATCCGCGATCGTCACGCAGAAGATCGGCCGCCCACATGACACCACGCGCTTCGAACCACACGGGGAGAAAACCATCCCGACCATGTTCCGCCAGCACGCTGTCGATCAGTCGATGATCGTCCTTGCCGGACGCGGCACACAACGCCAGCGCCACCGGGCCGAGGCCCAGTTCGAACAGGCGGTTGCCGCGTTGCGTCTGGCAGTAATATTCCCGCTTGGACGCCGCGCGGGCGATAATCGCGATCTGCCGGTCGTTCAGCCCGAAATCCCGATAGAGCGCCATGATCTGTGGCTCGATCGCCCGCTCGTTGGGCAGGAAGATGCGCGTGGGGCAGCTTTCCACCACCGCCGGGGCGATCGGCGAATTGGCAATATCCGACAGGGACTGGGTCGCGAAGATGACGCTGGCGTTCTTCTTGCGCAGCGTTTTCAGCCATTCCCGGAGCTGGCCGGCAAAATCACCGTCATCCAGCACCAGCCACCCCTCATCGATCACCAGCAGGGTCGGACGGCCATCCAGACGGCCTTCGATGCGGTGGAAGAGGTAGGACAGCACGGAAGAGGCAGCCCCGGAGCCGATCAGACCTTCGGTTTCGAACACCACGACGTCGGCGCCACCTACGCGCTCGCTATCAGCGTCGAGCAGGCGGCCGTAAGGGCCACCGAGGCAGTATGGGGCCAACGCCTGCTTCAGGGCGTTGGACTGGAGGAGTGCTACCAGACCGGACAACGTCCGTTCACCAATGGGTGACGATGCAAGGGAATTCAGGGCCGACCAAAGGTGAGACTTCACATCCGGGGTCAGCGTTACCCCCTCTCCAACAAGGATCTGGCCGAGCCATTCGCTGGCCCATTTGCGCTCATCGGGATCATCAATCCGCGCCAGAGGCTGGAGCGAGACACTACCTTCCTGTTCTCCCGACAGATCAGCGTCTGTCAGCCCACCGCCAAGGTCATGCCAGTCGCCTCCCATTGCCAGCGTCGCCACCCGCATGGAACCACCAAAATCAAAGGCGAAGATCTGCGATCCCGCATATCGACGAAACTGGAGTGCCATCAGCGCCAGCAGGACGGACTTGCCCGCTCCCGTCGGTCCCGCGATCAGCGTGTGACCGACATCCCCGACATGCAGGGAAAACCGGAATGGTGTCGCACCCGCCGTTTTGCCATAGAACAGCGGCGCGGCCCTGAAATGCCCATCCTGCTCCGGCCCCGCCCACACGGCGGAGAGCGGAATCATGTGCGCGAGGTTCAACGTCGAAACCGGTGGCTGCCGCACATTGGCGTAGACATGCCCCGGCAGAGATCCCAGCCACGCCTCCACCGCG
>NZ_JBDNXK010000174.1:0-2568 GCF_047721705.1 Acetobacter sp. | reverse complement strand
GCGTACAAGCTGCGTCAGGGACTGTAACGGGCGGATGATTATTTCCTGTCGTTGGCGCGCCTGTCCCAGCAACGTCGAATGTGGCGGGATTTACCAGCAATAACGGTATGCCTGCTCACAGGGTGAAACAGACAGACAGCTTTCGCCTCATATCGGTCGTTTCTGTTGCCCAATGAGTGTCTACTAAGCGGACATTATTGACGAAGCTGCTTGACCGCTGCTGCTAGCATCAGCAAAGTCGTGTTTGCCTAAAAAGACAGCGATGCAGGTATGGTGACAACCTGTGGTCTCTCTGGAGAGACAGTCACGCTTGAGCGAATAAACCCGCTCTTGGCCATGGCCGGACACGACGAGGATAGGCCTCGTCCGTGGTCGGTCGTCGCTGTCCAGATTGCGACCGGCTCGTGTCCGTCTCACCGACGGAAAGACACAGTCATGAAGCTGAACCATATCAACCTCTACAGCCACGACACTGAGGCTGATCGCGCAATGTTCGAACAGTATTTCGGCCTGCGCACTCTCGTTGTGCGTGGGATGAAAATGGCCATCATGCAGGACAATGATGGGCTGGTTCTGATCGTCAATCATTTCGATAACAAGCTCGAAGGCTTTGATTACCCCAGGCAATTCGACATCCTGCACATTGGCTTCATCCAGAAGTCTCGCGAGGACGTCGATGCTCTCTATGAGAGCCTAAGCGCCGACGGCTGGGAGGTGCAAGCTCCACGCAACGCACATGGCGCGTGGTCCTTCTACTTCCGGGCGAAGGGTGGTTATTTCATCGAAGTGACGACATTGACCCCGGTTCGCCCTGAAGAAGCGTATCAGGGAAATCAGCAATAATGCCTAGCATAAGCAGCTGAGTAACCTGAACTGCCTGAATTCTGTTGAAAAAGTCGCTCTTGAAATAATCATAGCTTCCTGATTCAGTCATCTTCACTCAAGGAGTATGGCGAATGATGGGTGAACGAACCGGGGTTCAGGAAACCCTGTTTTACGGGTTCAGTTTGGAGCAGCATGTACCAGACAATCACCTGCTTCGATCCATTGACCGGCTGATTGATCTCTCTGGAATTCGCGAACACCTTCGCCCGTTTTATAGTACAATGGGGCGACCTTCGATTGATCCCGAGCTTCTCATCCGGATGCTGTTGATCGGTTACTGCATGGGCATTCGTTCTGAACGACGCCTGTGCGAAGAAGTGCATCTGAACCTCGCCTATCGATGGTTCTGTCAGTTGGGTCTGGAAGGGGCTGTTCCAGATCACTCTACATTTTCAAAGAACCGACATGGCCGTTTTCGTGAAAGCAACCTTCTGCGCGAAGTGTTCGAGATGACCGTCCGGCACTGTATCGAGACGGGCCTGGTCGATGGGGAAGGTTTTGCCGTCGACGCCAGCCTGATCCGGGCGGATGCCAATCGACAGCGGGCTGTACCGGGAGACGAAAGTCTTCCTCCTGATGCGGCAGGGCGTGCCGTAAAAGAATATCTTGCCGTTCTTGACGATGCCGCATTCGGTGCGTCGACACCCGTTGTCCCTAAAAGGCTATCTCCCACAGATCCTGCGGCACGGTATTCTGCAGCCACGCCCAATCAGGCTTTCTTTTCATACAGCACCAATTATCTGATCGACCTCAGGCATGCTGTTATTGTCGATGTTGAGGCCACCACATCAGTGCGTCAGGCGGAAGTTACAGCACAACGTCGCATGATTGAACGGGTACAGCAGACCTTTGGCTTATGGCCCGAACGCCTGGCTGCGGACGGTGCTTATGGTGATGCCGCAAACCTCGCATGGCTGGTAGAGGACAAAGGGATCGAACCGCACATTCCTGTGTTTGACAAGTCAGCCCGCAACGACGGGACGTTTGCACGGTCTGCTTTCACATTTGATCATGAGAATGACTTTTATACCTGCCCGGGCGGTCATCAACTCCGCACATCCAATCGGAACATCACAACACCCCGTTCCCGTGTCGACAAGGATGGCTTCATTCGTTACCGAGCCCGCGTAAAGGACTGCAGTGGATGTGAATTCCAGAAGCGCTGCACTCCGAATACACCTGCCCGCAAGATCATGCGGTCCGTGCATGAAGGTGCGCGCGATATGGCGCGGGACATCGCCCAGACCGATGCTTACGTGACATCACGAAGACAGAGGAAAAAGGTTGAGATGCTATTCGCTCATCTCAAACGCATACTCAAACTGGATCGACTGCGATTACGAGGCCCAAATGGCGCCAGAGATGAGTTCCTCCTCGCAGCAACCGCCCAGAACCTGCGTAAAATGGCAAAGCTGGTGCCACTCCTCTCTCTCCAGAGGGCCACCTGAAGGAGGCAGGCGCATCAAACTTCTCACAAGCCCCGATCCACCCGACACAGCATGCGACTTTTTCAACAGAATTCCCCCTTTGCGGTCATTGCGTTAAGCTTGGAAAACTTAAAACAACAGGTCGGTTGAGGTCGATTGTGCCAGAAAGGTGGGCACGCGGCTATGAGAGGCGATCCAGTCGCGGGTGAGGGGACAGATCCATCCGGTCACCCGAAGAATGGCCTCGTGATCGGCC
>NZ_JBDNXK010000173.1:0-2731 GCF_047721705.1 Acetobacter sp. | reverse complement strand
TCATGAACAATATGCAGGGACAGTCGACCAGCGGTATCAATACCCTTGCACAGGCAGCGGCAGTGGCTGCTCTTGAAGGGCCGCAGGATTTTCTTCGCGATCGTGCGGCTGAATATCAGGGGCGGCGCGATCTCGTGGTCAGTCTCCTGAACGCCATTCCGGGTGTGGAGTGCCACACGCCACAGGGTGCGTTTTATGTCTATCCCGAGATCAGCGCGTGTATGGGCAAAACGACGCCGGAAGGTCGTCACATCAAGACCGACACGGATTTCGTGATGGCACTTCTGGAAGAAAAGCAGGTGGCGACCGTGCAGGGGGCGGCTTACGGAATGAGCCCGTTCTTCCGTATCTCTTACGCCACGAGCGTAGAGACGCTGCGCGAAGGATGCCGCCGGATTGAGGAATTCGTTCTGTCGCTGAAATAACGCGGGAAAAGCATGGAGGTCGCCATGAGTTCCATGGCGTGCAGAGGACGCCCCGATCATTCGGGGCCTTTTCTGCTTTGAAGGCGTAAAAAACGAAACGGCCATCTGATGGAAATCAGATGGCCGCAAGTTTTTTCAACAGGAAGACTGCTTAGGCTGAAGCAGGTTCGATCTTCATGATCGTGGTGCCAAACCCAACCAGCGTGCCTGCCTGTGCGGTGATTTCCGTTACTTCTCCGTCTGCTCCAGCAAGAACGGGAATCTGGAGAGTCTCAAGGGTCAGAAGAGCGACGACATCGTCTTTCTGAACTCTGGAGCCCACAGGGGCAAACGGCTCTTCACGCAATGGATGCGTATAACTCAGTAGCCCGAAATATGGTGTCTTGACCGAGGCAGCCGTCTCAGGCGCGCTGACCTGCGGTGCGGAAGAAGGAGACTGCTCATGCTGGCAGGACTGTGGCTGGGAAACTTTTATGAACAGACGGGAGCCTTCCTGATTCGAAAGCTCCAGTGTTTCCAGACCGGCTTTAACCAGAAGATCCGCGATTTTACCGATGTCATCAGGGTCAGACACCGAGTCAAACGACGGAAGCAGTGACGATGTTCCGGTCATGATGCCATCCTTTCCTCAAGCCATCTCTCAAGGAAATGGATATCCATGCCGCCTTCCTGCACATGGGGATCAGCGAGAAGATCTTCGTGCAGACGGATATTGGTGGAGACACCTTCCACTTTCATCTCCGCCAGAGCAACGCGTAGACGGGCGATCGCTTCTTCGCGGGTTGCGCCGTAGCCAATGATCTTGCCAATCAGCGAATCATAGTAAGGCTGAATTGTATAGCCCGCGACAACATGCGTATCGATTCTGATGCCCGGACCTCCGGGAAGATCCCACCGCGTGACGGTGCCGGGGGAAGGGAGGAACGTGAACGCATCCTCCGCGTTCAGGCGACATTCGATGGCATGACCACGGAAAACGATGTCTTCCTGACTGATCTTCAGCGGTTCACCCTGAGCGATACGCAACTGTTCGGCGACGATATCGATATCGGTGATCTGTTCCGTCACCGGGTGCTCGACCTGCACACGGGTGTTCATCTCGATGAATGCGAACACGCCGTCTTCATACAGGAACTCAAACGTTCCCGCACCGCGATAGCCGATTCTACGGCAAGCCTCAGCGCAGCGTTCACCGATCTCGGCGATGACGGCGGGATCGATGCCGGGAGCGGGCGCTTCTTCCAGCACCTTCTGGTGACGGCGCTGCAGGGAGCAGTCCCGCGCCCCGAGCCACAGGGCTTTTCCGTGCGTATCGCACAGCACCTGAATCTCGATATGACGCGGCTTCTGCATGAAACGTTCAAGATACAGCGTCGGATTACCGAAGGCCTGCTGCGCTTCCTTGGCGGTCAGCGCGACAGCTTCGGCAAGATCGGTTGCTTTATGGACTACGCGCATGCCACGTCCGCCACCGCCGCCAGACGCCTTGACGATGACAGGGAAACCGACCTTTTCAGCAAGGGCCAGCACCTCATCGGGGGAGGAAGGCAGCGGACCATCGGAGCCCGGCACGCAGGGAACGCCAGCGGCCTGCATGGTGCGTTTGGCCGTGATCTTGTCACCCATCATCCGGATCGAAGCCCCGGTTGGGCCGACGAATGTGAGACCGGCGGCTTCGACCGCATCGGCAAAATCGGCATTTTCCGAAAGAAAGCCGTAGCCGGGATGAATGGCCGTGGCGCCGGTCATCCGTGCGGCCAGAAGCAGTCCCTCTGGGTCGAGATAGCTGCGGGCGGCGGCTGGTGCGCCGATGCAGAGCGAAATATCCGCTTCATGCACATGGCGGCTGTCCGCATCAGCCTCGGAATAGACGGCAACGGTTTCAAGGCCGAGTTGGCGGCAGGCACGCTGGATACGCAGGGCAATCTCGCCCCGGTTGGCGATCAGCACTCTGCCAAAGCGTCGTTCGGTGCTCATGCCAGGCGGAACAGGGGTGAGCCTGCCTCAACTTCTTCACCGTCTGCCACGAGAATGTTCTCGATCCGACCAGCCTCGGTTGCCTTGACGGCATTGAAGACTTTCATGGCTTCAACCAGTCCTATCTGTTGGCCGGGTTCGACAGTGTCTCCCACCGTCACGTAAGGCGGGGCTCCGGGCGACGGGGAGAGATGAAAAACCCCATATGCGGGAGAGGAAATGAGTCGCTCCGCAGCCGGTGAGGCTGCTGGAGCAGGAGCGTCCACCTTCCGCTCGGGAAGAGGGGACGCAGGTGAGGGGGACGAAGGGAGCGCCGCGCTGTTATTCCC
>NZ_JBDNXK010000172.1:0-2786 GCF_047721705.1 Acetobacter sp. | reverse complement strand
ACCTCAGCCGGCGCGAGCGCCGGCAGATCGAGCGCGAACTCAAAGAAGCGCTTGCCCGACGCGATGCCGAGCCCCCCGCCTGACGGGGGCTTTTTTCTGGTCAGCCCGACGGTCTTGTCCGACAGGACTGGAGCCGCCTGAATGGTGCGTGGACGCCGATTCCTTTTTCCTATCGTCCGGAAAGAACGACGTTGAATATTCACAATGCGACTATTATAGTCGTATTTCTGGTGTGCAGGCCTTGCGTGTCGGATGTGATCGCGGATGATCACTGGCCGACAGGTAAGGGCGGCACGGGCACTTCTGAACTGGACACAGGAAAGGCTCGCTGAAAAGGCCCTCGTAGCATTGACCGCGCTCAAGCGCCTTGAATCCGAACGCGGTCTGGGCGTTCATGAGGGCACAATCGATCAGGTCCGTCGCGCGCTGGAAGCGGCGGGCATTCTGTTCATCGAGTCCGGACAGGGACGCGGCGTCATGTTTCTAAACGAGACTTCCGATATCCAGACGCGGCAGGGTCGGGGACGTGGCTGAGCGGATTTCTCCTGATCCGCTCCGTTCATGTCGTTCTTTTCCCCTTGCGTGCGCTGATTTCTGGCGGGGCGTGCGAGCCAGGCCGGTCAGCAATCCCGATCTTTGTTATCGAACCGATCTGGCAGCGGTATCATGAGGAGCCGCCATGACCGACCCGTCTTTCCTCGACCATCCCCCTCTCACCGTACGGGTGAACGCCTACGACGAAGCACATCTCGGGCTCTATCTGCGCCTTCTGGTCGCGGACGAGGAAGAGGCGGACTGGCGCGAAGTCGTTGCCGTGCTGTTCGAAATTGATCCGGTTCGTGAACCACTGCGTGCGAAGGCTGTTCATGACAGGCATCTGGCACGGGCACGATGGATGACCGAAGCCGGTTTCCAGCACCTGTTGCAACCACGCCTGCAATAGCCGGGCTTCGCCCTGGCTCGCGCATCCGCCCTGCGCTTCTCTCCCTGATAAGAAATCAGGGTCTATGCACTCCCGTTTCCGATCTGGCTGATGGAATCTCCCCCTTTTGCCGCATGGGGGACAGACAGGGAGGCCCGTATGCCCACATCCTTCTGGCGTTCACCGGAACTGCGCGACCATATCAGCCGTCTGGACCGCTCCGGTTTCGCCGTCGAATTTCTCCGCCGTAACACCACCTATCGCCGCGATTATGCCCGTCTGCACCGGCGGCTTGGCCGCCGGGGCGTGGATTCCGCTGCCGAGTGCGCGGCGTTCGCCCAACGCTGGGGGCTCTGTTTTTGTCCATGCGCCCGATAAGCCCGCTCCTCAGGGGCGTATGGTCTGGCGGCCCGAGGTTTCACCGGCCACGCTGATCCTCACACCCGCGCCACCGGATTTCGCCATTGTGACCCCGATCAATCCGGCGGTGCTCGGAACCATCCTGGCCCGTCATGATGCGGAAGACGACACGTGGCTGGTGATCGGCGATGCGACGGGCGATCTTTACCTCCGGCTTCTGAACCCGCTGGCCATCGGTCGCCCCGCTGTGCTTCTGCCGATGGATGACGCCGCCGAACTGCGTCTCGACGTGGCGCTGCGTTTCTTTCGCAGGCAGCGCGGCCAGCGCGTTGGCCTGCTTCCACGCGCCCTCCAACTCACCCCGCTGCAACGCACGCGACAGATGCTGCTCCTGCTCGCCTTCGATATTCACGAAGCGGGCGGCACCACCCGCGATATCGCCATTGCGGTCAATCGTTCATGGCAGGCGGCTTTACCGGCGGTCGAATGGCGCAACACGGCGGCGCGTCGCCATGCGGAGCGCCTGCTTCTTGACGCCCGGAACCGGGTCAGCGGCGGCTACCTGGATTTTTTACGCGGGCGATAACATAGCCGGTTTTCGCTCCTTCCCGCTGCGATCCTCCATTTTCCTTACGCTGCATCACGTTCGGCTGCGTCCCGCATCTCCGGCATACGCTCCGACGTGCGGGGGTGGACACTGACCTCGAAAAATCTTCGTCCACCCCCAACGCCCGCTTTCTCCGCCACCGTCATCCCGATCCGCCGCACCA
Source organism: Acetobacter sp. (assembly GCF_047721705.1). Classification (GTDB taxonomy): domain Bacteria; phylum Pseudomonadota; class Alphaproteobacteria; order Acetobacterales; family Acetobacteraceae; genus Acetobacter. The sequence continues at coordinate 734 of NZ_JBDNXK010000172.1, read as the reverse complement.
TCCCCGCGGCGCTTCGAGACCAGATGGAGGTATACCATGCTCGACAGACACGCGCCGTCACCGGCGCGCTACCTGCGCACACATCAGGCCGCGCAGATTCTTGGCCTTTCTCCCCGCACGCTGGAGAAATACCGCTGCCATGGCAGTGGCCCGACCTTCCGCAAGCTTGGCGGTCGTGTCGTCTACCTGATCGACGACCTCGACGCCTGGGCTGCCGCCAGCGCCTGCCGGTCCACGTCTGATCCGAATTATGACGAGGCCCGCTCCGCCGGCCTTGATCGCCGGTGAGGGGAGGATGGACATGCAGGCCCGTCATACCCTCACGGCCAGCGAGCGCAGCAGGCTCCTGCCGTTCGTTGTCGCCAGTGGCGAGATCAGCCCGCGCGACCAGCGCGATCTGATGGAGCGACCGTTTTTCTCGCTGTCCAAAACGAAGCGCACGACGCCAATCCTCTACGCGGCAGGGGACACGCGCGTCGAGGTGTTCGGGATGCCCGAGCACGGCATGGCGACGATCTGGGACGCTGACGTGCTGATCTGGGCTGCCAGCCAGATTGTCGAGGCGGAAAATCTCGGCCTGACAACGTCACGCTTCCTGCGCTTCACCCCCTATCAGTTGCTCACCGGTATCGGCCGACAGACCGGGGCGCGGGATTATGGGCTGCTCAGGGCGGCACTTGCCCGGCTCCAGTCCACCGTGGTCGCCACTACGATCCGCAACGGCCAGAACTGGC
>NZ_JBDNXK010000171.1:0-2820 GCF_047721705.1 Acetobacter sp. | reverse complement strand
TTGCTATGCCGGATCGTGATCTGTTCGAAATTCTCCACGCCCCAGAGCATCCTATTTTGACACACTCCGCGCAGGTAGAAGGACGCAATACCAAGACTTTTACTGCCGACTTCCGAGTTCCAGGCATAGAAGCCCCGGAAATAGAGATCAGGATCGCCATTGGGCAGGCGTCCCGCCTCGATCGGATGCGTATCGTCCACAAGGAACAGGAACACGTCGCGATCAGATGCGTAGAGCGTCGTGGTTTCCTTCGTGATGTCCACGTACGGATTATGGGTCATGGTCGCCCAGTCAATCACACCGGGCACCTTCCAGTTGGTATCGCCTGTGCCGTCGCCGGCGATCTTCCGCACGGCACCCACCAGTTCATGGTCCCAGATGCGGCCATAATCAGGACCGGTTACGGCGCGCAACTCGACGCGCCCGTCTTCGGTTTCCAGTGTTTTGACCAGTTCGGCGCGGTGCGACAGCAGGCCGTGCTGGAGATTGATTGCCGCCAGCGGGGCCGGAAGGTTACGCAGGTATAACGACGGCGCGCCGACAAGGCTGCACATCTGGCCGAACGACCAGTGAGTCGGTGCGATCGGCTCATTCTGTCCCGGCACGGTCAGCGTCAGGCGTTCGGCATTGTCGCGGGACGCTTCCACGCGAATGGCGCGGCTTTCCACCGTGCGGGCCGTGGCCCGATCTGCACGGGCAAGCGTGGCGGCATGCAGGTCGGATAGTGACAGGTAGCACTCGTCATCCGGGCGCGAGAACCATTCGGACGATACGCGGGCGCTGCGTTCGCCGCGCGAAGGATCGATGCGGAAGCCGCCGGACGCGGTGCCACGGGACGCAGGGGGCAGGATGGTGGTCGTGGTCATGGAAAACTCTCCTCTATGCCGGTTATTCGGCACCAAAGGCGAAGCCGCCCTCTTCCTCTTTCCGGGGCGCCGGACATGAAAAAAGCGGCTTACCGTGCCCGGAAGCCGCTGTCGCAAAGTTCCAAAACCCATCGTTTTATTCGGCGGCGATAGCCTCCACGTCTTCGCCCGCTACCGCCATATCGGCAGATGTGTCATCTGGCCGCTCTATCGTGCGCAACGCTTCGGGTAGCCAGCCCGCCCCTTCCAGCAGCCGCTCGGCCTCGCGTGCCATGTCGGGCTTTTTCAGGTGGGCAATGCGGTCGGCCGCCTCATCGCCGCGTGCTTCCCGCACCGCCTGCAGGATACGCGCCTTGGTCACCCGACCGAGATAGTTCTCGACCGTGGGCTGCCAGCCCGCCTCCACCATGTCGATACTGAGAGCAGATGCCAGACGGTCTGCCCGTTTGAGGCGTTCGGTCACGCTGCGCTGCGACACCGCGCCATAGGATGGCATGCGCTCATAAAGCGCGTTAACCGCGAAGGACAGGCAATGGACCAGCAGTGCCATGCGACTGGCGTCGTCCAGCCCGTCGATCCAGCACCATAGCGCGTCCTCATCCTCCGGCAGATCGTGCTTCCAGCCCTCGTTGCGCTGGCGCAGTGCATGGGCCGGCAGGCTGCCCGGCATGTCGGGTGAATGGACCGGCAGCGCGATTTCGCGGACATAGGCTTCCAGGCAGTCAGCCCCCGGTGTCTGCCAGTAAACATCGCGCACCAGCGTATGCAGGAATTCGGTCAGGGCGATGTGTGGGTTGCCGGCAAAGGCATCCCGTAGGGCCAGCGTGCGCCAGGCCGTCAGTTCGGTGAGAAGCCGGTCGGGTAACGGCTTGATCCCGTCTTCTTCCTCGGGTTCGAGGTCGGGAGCGGTAGTATCGCCCTCCCCGCCCCCGTCGCCGCCATCATCAGCAATACGGTCATCCCGCCCATCATACGCAGCATGATCGTATCCATCGGCACCGCCGGCATCATCGGTCTCTTCGGGCTCGGTCGGCATGTCCTCGGGCAGCACGAAGCCCCGCTCAACCTGCAATATGCCGTTACTGTCGAGGCTAACGAACGCTCCAGCCCGCGCCATGTCGGCAGGATCGAACGCCAGAGGTCGTTCCTCCAGGACAAGGATGGCCTGTTCGATCTCACCCAGCCGTGCATTGACCTCGTCAGGGTATTCATCGGCCTGAGCGTATTCGGCTTCTATGGTTGCCTGCTCGGCACGCAGGGCTTCGAGACGGGCGGTTTCTTCATCAGAGAGTGGCACTTCCGTGCCATCAATTTCCGCGAACTGCCGTGTGTGACCCCATGGAAACGACAGGGACGTTTCGACCCATTTCCAGCCCTCGGCACGAATATCTTCGGCGGCAGCGTGCAGTTTTTCCATGACCAGCCGGTCCAGAATGGCCGGATCCTGCAACCAGCCGCCATCATCGGCCTCGAACAGGTCGCGCATGATAGGACCACCCGCCGCGAGATAGGCGTCCAGCCCAACGAAGCGGGCGCGCGCATCCGACGCCCGGACGGTCTTTTCCGTCAGCATGCGGCGGATAACATAGGGTTCGCGGTTATGGTTCTGAAATACGATCTCCCAGACCTGTTCCTGCCGCGCGTGGTCGTCGCTGATGGAAAAGGCCATCAACTGTTCCAGTCGCATGCCATCCTGCTCGTAGACCTCAAGCAGCTTGTCGGACACGGTCATCAGCCGCAGACGCTGTTTGACCACGGTGGGTGCAACAAAGAATGCGGCGGCGATTTCCTCTTCGGACATGCCCTTCTCCAGCATGTCGCGAAAGGCGCGAAACTGATCCAGCGGATGCAGCGCCACACGCTGGACGTTCTCGGCCAGGGAATCATCCTCGGCGAGAATGGCCGCCGATCCGGCCTCGCGCACGACGCACGGTACGGGTGCAGTCTTGTTGAG
>NZ_JBDNXK010000170.1:0-3018 GCF_047721705.1 Acetobacter sp. | reverse complement strand
GCGATTCCGGCCCTTAACTTATCTAACTTAGAATCTAACTCTTATGTTGATGGGAAGCGCCGTTCTGCGGATAACCCCTCTTGCCCGTCCATTGCCCCCTTCACGGGTCCGGGAGACGGGCCATGACCCGGCATCCTCCCATCTCCCATCGGCATCCGGCGGCACTGACGCATGTCGAACTGACCTGGATCGACAGGCGCATCGAACACTGGCTGCGCTTCGGGCATTGCAGCGACGAGCAGATACTTGATGACCGCCGCCGCATTTCCAGCTTTGCGCCAGGAAGTGTTTTCGCCTTCGTGCGCTGGGCGTCCAATGACCTCGGTATCACCGTCTCCCGGCTGGATATCGTGCGCGCGGTCAGGGCTGGCGAAGTGTTCCAGACTTTGCCGTTCGTGCGTCCCGGCGGCGAAATCCTCCTGCGTGTCGATAGCTGGCCACGGGTCGAACATGTGCTCCGGGCAGTCGACGCCATTGAGGCACTGGGTCTCGATCCGGCGGATGCAGCGCCCGAATACTGGCGGCATCTGCACCATCGCATCACGGCCGGACATGAGCCGCGTGCCTATACGCGCGCGCAGCATTCAGCATGGCTCAAGCGACGGCAGGTGACGTCATGACCCGGCGTGGCTGGTTCTTTGCGACCTATTTCGCCGTGCTCGGTGTGGGCGCGTCGATGGTCGTTCATCCTGCGCCACGGCTGATCTGGAACGAGACGGCGAGCGTGCCCGTCGGGCTCTACCGATTGCATAGGAACCCCACACCGCATGTCGGTGATCTGGTCGCCGTCCGTCTGCCAGCGCGCGAGGCGATGCTGCTGGCAAAACGCGGCTACCTCCCTCCCGGTGTGCCCCTGCTCAAGCCTGTAGCGGCTATCGCAGGGCAGTCCGTGTGCCGTATCGGGCAGCATGTAACCATCAAGGGGCAATTCGCTGGCGACGCGCAATCCGTCGATCACCGTGGCCGTCCATTACCCGTCTGGCAGGGGTGCCAACGCCTCGCTGCAGGCCAGGTCTTCGTCATGAACCCGGCTGAGCCGCGCAGTCTCGACAGTCGGTATTTCGGCCCGTTGCCCCTGTCCACCGTCATCGGGCGCGCTACCCCGGTCTGGCTTCCATCCGGGAACAGGCAGCCTGTCACCGTGACCTTCAACCCCTCCCCGAAAGGGCAATGAAATGGCACAGATCGGTCTTTTCACGCGCACGAAAACCGGTTTTGCCGGGCGCATCCGCACCCTCACCGTGGCGCAGGATATCCTTCTCGTTCCGGCCGAGTTTTCCGACGCCGAACATGCCCCGGATTACCGCATCCATCTCACCGATGCCGATGGCCCGGAGGTTGGTGCTGGCTGGAAACGCACCGGCGAGAGGGCTGGTGAATACATCGCCGTAGCCCTCGACGACCCCGCCTTTGCACAGCCGATCCGTGCCAATCTCTTCCGTGCCGGTGGGGAGCGTGCGGTCTGGGTGCTGAACTGGACGCGTCCGTCACGGCGTGTCGAACGCGGGGAATGAGACCATGCGACGCACGGTTTTCCTCGCTGTTGGTGTCATTGCAATCGGTGTATCGGGCGTCATCGATCCGTCACGGGCAGCATCGGTTCCAGCGCCCGCTGACACCGATCCTTATGCTGCCGTGATCGCTGAAGCCGTGCAGCGCTTCAACATTCCCGCCACATGGATACGGGCCGTCATGAGCGCTGAGAGCGGTGGTGATATTGGCGCGATTTCATCGAAAGGCGCGCTCGGCCTCATGCAGATCATGCCCGCGACCTGGAGCGACCTTCGTACCCGTTACGGGCTGGGAAGCGATCCGTTCGATGTGCATGACAACATCCTCGCGGGCGCTGCGTTCCTGCGCGAGATGCACGATCGTTACGGCTTGCCGGGTTTCCTGGCAGCCTATAACGCCGGGCCGGGGCGCTATGAGGACTACCGTGATCGGCAACGTCCGCTGCCACCCGAAACGCGCGCCTATGTCGCCGGATTGCTGTCCCTGATCGGTCAGGGCGGTGCTGAATCGTTGCTGCCGGTTTCGCATCCTGATCCGCTGTTCTGGAGCCGTGCACCGATTTTCGTCATGCAATCGGACGACGCGAGGAAAGGCGTTCCGGTTGCAATGAAGCTGCCGTCGCATGGTGTTCGAAGTGACATCATCGCGCATGGTCTCGCGCCTGTCAGGCCGCTTTCGGATGGGTTGTTCGTTGTCTCTTCCGCATCGGGAGCACTGCCATGAAGGCGCGCTCAGACTTCCCTGTTCTTGCCGGTGTCCGGTTGCCCGAGGATGCCAGTCTGCACGGTATCCAGCATCGCAGGGTGGGTGCAGCGAAGGGTGAACAGGCGCTCTGGGGCTTGGAGAATGAGAGGCGAGATAAAAGGGCGCACATTGCGCCTCGGTTGGAGTGTTGGTTTTCCTGTATTTTTTCGTTCTCCCGGCAATGTTTCTCCCTCTCAGGCAATGTTTGCCGACCCTGTTTTTCCTTGTTGCCCCTGCCTTTTTCGCACATTGGAGGGTCCGATGGCGTGCGAGAATGATTTCCAGCCCCGTCTGGGTCGCATCCGCTCACCACGCGCCCAGCGGCTCAAGCCCTTCGTCGCCCAGGCCCTCGCCTCGGCCCAGCGTGCCGGAGGTGGCGGGTTCCGATCGGGCCGCAATGGCGGTGGTTCCCGTTCGTCCTTCGGGCGTGGCCGCGTCGCAGCAGCCAGGGCCAATCATCTGCTGACCAGCCGTGCCCGCCGTGTGACCGTCAAGGCCCGTGTCGTCCGCCACAGCGGGCGCAAGACGCCGCTCGCCGCCCATCTGCGTTACCTGCGCCGGGAAGGAGTGACGAAGGATGGCGAGAAGGCGCGGCTCTACGGTCCCGGCATCGATGATGCCGACCCGAAGGCGTTCGCCGAGCGCTGCGAGGACGACCGCCATCATTTCCGTTTCATCGTCTCGCCCGAGGACGCGCCGGACATGGCTGACCTCAAGGGCTATGCCCGCGAACTGGTCGGGCAGATGGAAAAAGACCTCGGC
>NZ_JBDNXK010000169.1:0-3149 GCF_047721705.1 Acetobacter sp. | reverse complement strand
GGGGGCAAACGGAATGTCTGCTTCCGGACAAAAGATGCAGAAAGCCGCCAGTTAATTCCACAGTTTCCAAGACGCCCCTAACAGATTTCGTCTCCACCCGAAGCCAGAAAAGCGCGGATCCAAAAAATCTGACAATCTGTTCATCCTAGTTTACTCACGAAATGTCTGAGATGATCTGCAATGAAACTGGCTATAAAATAATAACTGTGATCGTAATCAGGACGAAGATTCAGGATGAGTTCCTGCCCTGCATTCTGTGCGGCTTCCTGGAACAGTTCTGGTCTGAGCTGTTCTTTCAGAAACTGGTCCGCCAGACCCTGATCTATCAGAACAGGCAGTCTTTCCTTCGCTGTCCGCACAAGTTCAAGCGGGTCATAGGCTGCCCAACTGGCACGATCCGGACCCAGATAAGCACTGAATGCTTTTTCACCCCATGGTACCTGCGTTGGCGCCACAATGGGTGAAAAGGCTGACACAGAACGATAGCGGCCAGGATTACGCAGCGCGATCATGATGGCGCCAAATCCACCCATCGAATGTCCCGCAATGCCTCGCTGCTGCGTAACCGGAAAGCTCGCCTCAATCAGCGCAGGAAGTTCCGTGACGACGTAATCATACATCCGATAATGCGCAGCCCACGGCTCCTGCGTCGCATTGAGGTAAAATCCGGCACCCTGTCCAAGATCGTACGCATCGTCATCAGCCACACCCACGCCCCGTGGACTGGTATCCGACGCGACAATGGCGATGCCCAGTTCTGCGGCCACGCGTTGCGCGCCAGCCTTGCCAATGAAATTCTGCTCCGTACATGTCAGACCGGAGAGCCAGTAAAGAACGGGAACCTTTTCAGTTTTTGCCTGCGGCGGCAGGTAGATCGCGAAGTTTGATTCCACACCCAACGACACGGACTTGTGTCGCCAGACTTCCTGCACCCCCCCAAAAGAGGCGTGTGTTTCCTTGCGTTCCATGGCTCTCACTGCCTTTTGCGCATGTCAGTTACCGTCCGTGAAGGTATAACTGCAGATCTTGTTCCCTGCCGGATCCCGGAGATAGGCAGCGTAAGCGCCCGGTAAGTGGCTTCGCGGGCCGGGTGCGCCTTCATCGGTTCCCCCATTGGCAAGACCTGCGGCATGAAAAGCCTCCACTTCGGCGGGTGTCGCTGCTGCAAAACCGATGGTGACACCGTTGCTTGAGGGCGCTTCACCGTTGCCTGGACGTGCAATGATGAAGGCTGGCTTTTCGCGGCCATACAGAATCCACCCATGCCCGAACGGCCCCAGGTTTTTTATGCCCAGAGCCGCAAGCGCGGCGTCATAGAATTTCGCGGATACCGCAGTATCCACTGCCCCAAGAAAAACGTGAGAGAAAACACCGTCACCGGAAATAACTGCCATGATCGTTCTCCTGTAATTTCCAACCATTGGAAATGATGTTGCGCGGTGAGACGCAGACCTTAGAAATGAATGACGGAACGGATGGATTTTCCTTCATGCATCAGATCGAAGGCCGTATTGATGTCTTCGAGCGGCATGGTGTGGGTTACGAAAGGCGCAAGTTCGATATCGCCACGCATGGCATCTTCGACCATGCCGGGAAGCTGGCTGCGTCCCTTGACCCCACCGAAAGCCGAGCCGCGCCACGAACGCCCCGTCACAAGCTGGAAGGGACGGGTCGAAATTTCCTGACCGGCCCCTGCCACCCCGATGACGATCGACTGCCCCCACCCACGATGCGCGGCTTCTAACGCCGCGCGCATGACGTTGACGTTTCCGATACATTCAAATGTATGATCAATACCCCAGCCGGTCATTTCCACAAGAACCTGCTGAATCGGTTTGTCATAATCCTTGGGGTTGAGGAATTCCGTGGCGCCGAATGCTTTGGCAAGTTCAAACTTTTCCGGGTTGGTATCAATAGCGAAAATCCGGCCAGCCTTTGCCTGTCGCGCTCCCTGAATGACCGCCAGACCGATCCCGCCCAGACCGAAGACGGCAACCGTATCTCCCGGCTGCACCTTGGCCGTGTTGTGTACCGCACCAATCCCTGTGGTGACGCCACATCCCAACAGACAGACATGCCCTGGATTGGATGCGGGATTGATTTTTGCCAGAGAAACCTCGGCGACAACCGTGTATTCGCTGAACGTCGAACACCCCATGTAATGATGGATCGGCTGACCTTTGTAGGAGAAGCGTGTCGTGCCATCCGGCATCACACCTTTACCCTGTGTGGCGCGCACTGAAATGCAGAGATTGGTTTTTCCCGACTTACAGAACAGACATTCACCGCATTCCGCCGTGTAAAGCGGAATGACATGGTCGCCGGGGGCAACGCTGGTTACGCCTTCTCCGACCTCGATGACAATTCCCGCGCCTTCGTGACCCAAAACGGCTGGGAACAGTCCCTCGGGATCATCCCCTGACAGGGTAAACGCATCAGTGTGGCACACACCCGTATGCGTGATCTGCACGAGCACCTCACCAGCACGAGGAGGCGCTACATCGATCTCGACAATCTCAAGGGGCTTACCCGCCTCGAAAGCAACTGCGGCCCGTGATTTCATGATTTTTTCTCCAAATAACCTATCAGCCAGCATCGAGGGCATTACCGGAGATAGGATCGAACGAGTGACACCACATTCTCGATCGAACCACTGGCAGCATCACGATCACCGGCACACTCAACAAATTCTTCCCGCAGATGGCTTTCGAGGACACCGGCCATTAATCCGTTGATCGCTCCCCGGATAGCCGCCACCTGTTGCAGCACCGGACCGCAATCAGTTCCCTTCTCCAGAGCCTGTTCCAGCGCATCAAGTTGCCCGCGAATACGGCGCACGCGGGTCAGAACGCGCTTTTTCTCAGCTGGTGTGTGCGGCACGAAACGTTTACTCCGAATATACTGCCCTTGAGTATCCTTTCATACTATGGGGCAGTATGACAAGGATATAAGGATGTGCTTGTCATATGATCCGATCAAAAGTCCGTATCGCCGAAATTTTCACCGTAACGTCCATTGGGGGACTGCCTGTGTCTTGGAATCATTCAATAGGTGTAATCAGTGAAATCCAGACAAGCTCTACAACGAGGCTTTGAAGCGCTGATGTCCGCTATTTGACAAATAATCTTGTGGTCCAAACGACCGAGATG
>NZ_JBDNXK010000168.1:2010-3244 GCF_047721705.1 Acetobacter sp. | reverse complement strand
TCAATAGTGTAAGAACGGATGTCCCCCAGTGTCTTGTCCTGCGGGATCGTGTTCACGCTCCAGATCAGTTGCCCGGTTCTGGCGTCCAGTGCGATCAGCCGCCCGTCAAACGTACCAACGTAAACACGGCCATTCAGATAAGCCACTCCGCGATTGACCGTATCGCAGCATCCTCTGGCCGCAATCGTTCCGGGCACCCTGGGATCATACCGCCACAGGACACGCCCCGTAGCTGCATCAAGTGCTTCGACCTTGCTCCAGTTTGTCGTGGTGTACATGACACCATCAATGATCAGCGGCGTTGCCTCCTGCCCTCGCAGGCTATCGAAATCCTGATGCCATACCAGCCCGAGCTTCCCGACATTTCCCGTGTTGATCTGCTTCAGGGGGCTATATCGCTGCTCGAAAGCCGTGCGCCCATGCTGGGGCCAGTCATCGGGCGAACCCACACTGCCCTGCGCAAGCGCCGATCCACCCGAAAGTGCAGTCGCACAGCACAGAACGAGCGCCGTCAGGGGAAAAATTCTAGCCATCCCGAGGCCTCTCAATGCTGGATACAGATGGATTTGGTTTCGGTGAATGCGTCCAGCCATGCTGTTCCAAAATCGCGCCCGATGCCGGATTGCTTGATCCCTCCAAAAGGCATGTTCGGATCAATCATGACATGGCTGTTGACCCACACCGTTCCCGCTTCCATGCGGGGTGGCAGCTTCATCGCTGCTTCCAGATTGTTCGTCCACAAACTCGCAGCCAGTCCGAAATTTGTATCATTTGCTTTTGCAAGGGCTTCTTCGGCGCTGGACACTCGTGTCAATGTCATGACAGGGCCAAATACTTCTTCCCGTGTCAGGGCCAGCGTGTCGTCGGGATAGAGAACCAGCGCAGGGCGAATATAGAACCCGTCCCCTTCCGGGACCTGCGGGCCTCTCAGCATCTCTGCCCCTGCCTCGCTGGCACGGTCCAGATAGGACTGGACTTTCTTCTGCTGCGGTCTGGACACTACGGGATTGATAAATGCCGTCGGGTCCATTCCCGGTCCGATACTCATTCCCGAAAGGGCGATCTCCAACCCGGCAGCGACCCTGTCAAACAGAGGCGCCTCCACATAAATCCGCGAGCAGGCCGCGCAGACCTGACCCTGATTGAGAAAGCCAGCCATTGTCAGACCATTCACGGTCCGCTCGATGTCAGCATCCGCCAGCACGATGGCAGGATTCTTGCCGCCCAGCTCTAG
>NZ_JBDNXK010000168.1:0-2000 GCF_047721705.1 Acetobacter sp. | reverse complement strand
AATCTGCTTGCCTCCAGGGGGCGAGCCCGTAAATGTCCCGTTCCCACCACCCGGGGGGCTGACCAGAGCTGCACCAGCCACGGCCCCCATCCCCGTCAGAACATTGAAAACGCCGTCAGGCACGCCGGCTTCAGTGGCCAGCTGCGCAAACCACAACATGGTCAGTGGCGTGATTTCAGACGGTTTGACGACCACCGAACACCCGGCAGCCAGAGCCGGAAGAACTTTCCATACCCCGATCAGGAGCGGAAAATTCCAGGGCACGATACCCGCCACCACGCCAATCGGCTCCTTGCGCGTGTAAGCAGTATAGCGCGCACCAGGTGGCATCGCGATGGAAACATCCAGGCTCTGACCGGTGATCTTGGTTGCCAGACCTGCCACATACCGGATCCAGCTCTGCGCGCCTCCGGCTTCAAGAATCCGGGACAGCGTAATGGACTGCCCCTGTTCTAGGGTTTCAAGCTGGGCAAGAATCTCTGCATCACGCTCTACCAGATCAGCAAGACGCAGCAGGATCCGTTCACGTTCGGAAGGGCGCATATCGCGCCAGACGCCTTTGTCAAAGCTGCGCTTTGCCGAAGCAACCGCGTGCTGGACATCGTCAAATCCGGCATCCGCCACAGATGACAGGACTTTCCCTGTCGCAGGATTGAAAACGGGCAGACGCGTCTGAACGCTGGAATCGACCCATTGACCATCAAGGTAAAGGCCGTGCTTACGGTCCAGAAACATCTGAACGTCAGGAAGAACGGATGTCACGGTCATAGGAATTCTCTCGTTTTGCACGCGCTATGGCAGAAGGACCAAAGCGATACATCTCGATGCTATTCCGGAATGGTGGATAATTCCACTTATTTATCGAGTTTTTGTTTCACGTGCCTTATGCGCACGGAAACACCCCGTGACCTGGGGTTACGACCTTTTGTGCAGTGAGCAGACGTTGCGACAGATTTCAGTAGATATTGTCGTAGATCTGGCGGGTCATCGCCATGAAGGCCTGTATCTCCTCATCCGACGCGTCGCCGAAAGCACGTTCGAAAATATGTCCGGCCTTGGCACGAACCTGAGAGAGCGCAGCCCTACCCTTCTCGGTCAGGCGGACTTCCGTCACCCGGCCATCCGTCTGGGAGACGCATGTCCTGACCAGATCCTCGCTTTCCATCCGATAAATCAGCTTGGTCATGGTAGACACACGGATCACCGCAAGATCCGCAATCCGGCTTATGGTCGCAAACTCATATTCATGCAGAATATTCAGGACGCGCCAGCGCGGCACATCCATTCCAATCGGTTTTAGATGCGCGTCCATTCGCAAATGATAGAGTCCGACCAGACGAGACAGATGAAAAAACGGCGATGTCTCCGGAGAGAATGCAGGGTCGCCGGGATGCGCCTGCCGCCAGGTCTTGCCACGTCTCAAGTCATATTCCTATCAGATCGGTCATGAATATTACGACTAGCCGATAGTTTCAGAACTGGGAAGAATGATCCTCCACAACCTCATGCATCCCACTCCGATACAGCGCCATTGCAGATCCCAGCGCAAGCAGGAAAACATACACCATGATCCCCGTAACACTGCCCGTTCTGTAATACAGCACGGTCGCCAGGAACGGAGAGATCCCTCCTGCCAGGGTGGAGCCCAGTTCATGCGCCAGCGCTACTCCCGAATACTGGCAAAATGGGGGAAAGAGGCGCTCAAGCAGTATGGGCTCCACCGCGATCATGGGGGCATGGCCCAACATCATGATTAAAACAAACCCTCCAATCACCGCGACAGGCTGTCCTGTAGACACCACCCAGAAAAATGGCACTATCAAAAGGACGAGAGCACAGATACCCGCCAGATAGACCTGTGCAGCCCCGAACCGGGTTGAAAGCCACCCGAAGAAAGGCATGGCAAGCCCATCTGCGATCAGCCCGCAGGTCATACCCGCAAGCAACAGACTATCCGGCACATGGTGCGCCCGACCGTAAACCAAACCGAACACCGATAT
>NZ_JBDNXK010000167.1:0-3478 GCF_047721705.1 Acetobacter sp. | reverse complement strand
TGGCCATGCTGGCGATCAGTAATCAGTTGCTGGAGGAGAAAGTCGGGTCAGCGCCAGTCCCGGCCTCGCTGGATGTGTTGCTGGATGGCATGTGTTGCAGCGATTGATTGGACTACGACGTATCGTTTTTTCAGGCTGAGCAATAATTTCGTTGATGATCAAAACGAAACAGAAGGCAGTCTCATTCCTAAAAATCCTGAAATCATTTTTTCATCTCAATTAAGGGTATTCTCGTAATTAACGTATTAAAATAGGTTACTGACAAAGTGGGATTTCTATTCCCATTAATGAGGCTTTTCAGCAAAAATCCCGCAATGCTGGGCGACGTCCGGATCCTCAGCGCCAGTAGGCAGCAGCAGACCACGCTGCACGCCCACATTGACCAACTGACGTAGCTGCGTCTGGCCGAGACACAGAATCCGGCTCGGTGCCACGAAATTCTCTCGACTGCGCTCTTCACCCAGCTTCTGGTCGGCACAAAACCGTTACAAGTCCAGTTCGGCCTGTGTGTATAAATGCCTCACGCTGGGACAGCACACTGGGAGGGCCGGAAACACCGCATGGCCGCTTTGCCTTACGACTGGGCATGAGTCTGATCAAGGAACTGGCCAACGACGATGCGGCCCGGATTGTTGCCGCACGAGCGTTCACGCCCCGTTTACCTCAGTCGATGATCTGTGGCGTCGGGCAGGTGTCAAAGCGGCAGCGCTGACCCATCTGGCTGAGGCTGACGCGTTTCGGCCCTCGCTCGGACTGGCACGGCGCGAGGCGCTCTGGGCGATCAAGGCTCTGCGCGATGAACCATTACCCCTGTTTGCGGCAGCACAGGTGACACGGGAAGCTGAAGAACCGGATGTGCTGCTGCAACCCATGCGCGACGGGGCCGAGGTGGTCCGGGATTACAACCGCCTTGGCCTGACTCTGTGGGATCATCCGCTGACCTTCCTACGCGAGGATCTTCAGGCCAGGGTCATCATATCCTGTCGGCAGGCACTGGCGGCAAAGGACAGAAAGCGTCTGACTGTCGCCGGGCTGGTGCTGGTCCGGCAGCGACCGGGCTCCGCCGAAGGCGTGGTGTTCATGACGCTGGAGGACGAGACGGCCAACATGAACATCATCATCTGGCCGGATATGTTCGATGCGAACCGGCGCGTCGTGCTTGGCGGACAGATGCTGGCGGTGACAGGCATGCTCCAGAAGGAAGGTGACGTCGTGCATCTGCTAGCAAAAGAGATCACCGACCTTTCCGGGCTGCTCGCAGACGTCGGTAATCGCTCCTCGGCTGAGAGCACCCATGACAGCAATTCCGCCGGTGAGCGTATCGTCGTCACATCGCGTAATTTCCACTGATCAATAAGACCGCCGATAAAGCTCACGAAATCGTGACATAGCCTGTTTTAGGCGCAACCTACGCTGGAGTTTCACTCCCAGTTGCATCCTATGTGCATCCTGCGCGTATATTCGGAACGCAGAAAGCCGCCCTTACGGACGGCTTAACATACTAATTATATTGGATAATTTCTGGTTGCGGGGGCAGGATTGATCCTCAAATTGCGACAATCGCAAGTTGAGAGCGAAGCGGTATTAATAGACTATTTCAATAAACTTTTTTCTGCCTGTGCCTGACCCATTCCTAAAATTAATGGGCCCCAGCCCTCGTCAAACAGAAGGTTTCTTTATTCAGAGCCCTGTCCTCTTACGCCTTCATTGCCGTCATGGAAGACCAGCGTAGGCTCTGTCTGATATTGGCGCAAAGCGGACATTTCACGCCCGGGTTATGAGGGTGTTGGTGTAGATGGGGGCGAAGGCGTTAAGATCGGAGCAGGTGTAAACCGATCCCATAGGTCGCCAATCGAATGCCAAGCGTCTGACAACACGGCGAGGATAGGCCCCGCAACTGCCATCACTTCGGCGGGATACACTACCCACAAGAGTGCACCAATCAGCACAACATAGACTGCGAACACCGGGACAATTGAAACTCGATAAACCCATCGAGCTCGAGAGACTGGTCGGGTCACCAGTTCAACCCACTGCTTCTCGGACATGAAGGCGTAAAGGCGCTCCCGCCATTGCCCGCGCACTTGCTTGGCGAGGACATCAAATCGCCAATTGGAAAGCACCGTGGTCAGCAAGCTCGCAAACAGCAGAGCCGCTGCACCCAACGAGGCAATGTTCACCGCAGAGGAATTGGTTGTAGCCGAACGCAAAGCAAATGCCGCACCCGCGATGGCTGCATCTCGCCAAAGAGCAGACAAAAGATCGCGCGTGGCTGACTGCGATCGCGTAACCTCTTCCTGCAAAGCCTTCCGGAGATCGCCTAGTGATTTGATTGCTTCCTTGCTATCGTCCTGCAGGTGGAAAGCAAAGGCCTCTCGAGCGCTGGCCAACGCGTGGTCCAACACGTCTGCCAGACCCATGGGCCACTTAGCCTTCTCCGGCCAGTACAACGCCAAGTGGTTGTTGAGCAGGTGGAACTTCGTCTCGGTATCACGCCGTTGATCGTAGACCCACCGGACCGCATCCGTGACAACGTCAAAAAGCTGAGATTGCGACTTGCTGAGATCGACATCGGCGAAGACAGACCTGGCGCCTTTCAACACGACCTGTCGGGTTTCATCCGAGGCTCGAATTTCGGTTGGCAGACAAAAGATCAGGTTCCTCACGGCAGCTTCTTTCCAAGCGGCGAAAACGCCGGAATTCTCATCACCTGGAATCATAAGGTACCAAGGTCTGATGTCGGTTGGAGCCGAAAGATAGCTCTGGTCCCGAACTAACCGCCGTGGGCTGTCAAAGGTGTCTTCGAAGCGCTTATGTTTGACCGCGCTCCCCCAAGGCGAATAGACGCATGATCTCGTAGAAAAGGGCAAAAAATCTTCGGCGATCCAGATTTTTCGAGTGCCACGCATGAACTCTTCATCACTGAGGGCCGCCTCGAAGCCTCCTCGAGTGACAAAATACGCCGCCTCCGCTTCGACGTTCTTCGTCAGACGAACGGCGACAGCTTCGCCCTCTATGCTCGACACGTCCCCCCTTTCGAGGTCAACTTCCCCGCTGATGCTTCCAAACACGGCCAGCTTTCCTCGCTTGGCCTGGGCCAGCGCCGAGGCCAATTCAGAAATCCGTTTGAAGTCCGCAGCGGTAATTTTCGAGATTTGATCGACTCGGCAGACCGACGTCGTCTCGGTAAAGACTGCACCTTCCGATGCGGCCATTCGCTGAAACAGTACACCGAGTTCGACAATCTCGTCGAGCGTCATAGGTTCGTCAATCGGCTAGTCGTGATGGTAATGACGGTACCCGATGCAGTTGTTGTCGTTTTCACGGTATCCGAAGCCTGCTCCGGCACGTCGATCTTCACACCTTCAGCAGTCTTATACTTCTGTGGACGCTGCTTTTTCACTGCACCTTTGTCGAAGTTGAAGTAAGCATCCGGCGGGAGACGCGGGCGTATTCAGGCGGCGATGGTATTGTGGAC
>NZ_JBDNXK010000166.1:0-3510 GCF_047721705.1 Acetobacter sp. | reverse complement strand
GCAAACGCGTCCCATGACAGGGTTTTCTGGGCATGGCTGAACAGCATCCGCGTCCACCCACCTGGCTTCTGGCCGCGCGGTGTCTTGTAGTAATCCGTCGCTTCCAGAACATCCCGGTCCGTCAGACCGTTCGCACGGGCAGTCTCGACGCTCGGCGGCAGCAGTTCATTGACCTGCAACTCGACACCACGCGCCTCTTTCGTGCGTTGCGCCGCCATAGCCTCCAATGTGCCGAGTGGATTGAAACCACTGAACTCCTCCCGGAAGAGGCGGCCGAGGTTGACTGGCGTGACGCCAACCACAGCCTTGATCCGCTTTTCCGTCAGCGTGGCGTTAATGGCATAGGCCCCGCCGCCACAGACACCGATTATGCCGATACGCTCAGCATCCACGTAAGGCAGCGTCACGGCATAATCAATCACATGGCTGACGTCCTCGACCCGCTGGGTCGGGCTCTCAATCCAGCGCGGCGCGCCACCGCTCTCACCCTGATAGGAGGCGTCATAGGCGATAACGACGAAACCTGCCTCAGCCAGCGCCTTGCCATAGACATTCCCCGAGGTCTGCTCCTTGCAGCTTCCAAACGGGTGAACACTGACAATGGTCGGATAGACCCGGCTTTCATCGAAGCCGGAAGGAAGCAGGATGTTGGCCGCAATGGGCCATGCCATATCGGCATTCTGTATCTGGACGGATTTCATCTCGATATCCTTCGTTTTGCTTTGCAAGCTCGTTACGCCAGCTTGGCCTGAAAGAACGGCGCGAGCACGGAAACGGCTTCGGTCACGAAGGCTTTTCCATCGTAGAGATCCATGTGATTGGCGCCCTTCACGATATGGACCGACTTATCCGTACTGGCCGCGCGGTCGTACAGGTCGTCGCTCATCCACTTGCTGCCCGCGTCGCTGCCGACGACGATCTGGATCGGTTGCGTCAGATAGGTTTCGGCCATGTGATAGGCATCATAGGTGACGATCTGGTTCAGGCTCCGCAGCGTGGCAAAGCCGGGCGCGGTCGCGCACTCGGCGCGGGGCGTGTGATAATACTCCCAGGCCTGACGCAGTTCTTCGTTCGGCGCATCTTTCTCCGTCAGTGGCGCGAGTGGCATGGTGGCGTAACCGTTGCCTGCGGCATCTGCGGTGCGGGCATTGGACCCGGCTTCGATCAGCGGAAGCGCGTCGATCGAGCGCACCGAATTGTCCCAGCCATTGCGGAACATGGAGCCGATATTGACTGCGCTGACGGTGCCGATTGCCTTGATGCGACGGTCCTGAATGGCGGCATTGGCCGTATAGCCCGCGCCCGCACAGATGCCCATCGCGCCGATGCGCTTCTGGTCGATGTAGGGCAGCGTTGTCAGATGGTCGATAACGGCGCTGACGTCTTCCGTACTGACGTAGGGGTTTTCAAGCTGGCGTGGCTCACCGCCGCTTTCCCCCTGACAGGACCGGTCGAACGCAATGGTAACAAAGCCCTGTTTCGCGAGTTTCTGCGCGTAAGTGCCAGCCGTCTGCTCCTTCACACCGCCCCCAGGATGGGAGACGACAATGGCGGGCCATTTTTTCGCCTCGTCGAAGCCGTCGGGGAAATTGATCACCGCCGACAGGGTAATGGCCGGGTTGTTGGTGTTCGTGAAACTGATCCTGGTCATGGTCTGTCTCCTGTTGATGAAAGCATGGTAGGACAAACCTATTGCGTGAATTAGATGGATAATCCGTCATGGCCCTATCACTGGAGTGATCAATGAGGCGGGATGAAATCGCCGATCTGGCAGCTTTCGTCGTGGTGGCCGAGGAAGGCAGCTTCACCAAGGCGGCCCGTCGTCTTGGCATCGCACAGTCCGGCCTGAGCCAGATCGTGCGCCGCACGGAAGAACGGCTGGGTATGCGCCTGCTGTCACGCACGACCCGTAGCGTGGCACCGACTGAAGCCGGCGAGCGGCTGCTCGCGACACTCGGTCCCATGCTGCATGATCTGGATGCAGCGGTCGCCTCTCTGGGTGATTTGCGGGACCGTCCATCGGGCACCATCCGGGTGACGACCGTGGAACATGCGGCGAAAACCATTCTTCTTCCCGGCGTGAAGCAGCTTCTGCGAGACAATCCCGATATCCGCGTGGACGTGACCATTGATTACGGACTGGCGGATGTGGTGGCAGATCGCTTCGACGCTGGCATCCGGTTGGGCGGCGAGATTGCGAAAGACATGATCGCTGTACGGATCGGTCCGGATATCCCCATGGCCATTGTCGGATCACCAGACTATTTCCGTATCCATCCTGCCCCAACGTCTCCAGCGCGGCTTGTCGAGCATAAGGCGGTCAATCTGCGGCTGCCGACATCGCAGGCCGTCAATGGTTGGCGCTTAATGCGCGGCGGTCGGGAAACACGGGTGCGGCTGGAGGGGCAGATGACGCTCAATACCATCGACCTTATCCGCGATGCCGCCCTGGACGGGCATGGGCTGGCCTACCTGCCGCAGGACATGGTGCAGTCTGATCTGGAGCGCGACGCTCTGGTGCAGGTGCTGGCAAAATTCACGCCCCCTTTGCCGGGGTATCACCTTTACTACCCCAACCGGCGGCAGGCCTCCGTCGCTTTCAGGCTGTTTGTCGAGGCGTTGCGATATTCGCAGTAAGGCAGCAAGGGGGGACAAACGGAGTGTCCGCTATCAGAGAGATAATGGTGAAAAACCGACAGTAACGCATTCGAACTCAGCGAAGCCTCTACAGCCAAGTTTTCCATACTCATTTAACAGACAGCAAGCGCATCTATTCACAAGGATAACTCTGAGACGGGCATCCGGCTGCGAGTATCGTCTAATCCGTTTACCCGATCAAAAGCCGCGCACCGAGTGCCGTGAAGAGCGCAACGGGCATGGCCACGGCACCAACCCTGAGAAATTGCAGAAACCCGACCGCTTCGCCTTCTCGACGGATCACCTGCAACCAGAGGATTGTGGCCAGAGATCCTGTCACGGAAAGGTTTGGGCCAAGATCCACGCCAATCAACAGATTATCAATCACCAGTCGCGGGACAGGTGCCTGCGCCACTGTCTCACTGGCAATCAAGCCGGCAGGCAGGTTGTTCATGATGTTGGAGATGAAGGCCAGAAGAGTGCCTGCCCCCCAGGCAGCAGTGACAGGATCGCTTTTGGCGGCTTGCTGAAGCAGGTTGGCAAGCACCCCGACCACTCCAGTACTTTCAACGGCGGCCACCAGAACGAACAGGCCGCTGACCAGCGGGAGAACGCCCCATGAAATATCCCGCATGAGCGCAATCGGCGATCGTCGCGCCAGCGCCGACACGCCCAAAGCTGTTCCAATGCCGGCAAGTGCTGTTGGCAGGCCAAGAGACAGATCAAATGCGGACACTGTGACAAGCAGAAGCGCGGTCAGGACGATGCCGACAAAAGCCGCCTTGCCGCCCAGTGTTAATGGGGTGGCTGCAACCTGTGAGGCGCAGTCCTGACGCAGGTGTGACCGTTCCATGAGGCGCAAAACCAGATAGG
>NZ_JBDNXK010000165.1:0-3551 GCF_047721705.1 Acetobacter sp. | reverse complement strand
TCTGACAGCTATGACAGCGACAGCGTGAAGACGCCGTTCCACAGCATCCTAGCCGATGTGGAGAAGGTGGACACGCTGATTGTCGCCGTCATCACCGGCACGGCGGCCAACCTGACCAGTAGCGTTGTGTCTGACGCCAAGACGGCAGCAGGGGCGGCGGAAACGCTGATTGATCTGCTCAAGGCCATGGTCGATATGTCCGGCCCGCGCCTGCGCGCCGTATCCCCCGTCGATCCGAACGCGGCCATTGGCAAGATCGCCATCTTCTCGGCATCGCAGGGATGACGACGCACGCGCTCGCCGGTCTGGGCCTGTTCCTGACCGGCGGGGCTTTCTTTCAGGTGATAGCTTTTTGCATCGCCGAATGGCTGAAGGCTCGGCGCGAACGCCAGATTGACGACACGCTTGGGCCGCCTGCGCCTTAACTGGATCGCTCGGACTCCAAGCCTTTTGCGATCAGGCGGCGGATGGCTTCGGTCTTTCAGATATATTTCTTTGAGCGGACCAAACCAGAAACCACGCTAATCACAGCCTCACGGTGCTCACGATCCAATCCTCGCCAAAGCGACACCAAAGCTGATTCTTCCGGGTTCAAATCATCGGATTTGATCGTAGATACTAATCCGCCGATCTGAAGCGACTGCTCGAGGCGCTGAATGATCTCCGCGTTCATGGAGTGAGAATGCAGATCGGCCTCATTCTTGAGGAGATCAAGAAAGGCGCGAGAGGCTCGAAGCGTGAAGGTTGCGCGCGAATCATCGGTCATGTCCAATCATACGTCATTCTGACTTCATTTTCCACTTGACGCCATAATGACTTCAAACGTATGAAGTCATAGTGACATCACGAGGGAGATATGACGAACTCAGCGACAATCACCTTTCGTATGGATCAGACCATACGAGACTACCTGCGGGACCGCGCAAGGCGGTCTGATCGTAGCATGAATGGTGAGTTTTCAGCCATTATTCGTAATTTGATGGAAACAGAAAAGGCAGCGGGAACAAGTTTGGCGACCGATCCCGCTGCCTTCCAGAAATGACCATAGGAAGTCACAACACGATGACGCATAACACAGAACTGACCATCCTTTCCACCGTAATCCGTCGGGATGCCGAGGGCCGGTATTCTCTTAGTGATTGCTGGGGTGTGTCTGGAAAGGATAAGAAAAATCAGCCATCAAAGTGGTTCGAATCTGAAAAAACCCAAGAGTTTCTGCGTGCTTTAGAGGGTGACCCCGAAAACCGCGCCACCTCTATTTCGGTCGTCACAACAGGACCGAATGACGGTCGCGGATACTGGGCTGACCGCAAGGCTGTCATTCACTATGCCACATGGATCAGCGCAGATTTCTACCTAACTGTCATCCGCGCATTCGATGACTTGGTCATGGATCGTGTTCAAATTGAACAACCACGAGAAGCCAAGCCCAAGCGCATCCGCAAGCCCGCATTCGACGTGGCTTTCGAGCGCTGCCTGCGCGTCACGGCCCACATCCCCGGCATGGACGAGAACCAGCGCCTTCTGATGGCCGCACGCGGGACAAAGGAGCTGTCCGGCGTCAATCCGCTGGAACTGATGGGCATCACATCCGTTTCCGCCCCGACGCAGGACAACTACCTGACTCCCACGGAGATCGGGAAGCAGATCGGCCTGAGCGCCATTGCCACGAACAAGCTGATCATCAATATCGGTTATCAGGTGAAGGCGGTCGGTTCCAGCGCATCGAGCGATTACACGATGACCGAAGCGGGCATGAAGTATGGCCGCATGTTCGATACGACCCGCAAGCACGGCAAGGGATCGCAGCAGCAGTTGAAGTGGTCGCCCGATCTTGTGGGCATCCTGCGGACCGCCATGATCGCAGGGGAGGGTAAGCCTGTCCCTTTCGCGAAATCCCCGGAGCGCGCGACAACGTAGCGCAGGAGGATACGGTCAGCGGGCATTGCCCGGAAGATGAGGAACTCCTGATCTGGATAGCAAATTGTGAAGGATGGGAACGCGCCCTGTCTCACAGGCCGAATGACGCACAGGCAAGGTGGTCGCGGAATGACTGTATCCTGCACATTCGGACGCGGATCGGGCGCGAGAAGGTTGTCGAGCAGGCCCGGTGCATCTTCCTGCGCAAGCGCGGGATATGCGTGGAGCCGATAGAACTTTGGCCCGTGCCACACAGGCAAATTGCATAACCACAAGGCGGTTCTTCGGAGCCGCCTTTTTTATTGGAACACACCATGACAAAACGCCTCCTCGGCTGCCGCCCGGCTGAACACCGGCCCGGCCAGCCGCATCTGTCGGTAATGCGCGGGTTCTGCGCCCGGCAGGCGCCCCCGCGCCTGATCCGCGACCATATCGACCCGCGCCCGGCCATGCTGGGCAATGATGTGCTGGGGGACTGCACGGCGGCAGGGATCGGGAACCACCTTCATGCCACCGGCGCACTGTCCGGCTTTGATGTGGCAGGCATCACCACAGGCGCCGTAGTGCGGTTCTACAGCCAGTCCACCGGATACGTGCCAGATGAACCGAACACAGACAATGGGGGCGTGGAGGTTGACGTGCTCACGTCTGCCCAGCGCTCGGGATGTAAGCTGGAAACCCAGACCCTCTATCCGGTATGGGGCAGCGCCGATCCAAGCGACCTGAATGGGATTCGCAATATCACCGCTGGCCTGTCCGCCGCCTATCTGGGCGTGCAGCTTGCGAACGCAGATATGTGGCAGGACCAAGATGGCAACCTGCCGCCAGTGTGGGACACGGATAGCCCGGCCGACTATGGAGACCCAACGCCGGGCAGCGCTGGCGGCCACTGCCTGCTCCTGTGGGATTACGCAGGAACCGACGATACCGACCTTGTGACGCTCCTGACGTGGGGCACCAAGCAGAAAGCAACGTGGCGCTGGGTCCGGTCGCGGATCATGGAGGTGCACGGTCTGGCGTGGGGGCAGTTGCACGCACCCGGCGGCCTGTATCCGGCTGGTGATGACTGGTCGGCGCTGGTTGAGGCCAATGCAGCGTATCTGCGAGGTGTAGCGTGAGGGCCGCGTTGCTGGCAGGTCTGCTGGCCCTGTCCGCCTGCGCCCATCAAGCGCCCGTGCAGACCACAATCCCGGCCGCCATGGCAGGCATCCAGTCCAGTCTGGCACAAGCCGGGGTGGTGGCAGTATCGCATGCAGGCGATTGGACAGAGGACCAGGAGACACTGTTCGCCCGTGCCGTCCGGGCCGCACAGTGTCGTCAGGAGCAGTCTGACCCGGTGGTGGGCACGATTGCGGACGACGTGACGCTGCAACTGTCCGGTTCATTCACGCAGGGCGGCCAGTTCACCGTGGGGGCAGTCACCACCGCACCGACCATCGGCGTTGGAGGATCGGCCAGCCGCACGCGCGGGCAGCAGATCAGCCTGCCGGTGGCGTACGCCCCGCTGTCATCGCTGCCGGATGTCGAGATGTCGCGGCAGGTCGGTTACGAGACGGAGATGCTGGCGCAGAATGATGACGCCCGGCATACGGAAGCTGCGCGGCTGATTGCTGACCGTGAAGCGTTGCGGA
>NZ_JBDNXK010000164.1:0-3645 GCF_047721705.1 Acetobacter sp. | reverse complement strand
TGGGTCAGTGTGGCGGGCTCTTCGGGTGCCCGGTTGCGGATGGGGAATCCGGTGCGCGAAAGCGCAGGTCCCCTTCTGCGCCTTTCCCGGCACAAAAGACGCACGCCGGATCTTCCCGATTATCTCCACGACCAGTATCCCGAAACAGGCCTGCGTGCACCATCACGAAGACCACAGTAAACCCGCCGACAGCCGGGAGAGCTTTTGGTACCGATTATCTTCTAGTAGGGTTAATTTTCCACGTCGGTTCACACTTTTTGGCGATGGCGAGTAGGTTGAGGGCACCAAAAGCGGTCTCGCCCGGGGGATGACCGCGAGCCGGGTCGCCCGGCCTGACAAATCGCGCGCGTCACGCCGCCCGCTGCCGAGAGACCTGGATCGTCGCCGATCACGTCAGTCGTCTCCCAGCCAAGGTTCGGTGGGCGCGTCGACCGCAAGCTGTTCGAGCTGGACTATCTGCGCGCCACTCTTGCTGTCGCGAACTGACAGATGGATTGCCTGTGACACCTGAGATGGTGGCTCATCGGTAAGTTAGGAAATATATTCCGATATATCTTGATGTAAGATATATCGGAATATATATCGGTAATCATGAAACACAGAAACAGACACGCAGGCGGTCGTAACCGCCAGACTTTTTCCCCCGAAGGCATGGCCAGCGGCAGTGAACTCCGTCCTCCTCACGGGCGCGGCGGACATCACGGTGGTGGCCGCAGGGGCGGGCGTCATCGGCTTTTCGACTATGGCGAGATGCGCCTTATGGTCCTCTCCCTGATCGCGGAAAACCCGACCTACGGCTACGAGCTTATCAAGACCATCGAGGAGAAATTCGGTGGCAGCTATACGCCGAGCCCGGGTGTGATCTATCCGACGCTCACCTGGCTGGAAGAAGCAGGTTATATCCGCCCAGCGTCAGAAGAAGGCCGCAAAAGCTACGGCATCACTCCTGAAGGGGAAGCGTTCGTGGCCTCCAATCAGTCCGCGCTGGACGAAATTCTTGCACGGGCCGCGAGTGCTGACACGGAAGGAAAAGGCAACCGCCGCTCCCTGTCCGTGCCGGTCATGCGGGGGATGGAAAATCTCAAGACGGCCCTGCGTCTTCGCCTGCGCAATGGTGGTCTGGATGCCGAAGCCGAAGCGAAGATCGCAACGGTGCTCGACGAAGCGGCTCGTGCCATCGAACAGGTTTGAGGATAGCGGCCGCAGAGCGGTGCAGGGAATGATATCATGGACGACAGAATTACGACGGTTCTCGATCTCTATCATGCCCGGATGCAGGAGGAGCGGAGCCGCCCACGCGAGGAGCCGCCCGGTGGCCGGGATGGCGGTCAGGACCAGCGCATGCGCGCCATTGGGCCTGACACGGGGCAGTTGCTGAACATTCTGGCACGCAGCCAGTCTGCTCCGACTATTCTCGAGCTAGGCACATCCTTCGGCTATTCCGGGATATGGCTTTCCGAGGCAGCCCGCGCGACAGGCGGGAAGCTGATCACGATGGAACTGCATGGCTACAAATCGGCCTATGCCCGCGACATGGCGGACAAGGCCGGGCTGGCCGACTGGATCGATTTCCGGGTCGGCGATGCCGTGTCCATGATCGGAGACCTTATGCAGAAGGTCGATTTCGTCTTCGTCGATCTGTGGAAGGATCTCTACGTGCCCTGTCTTGAAGCATTCTTTCCGCGCCTCAATCCCGGAGCGATCGTCGTGGCGGACAACATGATCCGGCCGGGAACGGAAGATGTGAAGCGTTATGGCCGGGCCGTCCGAACACTGCCCGGCATGTCGAGCGTCCTGCTGCCGGTGGGAACAGGGATTGAAGTCAGCCGCTTCGAGCCGGCTACCGGATCTCGCTAGATCTTTTAGGACCTAACAGAAGCATTCGAGGCCGCATGTGCTCGTTATGAGCGACATGCGGCCCATTTGTTTGTCATCATAGGATTTCTTCGTGCAGTCATCTTCCACAACAGAGATAGCCTCTGCCTATAGCCCTTCGACACGCCTGCTTGTTTTCATCGGCCTCATCCTGACCATGGTCATGGGAGCGCTGGACCAGAGCATCGTCTCGACCGCGCTCCCCACCATCGTCAGCGACCTCGGCGGTCTGGCCCACATGTCGTGGGTGGTGACGGCGTTCATGCTCACTTCCACCATCGCGACGCCGATGTATGGCAAGCTGTCCGACATGTTCGGGCGTCGGCCGTTGCTGGCGTTCAGCATCGGTTCGTTCCTGTGCGCCTCGCTTCTATGCGGGATCGCGCAGAGCATGTGGCAGTTGATTCTGTTCCGGGGGCTTCAGGGCGTGGGAGCCGGGGGCCTGATGACGCTGTCGCAGACGGTGATCGGTGACATGGTGTCGCCTCAGCAACGCGGCCGTTACCAGGGGCTTTTTACCGGCGCGTTTGCGGTGAGCAGCGTGACGGGACCCTTCCTGGGCGGTGTGCTGACCAGCGCCCTGTCATGGCGTTGGGTGTTTCTCGTCAATCTGCCGGTCGGGCTTCTCGCCTTCGGGTTGATCATGCTGAGTCTGCCCGAAGGCCGGAGAGAGACAAGACCGCAGATCGACTATCCCGGAGCCGCTCTGCTGAGCGTTGCGACGGCCGGCTTCCTGTTGCTGTTCAATTCGCTTGGCACGTCCCTGCCATGGACCTCGCCGCTGACATTTCTTCTGCTCGGGCTCACCACAACGCTGTTCGTGTTGTTCATCCAGCAGGAAAGGCGGGTGCCTGAGCCGCTCATCAATCTGAACCTGTTGCGTATCCCGGCTTTCTCCGTGTGCGTCGCCGCGACCGGCATCATGTCATTCGCCATGATGGGGTCGATGATCTTTCTGCCTCTCTATTATCAGCTCGTTCTTGGGGAGACGCCGGCGGCGTCCGGTCTGATGATGCTGCCGCAGGTCGGCACGATGATGATCAGTTCGGTGCTGGGCGGATATGTCTCATCCAGAACGCAACGCTACGCCCTTCTGCTGGCCATCGGTGTCGGTATCGAATTCGCGGCCCTCAGCCTGATCGCACTCTGTGCCCATCATGGTGCGCCAGCTTTGTTCTTCCTGCTCAGCCTCGGCGCTCTGGGTGTCGGCATGGGGATCGGCATGCCCAATGCGACGGTGATGATCCAGAACGCCGTGCCGCCCGGATCATTGGGCATCGCCACCGCCATGATGTCCTTTATCCGTTCGCTGGGCGGGTCGCTCGGCGTGGCGCTCTCGGGTGGCGTGATGGCGCTCACCTTGCAGAACCGGCTTCAGGCACTGCAGGAGAAGATCGACGTGCCGGCATTTCTACAAAGCGGAATGGCCGCGATCCGCACGCTTTCTCCCGCTACGCATTCAGAGGTGACCGAGGCCTACAAGGGCGCGATCAGCGCCAGCCTGAGCGTGAGCAGCAGCTTCATGTTCCTGGCATTCCTGCTGATCGTGGGGTTGATGGTGCGTCAGGTCACCTCGCGAAGTAAAGCGGAGAGTGAATAGAGAATCTGCCGATATGATTCTCCCGACGGACGATCGTGGCGTGTAAAAAAATTCAGATCGTCGGCCAAGGAAAACTGCGGGTTACAGCGCTCAGGAAGGTGCAGCCCGCCATTTTGTTCGTGCAAGGCACAACATCTGGTGTCACTATAGCTTCATGAACACAATATGAG
>NZ_JBDNXK010000163.1:0-3731 GCF_047721705.1 Acetobacter sp. | reverse complement strand
GATGAACAGCGCCAGGGTCTCCACCGTGATGCCAATATCACGCTCCAGCCGCGCAAGACGCCGGTCCTGCCGGTCGAGACGTTTCGATGTCGCCGCCTCGCGGCGCTCCTCCCCGTCGGGCGAGAGGAAGGAAGCGACAGCGGCCTCCACGATCAGGGACATCGGCTGCGCGCGTCGCGCAGCATAGGCAGAGAGGGTCTTCATGACCTCCGGCTCAAGATATACGGAGATCTGGGCTTTCTTTTTTGCCATCGTCATAGCTGCCTCACAGTTCCAGCTCGTCGCCACGGTCGAGTGACGCCTGCCGGGCCACGCCCCGCATGAGATCGTTCATCCGGTTATTACGGGGTGCGAGGTCGTCGAATTCATCGGTCGGATCGGGTGCGAATTCATTTTCCATCGGCTCCTTCTTCTCGACTGTTCCCTCACCCAGTTCCGGCTGCCGACGCCGGGTGGACTGCTTCGGGTCTTCCTCGTCATCCTCCATGGCTACCGCCTCTGCTCCCGCATCCGGAACCGGCGGCCGGGGTGGCAAGGGCTGGTTACTCCAGTCATCCGGGCAACCGTCCTTGGGACGTGTGGGCTTTGGCGGTGGAAGGACACGCTCGCGGAAGCGGTCATCCTCGAAATAACGGGCCTTCTTCGCCCGGATCGGATAAAGACCGGAGACCATGACGATCTCGTCCGCCGGCGGGAGTTGCATGATCTCGCCTGCCGTCAGCAGCGGGCGGGCGGTTTCCGAGCGCGAGACCATCAGATGGCCGAGCCAGGGCGAAAGCCTGTGGCCGGCATAGTTCTTCATCGCCTTCATCTCGGTGGCGGTCCCAAGCGCGTCCGAGACACGTTTCGCGGTCCGCTCATCGTTGGTGGCGAAGCTTACCCGGACATGACAGTTGTCGAGGATCGAATTGTTTGGGCCATAAGCCCGCTCGATCTGGTTGAGGGACTGGGCGATCAGGAAGCTTTTGATCCGGTAGCCCGCCATGAAGGCCAACGCCGATTCAAAGAAATCCAGTCGCCCGAGGGCGGGGAATTCATCGAGCATCAGCAGGAGCCGCCGCCGCTGTGCCGCCGCATCAAGATCTTCCGTCAGGCGTCGCCCGATCTGGTTCAGGACCAGACGGATCAGCGGCTTGGTCCGGCTGATGTCCGACGGCGGCACGGTCAGATAGAGCGTCACCGGGCGATCACCATCAACGATGTCGGATATCCGCCATTCGCAGCGCCGCGTCATCTCCGCAACCACGGGATCGCGATAGAGGCCAAGGAAGGACATGGCGGTGGACAGCACACCCGACCGCTCGTTGGGAGACTTGTTCAGCAGTTCACGCGCAGCCGAGGCCACGACGGGATGCGCGCCGGCATCGCCGAGATGCTTCGTCCGCATCATCGCCGACAGCGTTGTGGCAATCGGGCGCTTCGGGTCCGACAGGAAATTGGCGACACCGGCCAGGGTCTTGTCGGGCTCGGCATAGAGGACATGCAGGATGGCACCGACCAGCAGGGAGTGCGAGGTCTTCTCCCAGTGGTTGCGCTTCTCCAGACTGCCTTCCGGATCCACGAGGATGTCGGCGACGTTCTGGGCATCGCGGACTTCCCACTCTCCACGCCGGATTTCCAGTAATGGGTTGTAGGCAGCAGAGGTTGCATTGGTGGGATCGAACAGCACGACGCGCCCGAAACGGGCGCGGAATCCCGCCGTCAGTTCCCAGTTCTCGCCCTTGATGTCGTGGACGATGGCGGAACCCGGCCAGGTCAGAAGCGTAGGAATGACCATGCCGACACCCTTGCCGCTGCGGGTCGGTGCGAACGTCAGGACATGCTCCGGCCCGTCATGCCGCAGGTAGGCCTTGCCATACCGGCCAAGCACCACCCCATCCGGGTCAAGCAGCCCGGCCTGGGCGATTTCATCCGGCCCTGCCCAGCGCGCCGATCCATAGGTCTCGATCTTCTTTGCCTCGCGGGCGCGATGGACGGACAGGGCCACGGCAGCGGCGAAGGCCAGCACGCCGCCTGAGCCTGCGATCCAGGCCCCGCGTGCGAAGACGTTCGGGGCATAGGCATCAAAGACATACCACCACCAGAAGAACAGCGGCGGCGCATAGACCGGCCAGCGATGGAACAGCACGAACCAGGGCCGACCGAGTTCAGGCTGGAAAGCGAGTTCCCATGCCGTCCATTCGGTCGCGGCCCACCAGGACAGGACGATCATGGACAGGACCAGCGCGACCTGTCCCCATTGAATACGTGTTCCGGGCTGCTCCATCTTCTCACTCCGATCCATCGGAGAAACAGCGGACAGCCGTCATTTCAAAGGACGCAAGCGCATTGTTGCCCCGATCGCACCCGGTCGGTCAGGAGCGAAAAAATACTTGCACCATGCGGTGCCCCTCCACATGATCTAGTCATGCGCATGGCATGCGTATAAGGAGTCGAAACATGGATGGCACCGTCACCCGTACCACGCACTACGATCGGGCTGCCCCGCGACGGCCTGTCAATCTGTCGCTCAACGCCGATCTGCTGGCTCAGGTTCGTCAGGTCACGCCGAACCTCTCTGCGACCGTCGAGACCCTGCTGGGTGATTATCTCCATGCCGCACGTGAGAAACGCGAAGACGAGCAACGGCAACTGGATGGCGTGATCGACGCAGTGAACGAACTGCATGCGCGGCACGGCTTCCTGAGCGACGAATTTTCGACGCTCTGAGCCGATGCCGCAATTCGCCATCTACCGGAACCCCGGCCGCAATCGGGACATCCCCTTCGTCGTGCAGATTCAGAGCACTCGACTGGAGCGCAGTGTGGGTCGCGTGGTCATGCCGCTCGTGCGGCGATCTGCCGGTAAGCCGCCAGACCATCCCCTGACGCCGCACCTTCGCGTCGAGGGTGAGGATGTGTTCGCTAATCCGCTTGATCTGGCGACCGTTCCCGTTGAGCGGCTTGGCACAGTTCTGGGCATTCTCCCTGAACGGGAACAGGATGCGATCATCCGCGCGCTGGACGAATTGGTCAGCCGGGCATGACCGACATGCAGCTTACTCTGTTGCCCCCTATAGGGCATTGATCAAGATACAAAACCAGCAGCGTGTTAAAATCGAGAGATGATGGGATTGATTGGATGTTTATAGTTGACGCTTCTTTTGTCAGAGGAACAGGATGGGGAACTCTTGAGAGTCTTTCAGAAAAAGTAGATATACGTATTTCTCCAATTACAGCAATAGAATTGGCAAGTCATATATGTGAATCTCCTGAAAAGAAGATTTATAATCGCTCGAAGGTGAATTTTCTGAAGTGTAAATTATTTAAAATGCTTGAAGATCCATTCTGGATATTAGCCAAGCGGAGCATTTTAACTGCACATAATTCCCGGCAACATGAAGCAACGATGATTGGTCGCCTGTTCCCTCTTGTGGAAAGTTCAGATCATCTGGAGGGATCGAAGAACCGTCAATTGATGTGCGTGGCCCGTGATTTCTGGCTTTTGGCGATTTGATTGACGGTTTTTGCGCTGGCATCCGGTCTGCGTTTTGAGCAGATTGGGCGCTGTTATCCGCTTGATAGCTACGCTGTGGCGCTGATCCGCTGCAGGAAGAGGAAGCGGCGCATGTTGTAGACGATATTGGCCAGGCCGATCCTCATAGTGGCTCGGGTGATACCGACAGTCCGGACAAACAGCCCCGTCTGTGACTTCTGATCGGCAAAGACATGCTCGACACGCGAGCGGATGAC
>NZ_JBDNXK010000162.1:0-3735 GCF_047721705.1 Acetobacter sp. | reverse complement strand
TGTGTACGGAGCTGGGCGATCAGCTCAGCGTTGTTGTTGATGTCTGTCAGGCGCGGCTGAGCCCGTCGCGTGTGGCGGAATGGGTGGAGCGGGGGATCATCGTCATGATAACCGGCTCCAAATTCTTTACGGGCCCACCTTTCTGTGGGGCCATTCTTCTTCCTCCCGCAATCCGCAGCCGTCTGCCGTCCCTGTCGCTTCCCAAAGGGCTGCGGGCCTATGGCAATCGGGATGAATGGCCGGAAGGCGCGGATGCTTCGGCGCTTAATAACGGTCACAATATCGGACTGGCGCTGCGCTGGTATGCGGCTCTGGCGGAAATGGATGCGCTGTTTGCGCTGCCCGATCCTGTTATTCGTGGACGTCTGACCCGGTTCATGACGGAAGCCGTGGCCATGGTTAAGGCCCGTCCGGCGCTGACCATGCTGCCGATGGGCACGCCCTTTGATGACGGCCGCTGGGATGCGGTGCCGACCATCCTGTCCTTTCTGGTTGAAGATCCGCATGCGCCCGGCCGTCCGCTGGCGCTGGAAGATGCGCGGCGGCTGCATCGCTGGCTGAATGCGGATCTGTCACCCTGGGTGACGGAAGGCGAGGGCAGCCTGCTCTGTGTGCTGGGGCAGCCGGTGCCGGTGCCTCATTCGCTGGTGGACGGGCCGGCCGGAGCGCTGCGTCTGTGCGCGGGGGCACGGCTTGTGTCGGGTGAGCCGTCGCATGAAGGGCTGGACGAGGAGCGGCGGATTCAGCGGGAGTGAATGTATGCACGCCGGGTTCTTGGAAATCTGTAGCTGATCCTGAAGCAATGGGATGTTCTGCTGGACGCGAACCCTGTCCCCCGTTACGCCCCGTTGTCATGACCCAGACAGACAAAGCGGTCCCGCACGGGCATTTTCTCGATACGCCGGAACTGCCGAAGGGCGTCACCCGGTTCTGGCTGATCCGTCATGCGGTTGTAGAAGCCAGTGCGCGCAAGACGATGTATGGCGCGCTCGATGTGCCGCTGTGCCGTGAAGCGATGGCGAGCCAGCAGGGCGGCTATGCCACACTGGCACGCCGTCTGCCGAAGGATGCGCTGTGGTATAGTTCACCGTTGCAGCGGGCGCAGGATACTGCGTCTGAAATCCGTAAAGCCGGGGCGTTTTCGCAGGATGTGACAATTGACGGGCGCTTCATCGAGCAGTCGATCGGGAAGTGGCATGGCACGCCGCATTCGGAGTTCATGTCCCTGCTGCGTCTGCCGCCCAATCCGTTCTGGTCCATTTCCGCCTGTGAGCTTCCCCCGGGCGGGGAGAGCATGCTGGATGTCTGTGCACGTGTGGGGCATGGGCTTGAGGATCTGGCGAATGCACATGAAGGTCAGGACATGGTTGTTGTCAGCCATGGCGGCGCCATCCGGGCAGCTCTGGCGCATGCGCTGAGCGTTCATCCCGATACGGCGCTCCGCTTTTCGATCCAGAACCTGTCCATCACCATTCTGGAGCGCATCGACTGCCTGTGGCGTGTCGTGACAGTCAACGAACTGCCTGATTTCCGGGGCTGATATCCTGCCGGGGAGAAGCATCAGTCTTCTCCCCGGTATTTTGGTTCAGGACTTGCTCGCGGCTGAGCATTGCTGCTGAAGACGGTCGATACCAGTCATCTGACATTCCACTACCAGTTCATTGACGGTGATCGTTTTCTTGGCCTTCTTCGCGATCGTGATCTGTTGGGGCAGTGTCGCCGGATCATCGAACAGTTTTTGTTCCTGGGCCAGATAGGCAAGGGCGTCATCGGTCTTGCCCTGGCTGTCGAGATAATCGGCCCATATGGTGACGGTTTGCAGGATGACGTCGTCACGCTGGCTGGCGGCCTGAAGATCCGCAATGGCCTGTCTGTTCTGGCCAAGCCCGGCTTCCGTCAGGATGTTGAAATAGAGCCAGATCTGGCTTGAGCGCACCGGACTGCCGATCCCCGCCAGAAGCTGTCGGGTTTTCTGCCAGTTCTTTGTCGCTGCCGTATCGGCAACGTCATTGATGGCCTGGCTTTCATGCAGGAATTTCTGCACCTCCCGGCTTCGGATCCACTTCTGGAAGGGCGCCTTGTGAAGGATCGGGATCAGGTCTGCATAATTGCG
Source organism: Acetobacter sp. (assembly GCF_047721705.1). GTDB lineage: Bacteria > Pseudomonadota > Alphaproteobacteria > Acetobacterales > Acetobacteraceae > Acetobacter. The sequence continues at coordinate 1,622 of NZ_JBDNXK010000162.1, read as the reverse complement.
ATTGATGTAATGTGACAGTTCCGCCTTGCGTTCAGCGGCGTGAGGATGATCGAGATTGACGTAGACCACGCCTTTTCCGACATAGTTCAGTCCGGAGCCCAGAAGTGAGAAGCCGGGTGTCAGGATGGGGCTCAGCACTGCGGCCGTCAGATTGTCTTTCTGGTTTTTCTCAGCTTCCTGCCGGGCCTTTTCCTGTGCTGCTTTTGCTTTCAGTTCGGCCCGCGCCGCATCGCGCTGGTCGGCTGTATTGAGAGCATCCAGCGAGGTTTCCGCCATGGAGACCGAGTATCCGGCTTTTGCCATCAGATCGACAGCAAGGGTATCGGCTTCCTCTTCCTGGGAACGGCTCCAGCTTGGGAAGCCGCCATATTCACCGATGGTATGTGCGCCATACAGGGACAGCAGAGCCATTTTGGCGCTTGATGCAATGGCGCTTCCGCCTGCGGCGCCGGCGACCATGGTGCCAAGTTCACCGGCCCCCGAGAATCTCTGTTCGAGTTTCTGGTTTGCGGCCTTGTCGGCTGCGTGTCCCAGAAGGATATGGGACAGTTCGTGAGCAATGACGAAAGCGAAAGCGTCTTCGGACTGCGTTTCCGGATTGTCAGAAAAATACTGGATCATGCCGGCGTTGATGAACATCGCTCCCGCAGGAGAGACGTCCGAGGAAAACTGCTCGTCCACGCTCAGGAAGATGGGCGCTTCGGGTTTTACCCCGGTCCACTGTGCCAGAAGACGGTCGCGGATCTGTTCCATGTAGGCGGTTACGGTCGGATCGACCACAATGCCTTCGATCTTGCTGTTGTGGGGAAAGATCAGTTTCTGAAGTGCGGGGCGCGTCGGATAGGATGCTGGGGGCGTAATATGGGAAATATAAGTGCCCTGCGCCGGGATGCCGGGATTGGACGTGCTGCATCCCAGAAGGGACAGGGTGCCTGCGAGTGCCAGGAACTTCTTCATGTCAGTGACCGCCAGGCTTGCAGTTGCTGGCAAATCCCGAGGATGAGCCTGTTCCGGAGGCTGAAAGCGTTCCAATATAGCTGCAGGATGTTTCCCGGGGGGCTGCTGCTGCCATTGTTGTCGTGACGGCAGCGCGGGCTACCAGAACGAGGCCTTTTGGAGTCTGGACCTTTAGCAATCCCGTCTCTTCGTCGATGCCGACAACCGGCTGGTTCAGCAGGTCAGAGGCGGGAATCTGACCGAGAGGAGTATGACTTTCCGAAAACGCATGAACCGTCTTTTCAAAGACGCCACTGACTGTAGGCGTTGATGCCGCCTGAGCCTGGGAAACCAGAATGGTGGCGCACAGAAGGCCAAGAGACAGGATCTTTTTCATTGAGAGCTGCTTTCGGAGTTTGGCACGCGTTCTGAGGTGAGGGCGTGCGACCGACGATTGAGGAAATTGACGAAAGTCAGGACGAATCCCGTGGATTCACAGGATTCCCCAACGGCCAGCCAGAGCAGGATGAATCCGATCCAGTCGGCATTTGGCCATTGAATGAAGAGTTCGTTCAGGGCGAATACGATGCCGGTCAGGCTTGTGAGCAGAGCGAGATGCGCCCAGAAACCCAGGCGGAATTTCTCGGCCTTTTCCGCTTCGGACTCTTCCAGATCGTGTGCGTGTT
>NZ_JBDNXK010000161.1:0-3831 GCF_047721705.1 Acetobacter sp. | reverse complement strand
CTCCGCCATTGCAGGCCCGGCCTGGCTGACGCCCGCTCCCCTCCAGAAAAGGCCGTGGGCGCGCCCCATCCGGATACAGGACAGCCCCGCACGGCAGGGAAAGAAGATGACCCTCACACCCCCTTCCCGGCCCGCCTCAGTGCGCAACGGATTGCAGAAACCGCGCCACGTCCTGAGGGGCAAGCTGGGGATGCAGGATCGCCCGCATCGCGCCACGCCCGAGATAGCGGAGATCATCATTGAAGTCCGCCAGACGCGGTGACAGCACGAGGCACTCGATCCCGGCTTCCTCCGTCCGGGCCTGCAGGGTCGTCACCGCATGATCCCCGGCGGGATCGTCATCGCGCAGCACGTAGAGGCGACGCAGCGTGGGCGGAAACGCCATGGCGGCGAGATGCGCCGAGGACAGGCAGGCGGCCAGTGGCAGAGCGGGCATGATCTCATGGAGCGACAGCGCCGTCTCGATCCCCTCGCCTGCCGCCAGAACGTCAGACACCGCGCCAAAGCGCACGGCATGGCCAAGCAGGTCGCCCATGGCCCGACGGGGCATGGCGACGGGGGCCTTGCCCTTTCCGTCCCGCGCCAGCCATGTGCGATGGATGCCGGTAACGCGGCCATCAAGGTCGGTGACGGCGGCGATCAGCGCGGGCCAGGTCTCGGTCGGACTGTCGGCATCGGCCCGGTAGTAGCAATTCGGGTGAAAACGCAGGGATGACAGGTCTGTCAGGCGGGTGAGGTCACGCTGGCGCAGCCAGGTTTCCGCCAGTGTGCCCGCAATCGGGCGGGACATGGCCCAGAGCCGACGTGCGGCGTCTGCGGTGCCAGATGCCTGCCCGGAAGTATCATGACTAAACGCATGGGAACGACCGCGATCAGGGGGCTGTCGTGACTCTGGTTGCGGCAGACTGAGGAAGCGCCGGGCCTCGTCGGCGACATCGCGAAAATCCAGCAGCCCGAGGCTTTCACGGATGATGTCGAGCAGATCGCCATGCTGTCCTGTCGCGCCATCCGTCCATTTGCCCGCGCGGCCACGTCCGTCTGGCCCACCATGCAGGCGGACATAGAGCGACCGCCCCGGCGTGTTATGAACATCCCCGACCAGCCAGTAATTGCCATGACGGCGACCAGCGGAAAGATACTGTCGGCACACCGCCTCCGCGTTCTCCGCCAGACGACGGGCGAGATCCCCTGTATCATGCAAGGTCATCGCCCTGCCCTCCTGCGTCGGGATTGCCTCCATTCAGGGCCATCGCCAGCCAGCGATCGGTGGTCATCCATGAAATCGTCTTGCGCCGGCCAAGGTCAAGCAGATGCGCACCACCACTGAAGGCACCGATCCGGGGACGTGAACAGCTATTGGCCCACTGGAACCCCCATCGCCCCCGCAACCGGAATGCCCGTGCGCAACGTAGCACGAATTCCACCACCTGCTGCGGATCGCCGGTCGTCTCATCGTGCATCCAGGCATTGTCCACCGTGCCCACATCGAGCACACAGGAAAAATGCGTGAAGAAATCAGCCATCGGAAGATCTCCCGAAACGAAAAAACCCGGCACAATGGCCGGGTTCGTAAAAACGTCTTTACGGAAAAACGGAGAAGCGGCTTTCAGGAAGCACGCTCCATCAGCCTGCGGGCCTTTTCTTCCAGATCCAGCCGCGTATCCTGATTGGCCCTGGTGCGAGCCAGTGCCGTGATCCCCTGCACGAAATCGAACACGCTCTCCGGCTTGCGCCCTTCCTCGTGCAGCACGGTTTCGATGATCCTCGCGGTTTCCGGTTTGGAGAACCCACGACGACGCAGGAAACTTTCCCGATCGTCATCAGTTCTGGCCACCAGCGCTCGACGGGAGGCCTGAATGCCCGAGACGAACGAGGCCGGGCTGGCCGTGGCGAAATTCCGCAGCGCCGGTGTGGCCTGATGCACGAAGCGCGATGCCGCGAACTTGCTGTGCCGGATCGTGATCTGTTCGAAATTTTCGACGCCCCACAAAAGGCGGTTTTGACACACGCCGCGCAGATAGAAGGAGGCGATGCCGAGGCTCTTGCTACCGACCTCGCTGTTCCAGGCATAGAAACCCCGGAAATAGAGATCGGGATCGCCGTTGGGCAGGCGTCCTGCCTCAATGGGATGCGTATCGTCGACCAGAAACAGAAAGACATCGCGATCCGATGCGTAGAGCGTCGTAGTCTCCTTGGTGATATCGACATAGGGATTATGGGTCATGGTCGCCCAATCAATGACGCCCGGCACCTTCCAGTTGGTATCACCTGTGCCGTCACCGGCGATCTTGCGCACCGCGCCGACCAGTTCATGGTCCCAGATGCGGCCGTAATCGGGGCCGGTCACGGCGCGCAGTTCCACCCGACCGTCTTCGGTTTCCAGCGTTTTGACCAGTTCGGCCCGATGCGACAGCAGACCGTGCTGCAGGTTGATCGCCGCCAGTGGGGCGGGAAGATTGCGCAGATAGGACGACGGCGCACCGACCAGACTGCACATCTGGCCAAAGGACCAGTGGGTCGGTGCGATTGGCTCATGCTGTCCCGGAACGGTCAAAGTCAGGCGCTCGGCATTGTCGCGCGCGGCCTCCACGCGAATGGCGCGGCTTTCCACCGTGCGGGCCGTGGCCCGATCCGCGCGCGTCAGGGTCGCAGCGTGCAGATCTGACAGCGAGAGATACCGCTCGTCATCGGGGCGCGAGAACCATTCGGACGATACGCGGGCGCTACGCTCCCCACGCGAAGGATCGATCCGGAAGCCGCCGGACGCGGCGCCACGGGACGCCGGGGGCAGGATGGTGGTCGTGGTCATGGAAAACTCTCCTCTATGCCGGTTATTCGGCACAGAAGGCGAAGCCGACCTCTCCCTCTTTCCGGGGCGCCAGACATGAAAAAAGCGGCTTCCGGGCACCGGAAGCCGCTGTCTCAAAGTTCCTGACCTCATAAAGGCTACTCGGCGGCGATGGCCTCTATACCCTCGTCCACCGTTGCCGTTTCAACCGGCACCTGCTCTGCACCTCCTGCCGTGCGCAACGCCTCGGGAAGCCAGCCCGAACCTTCCAGCAGCCGCTCGGCCTCGCGCGCCATGTCGGGCTTTTTCAGGTGGACAATACGGTCAGCCGCCTCGTCACCGCGTGCTTCGCGCACGGCCTGCAGGATGCGCGCCTTGGTCACCCGGCCGAGATAGTTCTCGACCGTCGGCTGCCAGCCTGCTTCGACCAGATCGAGGCTGAGGGCCGAGGCCAGTCGATCGGCCCGTTTGAGGCGCTCCGTGACGCTGCGCTGGGATACCGCGCCATAGGCGGGCATGCGCTCGTAGAGCGCATTGACCCCGAAGGACAGGCAATGTGCCAGCAGTGCCATGCGACTGGCGTCGTCCAGCCCGTCGATCCAGCGCCACAGCGCATCCTCGTCATCGGGTAGGTCGTGCTTCCAGCCCTCATTGCGCTGGCGCAGCGCATGGGCTGGAAGGCTGCCCGGCATGTCGGGCGAATGGACCGGCAGCGGGATTTCGCGGACATAGGCTTCCAGGCAGTCAGCCCCCGGCGTCTGCCAGTACACATCACGCACCAGCGTATGCAGCAGTTCGGTCAGCGCGATGTGCGGGTTACTGGCAAAGGCGTCTCGCAGAGCCAGCGTGCGCCAGGCCGTCAGTTCGGTGAGAAGCCGGTCAGACAGTGGTTTGATCCCATCTTCTTCCTCGGGATCAACGTCGGGAGAGATGCCGTCGCCCTCACCGCCCACATCGCCGCCATCATCAGCAATACGTTCATCCCGCCCATCATACGCAGCATAATCGTATCAATAGGCACAACCGGCGTCATCGCACTATTC
>NZ_JBDNXK010000160.1:0-3881 GCF_047721705.1 Acetobacter sp. | reverse complement strand
TTCCAGAACTGCACGATAATGTAAACGGAGTTGTAAACCGTCGGAACGTTGATTGGACCTTTCTGACCGTGGATGCCGGTGGCCGTCACCAGATTGTCCACGCCACCCTTGTCCAGTCCATGACAGCTGGCGCAATTGAGCGTGTTGTCACCCGACAGACGCTTGTCGAAGAACAACTGCTCACCGAGGGCCACTTTCGTGTCGCTGACCGGCCAGCTTTCGGGGATGGGCTGCACAGGTTCCGCTGCGAATTTGGCGGCCACATCCTTGGCTGCATAATGGGTGCGACGTTCATTGGCGATCCATGACAGAACCGTCTTGCGCTGATCTTCGTTCAGATGCGCATGCCAGTGAATGAGCAGATACAGGGAGGGCGGCATCCTGTTCTGAGTGATGACTTCTTCGATACGGGACAGCTGTTCCTCGCTCGGAGCGTCGCCTTTCTGGAAAGCCGCAATCACCGGTTCCATACGGAAATGCCGCAGACCCTGATCCAGATCTTTCTGCATCAGGGAGCTTGCGATCGGCAGCTTGAAGTAGAACGGCAGATCGGCGCCTTTAGTGTGACAGTAGTCACAGCGGGCTTCCCGCAGCACATCGAACGCCGCTTTGGCGACGGCGTTCTGCTGGGTTGGCGAATCCGCCGACAGGGTCGGGGCGCCCTGATGATCGAAATGCTGAATATATGCGACAGTTCCGCCATAAGCGGCGACTCCTGCGCAGGCCAGAGCGGCGATGACGCGTTTCACGTGGGGGGCTCCAAACATCGATGAATTCCGTGATGCACTATGTGCATTACAGAACCGCAATCCGTCAAAACGATAATATTTGTTTTAATGATCGGACAAATCGATGATCTGAATCATGTCTGCTGGCATTTCTCTCGCAGCCGTTGGCGCGCAATCGCCACATAGTCCGGGTCGATCTCAATCCCGATCCCTCGCGCGCCCATTTCCTCAGCTGCAAGAAGAGTCGTGCCGGTTCCCATAAAGGGGTCCAGCACCACAGCGTCATCCTGCTCATGGAGGCGAAGACAGAGTTCGGGGAGGGCTGTCGGGAACGTGCCCGGATGATTGAATTTCTCTTCCCGGCCACGCACCGTCTCATACGGCACGAACCATGTGTCGCCCCGACAGCGTCGATCCTGCGCATGTCCACGGCGGGCGATGTTGCTCTTGTCCTTGAACGGAACGCCCGCTCCGATGCGGTTGATCGGCACGTTGCCCTTGAGCGTCAGGTGAAACAGATGCTCGTGATTGCGGTTGAGGTAACGCTTGCTGTTGACGGGCTTGAAATGTCCGAAGGACGTGTCGCCAACAGTAATCGATTTTACCCATGAAATATGATTCTGCAGCACGAACAGCGAACGCAGGCGGACGGCCAGTTCAAACGGCAGCCAGGGTTCGGAGGATGTTCCGGCGATATTGAGGAAGAACGAGGCGTCTGGACGCATCACGCGACGAAGCGCTGATGCCACCCCCATCATCCAGTCGAGATATTCGTCCTCAGTCCGGCGATCCTGATAGGACCGATAGCCAAGGCCGATATTGTAAGGGGGAGAGGTGACGATCACATCCACGCTCTCGGCCTGCATGCGCTTCAGAACGCGAAGGCAGTCACCAAGAACGATCTCCTGCCGCCCGACCCGAAACCGACGTGTGCGTGGTGGGGCGGAAGGAGCGTCAGTCTTTTCCTTCACGCACTCCGCGCCGCAGCCAGACGCCATGTGGCGCCCGACACGCCAAGCAGCTTCTCGAATGTCCACAGGTCGGAGAACTCGGTCACGGCATCGGTGCCAGTCACAGGCTTGCCTTCAGCATCGACGACCAGACTGATCTGATCGGAAACGATGCGCACATCAATGGTCGCGCCTGTGCCCACAGGGCTGTCTTTCAGCACCACATCCTCAATCGCAATGCTGTCGATCGCCCGGATTTCGCTCTTCTGTGTTTCCTGAGCGCTCTCACGGGCGGTTATGGCGGCATCGAATGCGGCAAAGGCATCTGCGGTCAGGCGTTCCTTGAGGACAGCCCGATTTCCAGCCGCGTAGGCCGTCACGATCTGGCGAAACGCGCCTTCCACACCGGACAGGAACTGCTGCGGGACAAAACCGGGCTCTTTCCTCGCGACTTCGGCCAGAACGGTGCCAACACGTGTGGCCGGGTCAGGCACGTCAAAACGCATCGCAGCCACCGGGACAGCACGACCTTCAATGACGGGACCGGTCGGTCCCGGAGGCGCGGCCTGCGGTATGGGAGCGGCGGTGAAGCCAACCTTCTTTCCCAGAACGCTGCGCAGACGCAGTGCGAGAAACACCGCGATCAGTGCAAAGACCACGATATCGACCGGAAAATGGCCGAAGGAACCTTCCATAAGACGTGCCATCCAAGAAAAAAACAGGAGCAGGCGGGTGCATAAGCGCGTGCCGCCGAAAGTCAAGCAAGAGAGTAGAGAATAGGAGCGGACGCCTCAGGGTGCAATGATTTGATCCATCTCAATCTGGCATCAAAGGATTGCTGTTCGAACAGTGCCGCACTATGTGCAAAATCATGATTGTTCTCCGTCATTGTCAGTCCGAATTCAACAGACTCTTTACGGCCACCCGAAAAGATCCCGGCATTTCCGACCCCCCGCTGTCCAGACACGGCCTGAGACAGGCTGACGAACTGGTGATGAGGTTGGCGGACAGGAATATCCGCCGAATCGTGGTCTCACCTTATACTAGGGCTCTCCAGACAGCGGCTCCCATTGCGCGGGCGCTCGGTATCGTGCCCACGGTCAGCCCAATCATAAGAGAGCGCGCAGCCTTTTCCTGCGATATCGGTTCTCCGCGTTCAAAGCTGGCTCTGGATTGGCCCGCTCTTGATTTCACCGATCTCGATGAAATCTGGTGGAGCCAGGGCGAAGAGAGTCCGGAATCAGTCGAGCAGCGCGCGGCGCTGTTCCGGGCCGAGATGGCTGCCAATCCCGACTGGAAGCACACGCTGGTGGTCACGCACTGGGCATTCCTGCTCGCATTTGCCCACACCAGTGTGGAAAACGGCTCGTGGCTGGAGATTGATCCCCGGGTGCCGCTGCCCGCGGTTTAACCCTTGCGTGGTTGGCGAAGCCTGTTCGACATGCTACCGCCAACACTCCCGGACGAGACCGTCCGCACTGGAACAGAGAAGAGACACGATGTCTGAAGCAGCCCAACAGGGGGTTCCGCCGGCTCTCCCGCTCGCCATCAACATGCAGTACACAAAGGATCTGTCCTTTGAAGTTCCTCATGGTCCGGAAATTTTTACAGCACTGACGGCTGCGCCCCAGATTTCCGTGAATATCGATGTTCAGGCCACGCGCCTTCAGAATGACGAGCCGCATTTTCAGGTCGCCCTGACCATCAAGGCGGAAGCTGACGAAGCGCCTGCGACTGAAGGTGGCGCGGTGGGTCGCAAGGTGTTCGTTGCCGAACTGACCTATGCTGCTGTTGTGACGCTGAACAACCCGCCAGCTGAACTGATCGAGCCTCTGCTGCTGGTCGAAGTGCCGCGTCTGATCTTCCCCTTCGCACGCAACATCCTCAGCGATGTCACACGCGATGGCGGTTTCCCGCCGGTCGTTCTGCAGCCGATCGACTTCGTCGCTCTGTGGCAGGCGCGTCGCGCCGAGGTGAGCCAGACGGTTGGCCACGCCTGATTGACAGGTGTGAACGGAATGAGAGACTGACTCTCTCATTCCTGTTTGCTCAGGTTTTTCATGAGTGACCGAAGGACACAGCCTGTCATGGCTCTCTTTTTCTCTCGTGGCCGCTCCGCTTCCGTCAGGTCTGTCCTGATGCTGGCGGGTTTGCTGGCTACTGGCTCGGGGCTTGCCGGATGTGCCAGTCAGCCTGCCAGCAC
>NZ_JBDNXK010000159.1:0-3920 GCF_047721705.1 Acetobacter sp. | reverse complement strand
CCGACCTGTTCGGCGGTACCGCCCTGGTGCGGCAGTGGGGGCGGATCGGGACGGCTGGCCGGCAGGTCTGCGAACTGCATCATGATGCCGGGCAGGCGCTCGATGCCCTCGCCCGCCAGCTTCGGGCCAAGCGCCGGCGGGGCTATCGCGACAGGACGGCCGGATGAGCGGCACCCGAAAACCGGGACAGCGGGCGATTCCGGCAGGCGCCTCTGGCGGGATGCCGCTGTTCGACCGCGACGGGAGCCGCAAATACCTCACGGTCGCCGAGCGGGCACGGTTCCTGCGCGCGGCCGAGCAGGCGCCGCGCGAGGCCCGCACGCTGTGCATGACCCTGGCCTGGTCAGGCTGCCGCCTGTCCGAGGCCCTTGCCCTCACGGCGGACCGGGTGGACCTGGCCGGGGGCGTGCTGGTGTTCGCCACGCTCAAGAAGCGCCAGGACGGGGTCTATCGCGCCGTGCCGGCGCCCCCCTCCCTCCTCGAGGCCTTGGATCTGGTGCATGGCATCCGCGAGGCCCAGCGCCGGCGGGGCCATGGCGCGGCCGCCCGGCTGTGGCCCTGGTCCCGCATGACCGGCTGGCGGGCGGTGCACGCGGTCATGGACGCCGCCGGCCTGTCCGGCCCGGCCGCGTCCCCCAAGGGCCTGCGCCATGCCTTCGGCGTCGCCGCCGTCTCCAGCGGTATCCCCCTCAACATGGTGCAGAAATGGCTCGGTCATGCCCAGCTCTCCACCACCGCCATCTATGCCGATGCCGTCGGCGCCGAGGAGCAGGATATCGCACGGAAAATGTGGGGGTAATGCATTTTGTGAAGATGAAATCGGATTGCACAGATATATATAGGCGCTTATCATGATAAGCGTATAAGACCTTATATGGAGATATGATATGTCTACTGATATGACTCGTTGGACGGTTTCAGTCTCCCGCGAAACCGACATCACCGTACGTAGTTTCCTGGCGCAGCGCGGCATGAAGAAAGGCGACTTGTCTCGCTTCATCGAGGAGGCGGTGCGCTGGCGTGTGTTCGACAGGACAATGGCAGAAGCCCGGAGTGGGTTCGCAGATATGGAGCCGGACGCCCTAGAGGACCTGATCGGCGAGGCCGTGACCGCTACGCGGGCAATGGACAGGGCCAGCTAAGGCGTGCGTCTAGTCATCGATACCAATCTTCTCATCAGTGCCTTGCTTTCTGAAAAATCCCTGCCAGCGCATCTGCTCGGGCTATGGCGGGCAGGACAATTCGATCTGCTGACGTCTACCGAGCAGCTAGATGAATTGCGGCGCGTGACACGGTATCCCAAGATCCGTTCCCGTCTGCCGCCCACCCTCGCCGGCCGTCTGGTCAATGAAGTCCGGGATCTGGCTGTTCTCATTGTCAATCTTCCTGCTGTGGCAGTCTCTCCGGATCCGGATGACGATTATCTTTTGGCGATGGCATCTGCTGGAAAAGCCGATTTTCTGTTAACGGGCGACAAGCGCGATATTCTGGACCTGCGGGTCTATGATGGTGTGAAGATCATCACAGTAAGAGCATTTCTGGTCATGCAGGGGATCATGCCGTGAGTGTGGCTGATGGTTCTATCCCAGCAGAAGCCGAGTGCATTAGGATGCGATATAAATTCTAAGCGAATATGCAACTAAGCGACTATGCGATTAAAGTTGTTTGCTACTAAACGAATAAGCTATATAAAAAGCATAGTCGCTTAGTAGGAGACATCATGCAGACTTGGGCCGTGATTGCGCAGAAAGGTGGGCAGTCGAAAACGACGATTGCAACGGCTTTTGCTGTCGAAGCCGCCAGTGAAGGCGCAGCGGTTGTGATTCTTGATGCTGACGATCGGCAAGGATCAGCTCTCTATTGGTCTGAGAGACGAGAGGCTGATGACGTAATGGTGAAAGATAGCAGTGTCGCAGGATTGCCTTTGCATGTTTCGCGAGGACGTAAGAGTGGAAAGCTGGATCTCATCATCATTGATACGCCAGCAAACTCAAAAGACATTGCTATGTTGGCGGCAGAACAAGCTGACTTTGTAGTGATCCCAGTCGCTCCGCGTGGGTTGGATGTTCATTCTGTGCTGCAAACCATAAAGCAGGTTCAGCAAGCAGGAACACCTTTTGCTGTGATCCTCACCCAGGTTCCTTACCAAGGTTCAGAAGGGAAAGATGCTCGAGCGGGCTTCATCGCTAAAGGCGTCACTATGTTCGATACAGAACTTCATTTTCGTAAGGATTTTTATAGAGCAACACCGATTGGGAAAACCGCTGCCGAATTGGATCCAGATGGTAAGGCCGCAGCTGAACTACGCTCTGCTTATGCTGAGGCTAAGCGACTAAGCGGTTATGCGAATAAACCATTAAGCGAGATAGTATGATGGTGAAACCCAAGAAAGCATCGGCATTAGCCGGCATTTTTGAGGAAGAAAGTGCCCCTATATCTCCGACGGTTGTAGCGGAAAATGTGCCTAAAGAGGCTACTATCCGATCACCTCTTGATGGGAACGCACCTTCGCCACGCAAGAAAAATAGTCATCCTGGCAAAAAACCGGTTTTGATCCATATCCCAGAGGATATGCACCGTACACTCCGTCAACTGAGTGTAGAGGAAGGTGGAGAACCTTTGACGGTCATTACCGAGCGTTTATTGCGCCAATATCTGGTGCAGCGAGGGCATACTAGGTTTGCACCATGAGTAAACGGCGTGATCCGAACCCCGAGTTCGACTTTTTTATTCCGTTAATGAATGAGCTTCCGTTGAAAGATCAGCGGGAAGTGATGGAGCGGCCATTTTTCTCACTTCAGAAACGTAAACGTCTTAAGCCAATTGAATATCGCAGTCCAAATGGCGAAGCATGGGTGAAAGTTGAAGCCATGCCAGCTTATGGCATGGCGACAATATGGGATGCCGACATTCTTGTGTGGGCTGCTTCCGTATTAAATCGGATGAAAGAGCAGGGGATCAATGATCTTCCGCGAACGCTTACAACAACAACCTATGATTTGTTGCGCGGCATTCGACGGGGAACAGGGGGACGTGCTTATCAGGAATTGCAAGCTGCTCTTTCGCGTCTAGAAACAACATCCATCCGTACATCATTACGGGCACCTAAGCGCCGTAATGAGGCTCAGTTTGGATGGCTGGATGGATGGACGCTGGAAGTAGATCCAGACACAGATCAGCCGCGTGGAATGACGATCACCCTATCAAACTGGGTTTATGAAGGCATTGTAAGTGAGCGATCCTTGCTGACAATGCATCAGGATTATTTTCTTTTATCTGGTGGATTAGAGCGGGCCCTCTATCGGATCGCACGTAAACATGCTGGTCAGCAGAGAGGTGGGTGGATATGCCGTGTCGAGGTGCTGCATGAAAAAACAGGTAGCGATGCGCAGCCTAAAGAATTTAATCGTATGCTACGGAAGATCATCGAAGCAGACCAACTTCCTGATTACACCATGTCGTTGACTCAGACTGTTGAAGGCACACCGGCAGTGATGTTTCAGTTGCGAGGTATTGAGGCAGCGACTGAGCTGCATAGGAAGCTCGAAAAAGAAAGAGAGCGCGTAGAAGCAGATCGTCGGCGTGCTGAAGAGGTGGATGGGTTGATGGATCGTTTGTCACGAGGGCGGCCTCGTTAAACTATCGTGGTTTCACCCACCCAATGAGCTCTCTCTGTAGTCAAAATGAGAGTTACTACGACTCGAAACCACTTAAGCTATAGGGAATGCTGCGTTTTCCTGTGGATAAGTATGGTTAACTGTCGTGGTTTCACCCACCCAAGCATCGTGGTTTCACCCACCCAAGCATCGTGGTTTCACCCACCCAAACACGTGGTTTCACCCACCGCCCATAACCGTAACAGACTGTTATCAATCGTGTTTTCATAGGCTTTTTAGTGCTTAACTCTTTTAACTATATAT
>NZ_JBDNXK010000158.1:0-4058 GCF_047721705.1 Acetobacter sp. | reverse complement strand
GCATCAAGCAGCCTGCTTTGCACTTTCCAGCATTGCAGGCCCCCTATTCCTGCAAATTGAACGCAATAAAATTTTCATATAACCGTCATTTAAATCAGCTCTGGCCGATTTCGGACCGCCTCCTCAACCACAAGGACACACGACGGCAGTTATGACGGGATCTCACGGACCATCATGAGTAAACGTGCGCCCATCATTGCGCTCATAGGGTCAGACGGCAGCGGAAAGACCACAACGGGATCAGCTCTTCTCGAATGGATGCGCCGCGATCGTCCTGTCGCATTCTGCCATCTGGGCAAACAGACAGGTAGCGTGGGGCGGCTTATCGCCCGACTGCCTTTTGTCGGAAAGCGCGCGGATCGCCGCATCACACGGACGACTGAGAAAACGCGCGATGCTGGCAGAACGAAGCTGCTGCCTGCCCTCATCATGTTCCTGTTCAGTATGCGTCGCGTGCTGCGTTTCCGGAGAATGTTGAAGCTGCATCGGCAGGGGGTCGTCATATTGACGGATCGCTATCCACAGATCGCGGTTCCCGGCGGCCTCGACGGTCCCGCCATGACCTTCTCGGCAGAAAATAGCACCGTTGTGCAGGCGCTCGCCACTCTGGAGCGCGGGCTTTACGCTTGGATGGCCAGCTACGAGCCGGATCTGGTCATCCGTCTCAATGTGGACGTGGCAACCGCAGCAGCACGCAAGCCCGATCACAATCTGAAGTCGCTCTCCAGAAAGATTGCCGATGTGCCGCGCCTCTCCTTTGGAGATGCGCCAATCCTCGACCTCGATTCAACCGAGCCGTTTGAAACTATGATTCTCAAGGCGGAAGCAGCGATCGCTGACGTTCTGCGCCACCACGACAGTGTTGCATTGGAGTCAAAACACCCATGCTGATGCTCAATCCGCAATACAGCGCAGCTCTTCTCGAAAATGAACAGCCCCTGCCCCCGATCATCGCCCTGATTGGCAGCGATGGCTCGGGCAAGTCGACGCTGAGCGCAGATCTGACGCGGATTCTTGGCCATGAGCGTCCGGTGATGTCCTGCTATCTCGGGTTGGGATCGGGTGATCTGGGGCGTCGGATCGGCCAGTTGCCACTGATTGGGCAATATCTTGAGCGTGTGCTGACAAAACGGGCGAAAACCACCCGTTCACCCGGCGAGAAAATCCCCGGTCCGCTAACGGCCCTTGTGGTGTACGGCTTCTCGATCCTTCGTTACCTGCGCTTCCGCCGCATGCAGCGCGCCCGTCAGCAGGGCTATACGATCGTGACCGATCGCTTCCCGCAGGTCGAAATTCCGGGCATGTGCGATGGCCCCGGCCTCTCGGTCGCCCGTCCGGGGAACCGTTTCGTTGCAGCTCTCGCCCGCAGGGAACGCGCGCTTTACGAGAAGATGGCTGAGGTATGGCCGTCTCTGGTCATCCGCCTGGACATCGACCCCGAAACCGCACACAGCCGCAAACCGGACCACGACCTCGGCTTGCTAAAAGCTAAAGCCGAGACCATAACCCGGCTCAGATTTGGCGCGGCACCCATCATCTCGGTCGATGCACGCAAATCGTATAATGAAGTTCTGAAGCGTGTCGTGGATCTGTGCAAAAAGAAACTGACCTGAGATCAAGTTCTCCTGACAGCACAGCCCTCGGGGACCACTCCCTGAGCGGTAGCCTACCGACCTTTTCCTCTCCGCGTGCCAATGCGTAACTGGTTTCGCGATGGGGTGATGCGTTCCATTCTGAAGAACGCAGGCTATCTCGCTTCGACCAAAGCTGTCGGGGGAATCATCGGTCTGCTTGCTCTGGTGTGCGCCGGACGAGGGATGAGCGCCGTCGGTTTCGGCACCGTCATGCTGATCCATACCTATGCGCTGGGTATCGCCGCCTTCACCAAATTCCAGAGCTGGCAGATGATCGTCCGCTATGCTGCGCCAGCCATGGCGCGGGAGGACAGGACCACCGCCCGCCAGGCCATCCGCTTTGCCTGCGGCCTCGATGTCACTTCGGGCTTGTTCGGCATGGTCCTCGCCATGGCCAGCGTGATGCTGTTCGGACCACGCTTCGGCATCAGTCCCGACATCGTGCCGCTGGCCGTCGCATACTGCACGCTGATCCCCACCATGTCGTCCAGCACACCCGCAGGCATCCTACGTGTCATGGACCGGTTCGATCTCATCAGTCTTCAGCAGACAGCTACGCCAGCAATCCGGGCGGTCGGCGCTCTCATTGGCTGGCTGTGCGGCTTTGGCATGCCCTTTTTTCTGCTGACCTGGTACATTGCCGATCTCGGTGGCGATCTCATCCTGTGGGGTATGTCCCTCTCCGAACTTCGTCGTCGGAACATGATGGATGCGTTCCGTCCGAGCCTGCTCGCCGCACCGCGGACGCTTCCTGAAAGCTGGCATTTCGTGTGGTCAACAAATCTGACCACCTCGCTCGACTCATGCAAGGAGCCGGTCAGCAACATCATCCTCGGTCACATGCTTGGCCCGGCGGCCGTCGGCCTCTACCGGATTGCGACATCCATTCTCAGTTCCGCCGTCAAACCTGCCCTGCTGATGGAAAAAGGCTTCTATCCGGAAATCATGCGCCTCGACCCGGCCAGCACACGCCCCTGGCTGCTCGGCCTGCGCTCGGGATTGCTGGCAGCCGCAACTGCTCTGGCGATGGTCATCGGCATCTGGGTGCTGGCGCGGCCTGTGACCGTGCTGTTCGGCGAGAAATATCATGTGGCGGCGACGCTGCTCATGATCATGGCCCCTTCGATCATTATGTCGATGGGCGGCTTTCCCATTCCATCGCTCCTCTTCATGGCCGGACGACCGAAGGCGCTGTTCTGGTCTCATGTTGTCGGAACGTCAGTCTGGTTCGTGGTCCTGATCTGGTTCACCCACAGATTTGGCCTGTATGGCGCTGCAGCGGCCTATATCGTCGCTCCCGTCCTGCTATTCCTGTGCGCTCTCATCCCCACGCTCTACAGCTTTTTCAATCGCCACACGCTGAGCCTGCCCACTGCCGAAGTCGCTGAAGAAGAAGCGCTCGCAGCCGAAGCTGTAACGACAGGCTCAGAAACCTGATGCCCGGACAGTCAGAAAATCAGCATGCATAAAGTTGACCCGCCTTTTCCGGAAGAAATGCTCGACCGGCTTTTCGGCTATATTCTCGAGAACGATGTGGTCACGGAGGATTGCGTTCCTCCCGCAGAAATTCCAATGCAGTTTTCCGACACGGAAATTATCGATGCTTTCCGATTGGCGCGACAGCTTTTCACCCGTCGCCTCGATATCAATCTTTTCCGTCGGCTGACGGCGACTCTAGCCATCAAAAGCGATCTTTCCGCACCGGATCGTCTGGCATTCAAACATGCACGGGCGAAGTTCAAGCAGGTCCGCTTTGCGAAAGCGAACTTCGATAAACGCCATGTCTATCCCGCCTGCCTGAATCTCACGACCGCAGTGCTCGGACACCTTCAGGACGATTTCAAAAATGGTCATTCGGTAAGAACGCGCGCCCGTAGCGTGCTGGCCTGCGCCCTGCTTTCGCCAGTGCCTTTCATGCTGATTCTGCGTGAACTGCGGGATTTTCGTCCTGTCTCCGCTGACGGACTTCGGGAATGGACTGGCCGCGAAAACCAGCGCCTGCAAAACATCATGGCGAAACCCGAATTGACCGGGCGAGAGTTCCACTCCACCCGCAAGATCATCAGCCGCCGCGTGTCCCTGTATGACACTTTACGCGTCATCACACCTTCACCTGCACTCGACCAGACCTCCCGCTTTCTGGCGACGCTCAATGGGCTGATGGGCGCGCTGCATGACACACTCGTCGAGGAAAAGGCGAGTGGCGCGCGCGATTATAATAATGAAGTGTTTCCCATGCCGCAGAATATACGGGACCGTCTGACGGCGCTCGTTGCAGCTCTGGAGCGGTAAGGCGCGGCAGCACGCAGCTGAACTGAATCACATATGTGATTCGGAATATTTGCTGTCATTTTCGGGAAAATGGTGGAAGGAGTTGGATTCGAACCAACGTAGGCGTACGCCAGCGGATTTACAGTCCGCCCC
>NZ_JBDNXK010000157.1:0-4094 GCF_047721705.1 Acetobacter sp. | reverse complement strand
AGCTAGAAGAGCGTTGGATGGGCTATGATGCGGCCTTCACAAGCTTATCACCGCCTTGATTCGTCCAGTAGGGTGGCAAGGTTGTCGTTTCCCCGACCAGAATCGTTGAAACCCCACGCAGGAGACGCAGGGACGTCGAGCGGCTGTCCTTGCCTCATCACGTAATCTGTTTGATTTGCCCGCTGGCTTTCGGTGTCATGATAGCCGTTGTGATGACATCGAAAAATCGGCTGGTGCGTCCTGCAAATGAAGGCTGCTCTCCCAGCCAGCCAAGAGCACCAATCAGCCCAAATAAATCCGTCCCGTCGATATCGTTGCGCGCCGCTCCTTCGGCTTGAGCATGACCAAGGAGCCGAGCGCCTGCCGACCGCAGGTTGGTGCAGGAGATATGGAGGGCAGAATTCTCGTCTTCCAGGGCAATGGACATCATGCTGACGACACCATTGTAGGCCCCCATAAATCTCACGGCCTCGCTGAGCCACGAGAGTAGGGCGTTCGAAGGCGAAGCGGATTTCTCGAGCCTCTCTGCTGTCCTGGTAAGTTCATCAAGAGCCGTTCGAAGCAAAGCCTCAAACAAGGTTTCCCGGGTCGGAAAATGACGCAACAGTGTGGCGAATCCCACCCCCGCACGACGGGCAATGTCACGCATGGAAACGTTTAAAACATCTTCTGAGATGGACTCGAGTGCGCTCATGAGAAGGCGGTCGTAATTTTTTCGGGCGTCGGCTCGCATGGGTTCCGCTTGACAAGGGGTTCAGTGGTCCGTTTATCTGGTTCAGTGAACCACTTGTAGCGTAATTGCTCGCGGAAGGACATGAGAATGTCAGTTAATATGCGATACAAACTTTTGGGCGAACACACCGGCCTGAGGGTTTCTGAGCTTCTGCTCGGGACCGCGAATTTTGGCCGCGCCTGGGGTGGACATGGTGCGGAGCCGGACGAAGCGCGCCGCATTCTGGACACTTATGCTGAGGCGGGCGGGAATTTCATCGATACTGCCAACGGTTATCAGGAAGGACAGTCCGAGGAATTTCTGGGAAACCTGCTTGCGGGACGACGCAACGAATTCGTTCTGTCCACAAAATACTCAGTAAAGACCAATGCGACGTCCGGCATCCTCGAAACCGGCAATAGTCGTCAGGCCATGGTGTCATCCGTCGATCGGAAGCGAGCCTTTGGCGGCTACCCAGGCAATGGCGACCTCTCCTGGCGTCACATCCATCTCCGCCGCGACCTGAAACAGACGGTCGATAATGGCCGTGCGTTGTGGCGTATTTTCAGGCTGAAAGCCGGCACCGGCCCAGGCCTCGTTGCGCCGGTCTGTAGCTTCCTCTGCCCGATACTTCCCGGTCAGGACGCCGCCACCAAGCGGCGAGAAAGCAACCACACCGAGGCCAAGCGCCCGGGCTGCAGGAATCAATTCATCCTCGGTTGCACGCTGCACGAGGCTGTGTTCGACTTGGATACCCGCAATCGGAACAGCGCCGCGAATCTCCGCGATCGTTGCAGCTCTTGCCACGCGCCATGCTGGGAAATTTGACAGTCCGGCATAGAGGATCTTGCCGGCACGTGCGAGGTCATCGAACCCCCGCACAATTTCTTCAAGTGGCGTAACACCATCCGAAACATGAGCCCAGTAGATGTCGATGCGGTCGGTCTTGAGCCGCTTCAGGCTTGCATCATCGGCCCTCGCACACTTGTCCAACTCGAAAGCAATCTGGCCGCCACCAAAGTAGCGCTGTCACCCGGGCAGGTGGCGCGCCTTGACGAGGTGAGCGCAACCCCGCGCAGCTATCCCTACACCGTGCTTGACGACCCCCGGATCAAGGACATCATCACCGGCGGCATGGACGCCCGGATAGACGCTCCTGTGAAACCCGTTGCCTGAGAAACAGCGTGAGACCTGGTTGCGGTCAGGGCGTCCTGCATCTCAGGCGGAAGAGATAAAACGCTTCATCAGCCGTAGGACGTCAGCTTACGGATCTCCGCCCTTCCAAGCCGATAGCTTGTCCTCCCGGCTTAGCTGTCGATTTTCCTAGAGAGCTCCAAAACAGGCCGCCAGTGGCAGCTTCTTACGCAATACGGATGACGCCTTTTCCTCGGGCAGCCTGAAGTCGCCGAATTGTCTCAACAGACAGACCCTGAGCCAGCATTTCATCGATTAGATCAATATGCAGCGCAGACAGTAAGGCGTGGGCACTATAGATCGCATAATCTTCATCAACCTGATTTGATGCATCCATGATGAAGTTTTTCGTCTTCACGTGCATCCATCGATAATGCGGAGACTGCAGCAACCCCCCGGTGGCCTCTCGGGCATGGATCAGGTGCCTGTTCGCAATCTTAAACATCAAGATGGCATCTAGAAATGCAATAAGGCGGTCCAGGGGGGCAGCGCTTTCGTCAAATGGTGGGACACCGGTCGTGCCTCTTTGTTTTAGAATGGCGATCTTTGTGGCCCACAGCGCGTCCAGAAGGCCGTCCCGGTTACCAAATGCTCGAAATAAGGTTCCTTTCCCGACAGATGCGGCTGCGGCGATAGCGTCCATCGTCACCGAACCCGGCAGCTTACTTTGAGCGAACAGCATATCTGCGGCTGCCAGCATACCTTGAAGAGCGACTGGCGGCCGCCCCCGATTTTTATGTTGTATTTCGGACTCTCGGTCCGTTATAGGTGAAGCCTCTGAACTCATAGTCTTTAATTTATGCCGGAGAGCACTGCATGTCACCAACATCTGTCCTTCCTGACTGGCTCGAAACAGCATTTGAAGCGCTTGAACGTGGCGATATCGACGGCTGGATGTCGATTTATGATGCAGATGCCGTGCATGAGTTTCCATTTGTTCCGGACGGCTCTCCGACCCGTTTGACGGGACGGGATGCTATCGCTGCATACATGCAGCGTCTCCCGACGTTCATTCGCTTCGGCTCGCTCAGCGATGTGCACGTGCGTGAAGTGGGCGATGAACTGATCGTGGAAGCCACAGGCCACCATCACAGGATTTCGGATGGCGCTCCCCGAGACATCAGCTATGTCTGGTTCATCACAAGACGTGCCGGCAAGGTGACGTTGATCCGGGATTATATGAATCCGCTCCAGTTGGAGCGCATCGCATCGTCCTGATAAGAGAAAGGCGATGTCCGCTTTTGCGTTCTTCGGTCGGATAGCAGACATTCCGTTCCCCCCTAGTCACCTGAATCTGAAGTTCGGTTCATTGTCTTGTGACAAAAGCGTTTCACCGAGGCGAGGATCTGGTCGGCTGATTTGACCCACCGATACGGCCTTGGATTTTCGTTATGTGCATCGATAAAGGTTGTGATGTCGGCTTCGAGTTCAGTTGTTGACCGATGCACGCCGCGCTGGAGTTGCTTGCGTGTCAGTTCGGCGAACCAGCGCTCTACCTGATTGATCCAGGAAGCCGAAGTGGGCGTGAAGTGAACATGCCAATGCGGGCGGCGTGCGAGCCACGTCTTGATCATGGACGTTTTATGCGTGGCGTAATTGTCCATCACAAGATGAACATCCAGGTCACCAGGGATCTCAGCGTCGATACATTTCAGGAAGTCCAGAAATTCCGTGGTACGATGACGTTTGTAGCATTTGCCGATTACCGCACCTGTTGCGATGTCGAGGGCTGCAAACAGCGACGTCGTACCGTTCCGGAGATAGGTATGGGTACGTCGTTCCGGCACGCCCGGTGCCATGGGCAGGACTGGCTGTTCGCGGTCCAGTGCCTGGATCTGGGATTTCTCGTCGACACACAACACGATCGCGCGGTTCGGCGGCGACATGTAAAGACCGACAATATCCCGGACCTTGTCGACAAATAGCGGGTCCGACGACAGTTTGAAGGTTTCGGCCCGATGCGGCTGCAGACCGAAAGCGCTCCATATCCGGCGGATGGTCGTGTGCGACAGGCCGATCTCGGCGGCCATGGAGCGGATTGACCAATGGGTCGCATCTTTGGGCGTTGTGTTCAGCGTGCGCTCGATGACCTGCGCAACTTGCGCATCCGACACCGTGCGGGGCCGGCCGGCGCGATATTCGTCGGTCAGGCCTTCGATGCCATCTTCGACAAACCGTCGCCGCCATT
>NZ_JBDNXK010000156.1:0-4177 GCF_047721705.1 Acetobacter sp. | reverse complement strand
AGCACCAATCAGATAATGAAATGCCCAGCCAACAAGTGCCTCTCCTTTCAGGGAGGGTCTTTTTCCAATCATTGGGTCATAGATCCTGCCGTCACGCCACCCTATGACCCAGCGGCCGGTGACAGGCCAGTTGGCTGCAGGAATTCCAGTCAATGGTTTCTGGGCCTGTTGCCAGATATCGGATGCAGCAGTCGCCACGACGCCGACTGTCAGAATTTCGAGCAAATTCATACAGCATGTCCTCGAAGTAAGAGTGTTCGCACACACTTTCATGTCACTTTTCGAGTTTCATGATATACTGACGAAATCGCACTCTAGCAACACATGAAGTTACATGAGACAAGATAACAGATTATCCTGTGTGCTCCACGTACTCCTGCATATGGCAGAAGCAGGTGGTCCCATGACGTCAGAAGCCCTGGCTCGCGCCCTTAACACCAACCCCGTGGTTGTGCGACGTCTTATGGGCGGTCTGCGTGAGCATGGATATGTACACTCCGAAAAAGGACATGGCGGCGGGTGGACGCTTTCATGCCAGTTGGATCTGGTAACGCTGCGAGATATTTACGAGGCTCTTGATGCCCCAAGATTATTCGCCATAGGGAACCGGAGTGAAAAGACTGAATGCCTTGTTGAGGAAGCCGTTAACGATGCAATGAGTGGCGTCCTTGCGGATGTTACGGCCCAACTTCTCGCGCGTTTTGGCCAGATTACACTTGCAGCGCTTCATGCCGACTTCCATCAGAGGCTAGCAGCGCGCCATGCTCCGGCCACGCTCTGCAAGTAGACCAAGGGCTGATGGCCAGGATTGATGCTGACCTTGTGCCTCCCGGAATTCAGATGTCGCAAACAGTGAGTGGTTTAAGCTAAATGACGTTGTTGGTGTTTTAGCCAGGTCATGGCGTCGGTTACTTCAATGCCCTGTAAAGCGTTGAAAGTCTGTTTCTTGTCCCATGCCACGCCAGTATCGCGTGCAAACGCAAGACGATATTTCCGTATTCCGTCATCAGGGTGTGCGGCGACTTCTGCGCGTAGCCTATCCATATCCCACAGTTCCCGAATGACAGGGCGGCCAAGGTAGTGCTCCATCTTTTCGGCTAGTTGAGCGTAGGAGAACGTATCCCCGGCAACGTAAACCACCTCGTTCTGGATCGGCGGTTTATGGGCGAGGATGCTCGCTGTAAGTCGTCCTATATCTTCGGAAGTGGTCACCGTCAGACGGTTATCCCAACAGCCGAGTGCGCGAACCTTGGCGCCTTGAAGATCCACCAAACCGAAAGCTGGCTCAAACAGAAAGCTGGTGAAGATTCCTGTCGAAATGATTATCCATTGGGTCGCAGATTGACCGCGCAGCATGTCCCTTACGTCTGATTGCTCATCAAATACTGGCTGCCCGCTGCCACGTCCAACAACATCGTAATCGACACCAAACTGCCACGGCACATAACGGTCCACCCCAGCCTTCAGGACAGCACTGGTAATTTTACGCTGTGTACCGGGGCCACCAACAAATCCGGTACAACATATAATTGTATTGAACTTGGCGAAGAGGGCGGAGAGGTCCTCTACCGTTTCCGTCGAAAGATCAGCATAAACGATCTGCAGGCCTTTTTGCTTTAATTGTCGCGCAATATCCGTTCTGGTGCTTCCGCTTGATGGTCTGAGAAGAACGCTGATTGACCGAGTGCATTCCGCGTTCTGTTCAAGCAGGCCGGTGATGACGGTCTGACCAAGCTCTCCGGCGCCGATGACAAGGGTTTCAATGACAGGGGTCTTCATCGCTGGCATCAGGAATTCCTTATGGTTATAAAGTTAAAATAAGACGCGATGCGGGAAAGCGAAGAAGGTACACGAGTGATACCGTTCGATAATCTGGACTTCGATGCCGTGATGGCTCAGTCGCAGGCAGCCTGTGCTGCTCTCAGTGACAACGATGGCGGGTTGAAGCGAGAAGTGCTTGCGCATGCCGGCAACAGATGGTCACTCGGTATTGTCCATATTCTTGGTGTTGCTGGTACTCTGCGGCACGCAGAGCTGGCGCGGCGGCTTGATGGGGTTACGCAGCGTATGTTGACGCGTTCTCTTCGTCAGTTAGAACGCGACGGTCTTATTATTCGCCATGATTACGGTGAGGTCCCGCCACGGGTGGATTATACTCTCACTCCGTTGGGAAAGGGGCTGCTCGTAGGAATGATGCCTCTTTGGCGGTGGATTATTGACAACGCTGCGGCATTCAGAACGGCACGCGATCGGTTCGACAGTGAGAGGAATAGCACTTTTGTTGAGCCTCGTGACGGTCTGAATTAGCAACAGTGTTTAAGCGGCGGAGCTAATGCGCCATGGCACTCCGCTTTTGAGGATAGCGTTGGTAATTGTGACGAGAGGCCGCTCAAACACAGTTGCTAGCCGCCCCGGACGCCATCGCCCTGGAAAGCCATCTGGTCGAGTGCCCTGGCAACGCCGACATCCAGTTGGACCTGACCTCCTGCTGAACTACGCCTCCAACGTGGTCATGTACCCGCAATTCCAAGCCTACTTGCACCGGTGGCGCGGACCTCCGTCGAATGGCGCAGCAAAGCACCCAGCAAGTGCGGTGCTACGACTGCCCCAGTCCTCCGGCGATACTCGCCAGAATTTCGGCCAGGGAACACGGCGTGCCTCCGGTCAAACGCACGATGTCACCGCTGACGATGTCGTAGGCGCCACGCGCCTGCCGCGCCTTCATCGATACCACGGCATCGGCAACCACGTCAGGCAGACCCGTTTTGAGCAACCCGGCTCGCAACACCTCGGCGGGCATAACGTTCAAGGCAAAGGGCCGCTGGATCTGCTGCGCGACCAGTCTGCAGACCGCTTCACCACGCAGGGCTTCAGAGCCTGTCAGCTGATATATGGCGCCCTCGTGGCCCTGGCTGGTCAATGCGGCGGCGGCAGCTTTGGCCACGTCGCCGCGCGAAACGAAACTGACGCGGCTGTCCTCAAGCATCGCAAGCCCGCCTGCCGTCAAAGACATCCGCACCTCTTCGACCAGCGTCTCGGAAAAATAGCTCATACGCAGTATCGTCCATGCGGGGATCGCGCTCTTGATCAACGCCTGCTCACTGTGCCAATACGCTGCCCCAACGGCGGACTCCCCCTCACGCTGCGTCCCGGTTGCCGACAACAGGAAGACGTGACCGACCTCGGCCTGTGCAGCGGCATCCACGGCCGCCAACATCTGGCGCGAACGAATCCCCGGCCGCAGATCAGCCCCCGGAATCAACAACAGGCGATCCAGGCCCTGATAGGCCGCCACCAATGTCTCGGATTGGTCGTAGTCGCCTAAGCGACCTGCGTAGGTTCGATCGGTCTTGGGGGTGCGCGAAATCGCCACCAAGTTTTCGGCCGCAACCGTTTCCGCCAACGCCTGAACAACTGCGCTACCGAGCTGGCCGCTGGCACCGCTCACACCTATTTTCATCATCAGATTCCATGGTTATTTATGGTTCTTTAGGATAAATTTGTTCCTATAAGCTAACAAGTACGCATGAATTCATGCGTCAAGAACACCCAGGTTCCTGTCGCCCCAAGGAGTAGCAATGGAAAATGTAGAAGCTGAATGTCGCGGCCTAGCAGAGGTGATTGCACGCATTGGCGACAAGTGGACGGTCATGGTCTGTGGCCATCTCTCAGAAGGCACCCATCGTTTCAATGCGTTGAAGCACCGCATCCCCGGCATCTCGCACCGGATGCTGACCATCACTCTGCGCGGGCTCGAACGCGATGGACTGGTGGCTCGCAAAGCCTATGCTACCGTCCCGCCGAAGGTTGAGTACTGTCTGACCCCATTGGGGCAAAGCCTGACAGGACCTCTGGCAGCCCTGGCAAGTTGGGCACGCGAGAACCGTCCCGCCCTTGAACAGGCCCGCGCCGCATTTGATCGTCGTGCCGCGCAGGACTGAACTGGCGTTGAGGTGTGATGAAGCGCGCCGTCAATCAGCGGCGCATGCGGGGCATCATTCCATCAAGTTGAACCACTTAACCATGCGCTCGCTCAGGTGTTTGTCCAGAGATGTCGGTTCATTTTGCTACAGTATAATTACCAATATGCGCAGCATCGTGAGGCACATGAGCGGAAATTACTGGCAGACGGGAACAACGGTGACGGCATACGCGAGTATGTCGGACTTGCCACGCG
>NZ_JBDNXK010000155.1:0-4264 GCF_047721705.1 Acetobacter sp. | reverse complement strand
AGGTTAACGAATGGTGTAGATGATGTGTAATTGTGCTGACTGTTCACCATTAAATCTGTCGTCCCGCGAGAGTTGGTTTATGTGCTGTCGATAGGGCACCGCCTCGGTACGGCCGATTTCGGAAAGGTTTCTGGAAATATGGCATCAACATCCTGGAACGGTTCGTCGTCTGACGATTTCTATGATCCCGCGAACTGGTCAAATGGTGACCTGCCGCAAAGCCACACCTGTCAGGATGCTCATATTGGCGGGACAAGTGAGAGTGACCGTGCGGTTGCTGTGGCGAACGGACAGTCTTATGGGCAGATTCATTCCCTTTCCATTGATGACTATGGCACGCTGAAGATCACGGCTGCGCCCACCAGCGCCGAAGGGGGCAATGTATTTGCCGTCTATGCTCTGGAAATTCAGCCTGAAGGTCAGCTTATTATTGACACGTCCGCTCAGGTAGAGCTGGGGCTT
Source organism: Acetobacter sp. (assembly GCF_047721705.1). Taxonomy (GTDB): domain Bacteria; phylum Pseudomonadota; class Alphaproteobacteria; order Acetobacterales; family Acetobacteraceae; genus Acetobacter. The sequence continues at coordinate 3,802 of NZ_JBDNXK010000155.1, read as the reverse complement.
TATACCGAGAATCGTGGCGGCACGATCAGTATTCTCAATAATCCCGGTAATGTCATTCTGGACGGTAACAGCCTGAATGGATCAGGCACGTTAAATCTGGTGAATTCGACGCTCGGGTCTGAAGCGGCTCCGATTCATATCCCTGATATGGATATCACGCTTCAAAACGGCAGCACGCTTTACACCGCTTGGAATGCCGTCGGAAAATCCATCACTTTTGACCCGGCTACAAGTAACACGGTTGTGTTGGATGGTAGCGATTCGCAAATCACAACACCGATTTATGGTGTTTCAGAAAATGCACATTTCGCCATCAACGGCCTTGGTCAGAATGTTCCATCCTCAGCCTCCTATGTGTCCAATGGAGACGGAACGTATAGTCTGGTCATCTCTTTCCAGAACAGATCTCCGCTGACACTTGCAGATATCGTGCCAGCCGATGGTTTCGTTCCGACTGGAACGGCTTCCATCGTCAAGGATGCTGCAGGTGACTGGGTCATCTCTGATGCCAATGCTGCATCGACCAACCCTGACTATACGGCGACATCCACTCATCAGCAGCTTCAGCAGGCAGCAAGCTACGCTGCTGATCTGAACTCAGATTCTACAGCGACCACAACCGGCTTTACCAATCACTCTGCTGTAGCGACGGATCATTTCACGGCCACCGGGACAGCTGACAATCCTGCGGCTTGGGAAGATGCCAGTAACTGGAGCCTTGGAACCGAGCCTCAGTCCGATAGCTGCTATCATGCCGCATTCGATGGTACCGCTAGCAATCCGATCTATGCGATTGTAACGCAGCCGAATCCGGCGCAGTTTGTCAGTCTTTCCGTCAACTCTGATGCGACACTGACAATCGCAGCGCCTGCCGGGCAGAATCCAAACAGCTACGTTTTCTCCACGGCAGGTTTCGAAGTCCGTGGGAATGGCGTGCTGAATATCGACACGGCAGCCAAGGTGGAACTGGGCGGCGTAAACGTTGTTGATGGAACGCTCAACATCAAAGGGAATGATGGCAACGTCATCCTTGATAACGGTCAGCTAAATGGCGGCGGCACTCTGAACCTGATCGATTCCACCTTTGGATCTCCAGATCATCCAATCAGTGCCGGTATTGCCAACATCAACCTGGAAGATGGCAGCACCTATTACGCGTCGCTCTATGGACTGCGAAATACGGTAACGTTTGACGACAGCGATAACGTCGTTGTTCTGAGCGGTAATACCGACAATATCGGTGTGCAGTTCGAGAACGTGAATGCCAATTCGCACTTTGCGATCAATGGCGACAAGAACAGCAAGCCGACGGCAGCGGTCTACACAAAGAACGAAGACGGCAGCTACACGCTGAATATCACTCTGGACAATGGCCAGACCATCACCTTGGCTCATATCCATACAGCTGATGGTTATGTTCCAGGTTCATCGAGCTTTACGCAGGATGCTGCTGGCGATTGGGTGATCAATACCAATGGCTCGGATGTCTGCTTTGTTGAAGGCACGCTGATCCGCACAACCCGTGGTGACGTGGCGGTCGAAGACCTGAGTGTTGGCGACGAAGTCGTCGTTCTCGAAGCTGACGAAGCAAGCCGTCGTATCGTGTGGATTGGTTTTAACGATGCGTCCGTGAAAGCCAATCTCTCCGACAGCGAAGCGGGTTATCCTGTTCGTATTCTCAAGGATGCGATCGCTGAAAATGTTCCGAGCCGTGACCTTCTCGTAACGGCCGAACATTGCCTGTTCCTTGAAGGCGGCTTTGTTCCGGTCCGCATGCTGGTGAATGGTTCGAGCATTTTCTACGATAAGTCCCTCACGTCTTATCGTTATTTCCATATCGAGACAGAACAGCACAGCGTTCTGCTGGCTGAGAATGCCCCAAGCGAAAGCTATCTCGACACAGGCAACCGTCGCTCATTCGTTGGTGGCCGGGTCGTAACTCTTGCCAGCCGTCATCTCAGCTGGGCTTCTGATGCTGCTGCGCCTCTTACCACGCAGCGCGAAGTCGTTGAGGGTTTGCACAAGCAGATTGCTTCCCGTGCGGCTCAGGCTCTTGGCCTGACTCTTCCGGCACGTGGGGCGTTGACCCGCAAGCCGGAGCTGGTCTTCCAGACACTTTCAGGCACAACCTTGCGTCGCCTTTCCGACGTCAATGGTGTGGTGACTGTTGAGGTTCCGGAAGGTGTGACGCAGGTCCGTATCTCTTCGCGGACAAGCTCTCCCTCGGATATCATAGGGCCGTTTGTCGATGATCGCCGCGAACTGGGTGTGCTAATTGCTGATGTCACTCTTCAGGATGGAGCGCATCGTCGTGCAGTGACATCGCATCTTGATGGAACAGCGAATGTTGGCTGGCACGCCATGGAATCTGGTGCGGCTGCGCGCTGGACCAATGGTTATGCTGTGCTGGATCTGGGAGATCGTGTTTCCGGCACAAAAGGTCTGCTCAAGATTCGCATTGCAGCAGCCGGTCCATATCGCGTTATGACTTCCGAAGATCAGGTGCGTATCTGCGCCTGATCTTACAAAGCCTTTATTATAATAAAAAAGCTGCGGAGTTTTTGCTCCGCAGCTTTTTTTATATGTTCAGGCTAGGGTTATTTCAGCATTTGATGTCGACATTGGCTTCATAAGCCAGAATGCGGCGTTCACGTTCGCCACCCCATTCGCGTCTTTCCTGCCAACGTTTGAACCGTTGCTGCAGGTGGTAGCGTTGTCTTTTTTTCCAATCCATCCGTTTCCAGTAAGGACGCAATTGGGGATAAAGCCCTGTGATTTCTTCATAAGGAAGAGAAGCAGTTCTATCCCACGGGATGAAATTTCCGTCCCAGGGTTTGGGAGAAGACATGAAGTGATAGATGCTGGGACGAATTTTCTCTTCCAGATCAGTGTTTTTCAGAAAGATTGGGAAATTCCATGTGAAAGACATGGAAAGACGGTGGGGTAAACCCACGATATTCAGAACGTCCTGATCTGGAAAACGTGCTTTGGCCTGAAATGACTGGAACTTTTCCCATGCTTCCGGTCCGGTTTTGGCCCAGCCTTCGCGTTCAGCATAAATCACACCGGAATTAAAATAATTCCGCGCCTGCTGGTCATTAAAACCAATAGCCGAGAAATGATTTTCGAAATCCCGGGATTGCGGATCCTGATCGCCGAGCGTGAAGCACATCGGATCAGTTACGGCAGAGAATTTCCCGGATGGCAGAGGATAGTGCAGCAGCCTGTCCAGATTGCCACGCATCTGGGTGTCGCCATCGACATACAGAAAACGATCATAATTCTGCGGCAGAAGTTCCGAAAGGAACAGACGTGCCAGCATCGCCGGAGCATGATGAATATCGGCACCTTCATGTGTCTGGAAAATGATGCCAGCATTTTCGCAGATATGTTCAAAAACTTTTTTTGTTTCCGGATCTATGTCGACACCGATAAGAAGGATGTCTGTCTGATCAGCCTGAGTATTCCATCGTGCCTGCAAGGCACTCACGAAGCTGGGAAAAAGATAACCGGCATCTGTCGTGTAACAGACACAAACATTGGGCATGATCTGACCTCACAAACGAGCAGCCCGCTTCTTGCGACGCAGGGCTGACTTCTTCTTTCTCACTCGATAACCAGTGTCTTAAAGAAAATTGTGACAAAATGAAGCGATGCGAAAGATTATTTGCTCATTAAGGTCAAAATACTTTGTCAGCGTTACTGCTTTTTGAAAAAAGGAGCAAGAATAGCCATTTGGGGACGCTCATCGCCGCTTCTGGTGGGTTCTATCGTGAACATGTATTCGCCCCAGAGCGGCCCA
>NZ_JBDNXK010000154.1:0-4449 GCF_047721705.1 Acetobacter sp. | reverse complement strand
TATTTCGTTAGCGCCCGATTCTTCCGACCCACCCGGTGAGGGGGCTGCAGCAGGCTTCTGCTCAGTGGTAGTGGGTGGGGCTGGGGCGGGTGGGGGCGCTGAAGGCGGAGCACCCGCGGGAGCGGTAGCTGTGGGAGGTGTCGCCACCGTCTGGGGCTGCCCGGGGGCGGGCTGCGCGCCGGGCGCGGTCGGGGCTGCGGCTTTCTTACGATAAAAAGCGATCAGCTTGTCCGCTGTCACCGTGACATCGCCACGCACAGCCTGCGCCTGATCGTAAGCCGTGACTTTCTGGGCATTCTGATCCCAGTCGAAGCCGCCAACGGCGGTCACCGTGATCTGGCCACCGTGCGAGAGGTCGATGGCCTGTGCGTGAGCGACCGTGGGGTTCAGCCACATCAGTCCTGCCGCGAGAGCAGCCGGTGCGCCACGCGAGACGATCGGACGGACGGTGAAGAGGGAGCGAAGCGATACCATTCAGCTGGCCTTGTCGTGCTGTCCGTTGCGATCGTCATTGAGGATGATACGCCCCGGACCGCGGAACTGGGCGATGCCTTCATGCTGGGACAACCAGTAACCCGTGGCGTCAAGCACGCCAAACGGACCTTCGGCGTGAATCCATGTGTCGGCGGCGATGATGCCTTCATGCAGCGCCACGTCGGCGACGGGGCTGCGCGTCATCATGCCGTCGTCACGATAGGTCGTCACTTCCCCCGTCAGGTCGAGGAGCTGCTCATGCTGCATGTAAACGCCCGTTTCCGACTGGAGATACAGCCATTCGTTGCTCTGTGTGATGGTGTCGGCCGCCGGGTTGGTCAGGTCGATCTGATCGTCCGTGATCTGGTGCGCCGTCTTTGCCGTGATCATGTAGGGGCGGCCATGTGTGTCCACACTGCGATAGACCGCACCTTCCAGATTGCCGCTTTCCACTTTCAGACGGGTCGCCGCCGTGAGCGCCGCGTGGTTGGCATTCAGGATACGGTCGATTTCAGGCCAGATGGCAATCGAGCCGAGGAGCAGCAGAGCCGTGCCGGGCAGCAGCCATTTGGCCCAGCGCAGCATGGCCTGACGACGGGCCAGTTCCCTTTGTCCTGGCGCTTTCCGGTTGGTGACGATCGCGGCTTCAATGACCGAGCGCTGCCGTTTTACAGTATCGCCCGACCGGCTGAAATCCTGCCGTTCAATGAGGTTTCCACTTTCGGACGCACCTAATGGGCGGCGCGTGTTACCGGATTCGGGCGTTTCATCCGTCATCACGCCACTCCCGCCCGCAGGAGGTCGTGAATATGCACCACGCCGACAGGAGAGCGGTTCGCATCGAGCACGAACATGGAGGTGATGGGACGCGGCCGGTCATTCATCAGGCGCAGGGCCTCTGCCCCGAGCATGTCTTCCGTCACGGTCAGCGGGGAGGCGTTCATCACGTCAGATGCCGGGGTGGTGGCCAGATCATGATCCAGCGCCGCACGCAGGTCGCCATCCGTGATGATGCCGACGAGTCGTCCCTCGGAGTCCCGGATACCCACGCAGCCAAGCGCCTTGCGTGTCATCTCGACAATCACGTCGCGCAATATGGTTTTGGGGCTGACCAGTGGCATGGCGTCGCCCGTGCGCATCAGATCGCGCACCGTCCGCAGTCGGGCGCCAAGGCGCCCACCCGGATGAAAGACGCCGAAATCGCCCGCCGTGAAGCCACGCTGCTCCATCAGGGCCACGGCGAGCGCGTCTCCCAGAGCCAGTTGCATTACGCTGCTTGTGGTCGGAGCGAGGCCCATCGGGCAGGCTTCCCGCACGGAGGGCAGCAGCAGAACGATATCCGCGGCACGGGCCAGTGTGGAGTCCGCGCGTGCCGTCACGGCCAGCAATGGCAGGCCGTAACGGCGGCTGTGCTGGACGATATCCGCGAGTTCGGACGATTCGCCGGAATTGGAGAGCGCCAGTACCGCATCACCCTGCGCCAGCATTCCCAGATCGCCGTGTGAGGCTTCGACGGGATGCACGAAAATCGCTGGTGTGCCGGTGGAACTGAGTGTGGCCTGAATCTTGCGTCCGATATGCCCGGATTTGCCGATCCCGCTGACGACAATACGCCCCGGCAGGTCGATGATCAGGTCGATCGCACGGGAAAACGCTCCACCCAGACCATCGGCAGCCCCCATGGCGCGTTGCATGGCCAGCAGTCCCTCCGCTTCCGTGCCCAGCACACGACGCGCGACGGCGGCAGCTGCACCGATCTCTGCGTGCGGCGCGGCTTCGACGGAGGACGGCACATCGTTCTGAACGATGGTTGTGCCGGTATGGTCGGGATGGCTCATGCCGCTTCTATCGTCCGTGAGGGCGCAACGGTCAATCGCAGCAACTATTTTTAACGCCTTGTAATCAGGCGCGATGGGAAAAGATGTCCGGATCTTCATAGCCGAGAAGATCGAGGCGCGCCCGTGTAGGGAGGAAATCGTAGCAGGCCTGCGCCAGCTCGCGACGGTTCTCGCGGATCAGCAGCGCTTCCAGCTTCTCCCACAGGGCATGGAGATACAGCACGTCGGAAGCGGCATAGGCCAGCTGTTCCGGCGTCAGTTCCGGTGCACCCCAGTCCGAACTCTGCTGCTGCTTGCTCATCTCGACGCCGAGAAGATCGCGGCAGAGCGCGGCGAGACCGTGACGGTCGGTAAAGGTGCGGACGAGGCGCGCGGCGATCTTGGTGCAGATGGTCGGTGCAACCGTGATGCCCAGCGTGTGCTGGAGCACCGCAACGTCGAAGCGTGCGAAATGCATCAGCTTCACCACGGAAGGATCGGCCAGCAGACCCTTCAGGTTGGGGCAGTCAGCGGGCTTGCCGCCGGGAGTGGTGGGGATCAACTGTACGAGATGCGCGGACCCGTCTCCCGAAGAAAGCTGCACAAGACAGAGGCGGTCACGGTGCGGGTTGAGACCCATCGTTTCCGTGTCAACGGCAACGCATTTCCCAAGATCGAGACCGTCGGGCAGATCGTTCCGATGAAGCGTGATAGGCCCATCATTGCTGTTCCTGTCACGCATGGATTGCCTTTTCTTCAGTGATAAATGATCTGGGTTCATAATCCCAAGCGCGACAAATAGTAGTTCAGAACTCCATGTGCAAGGAGGCGGCTGGAAGGACCAAAATTACTGATGTCGTAGAGGACCAAAATGATGTGTGATGAAAGGGCGCCAACAACCACAAGGCCCCAGCATGTTGGTTTCAGCCATTTTCGGTTGAGGCTATCGTGGGTAAAAATCAGTCGTGCACCCATGAAAGCCATGAACAAAATGAGGGGATAGAATTCAGCCCGATAGCGATAATTCATACTGATTGCCATGAGCATAAGAATGGGAGGAATCGCTAGCCCGGCTATGATGCAAAAGGATGACTGTTTAAGGCTTTTGTCCGTGCTCCAAGTCTTTTTGGAAATGAGAGAGACGAAGAAAAAGCTTCCTAGTAGAAGGAAGACCCCGTCCGTCAGAAAGAAGCTGCTGGCCGGCAGCTCAACCGCGTCAAGTAGTCGTGCGAAGTCGGTCTGAAAAAAAAGATGGTCTCCATTATGGAAGATCCAGATGGGAAAAAAGAAGTAGATTATACCAAGTGGAATGCGCTCAACGTTGAAAAGACCGTAAAGTCTGGTTCTGATGAGACGATCGGGAAAATCAATATTGAATAGATAGAGATTATAATTTGCAAATGTCAGAGGATTACCCCATCGTTCAAAATTGATTCCAGCGGTTATCGCAATGCCCACGCCCAGAATGGCTGCCGCTGCGATAAAATATTGTAGATATATCTGTGGGAATGATGACGATGTGTCTGACAGGGGATGTCGATAGCGCCACAATGTCAGAAATCCCAAAAAGCCTTCAGCGGCATAGGCGCCGATTCCCATGGAGACTCGTGTGAGCAGCGCCAGGCTAGAGGCGATGGACATCCATAAGAATGCTTTGGGTGCTTCATCGGGATTTAGGCAGGCTCTTACTGCCCAATGGACAAATAGCATGCCGAAAACCAACGACCATAGGCAGACTTCCTGAAATATGGATGGACGAAGGAAACCTATCTGCACGCCTGTCAGCGCTATGGCAGCGAAGAGAACATTTCGTAGCCAGTCCACATTTTTTGGTATGGAGGTAGTAACATACCGAACGGTTCTGAAATTGATGAAAAACATCAGTATTGCAGCGATGGCGCACGATAGGCGTGTAATGTCTAGATGCAAACCGTTGGGAAGTAGCAGGAACGGCAGTCGCAGCAAGGCGGGTAGAATGCCCCAGTAAGCATAGACATGGCCATTTCTCAGAAAACCTTCTTTGCCGACAATATCCGGATCGACGTCGAATCGGCCATGCAGCATGTGGTCCATCATGCTGTTGAATGTAATGAATTTGCCATTATTCATTATTCTAACAGGAAGATGGCACCAGAATAGGGTGTCTCCAATGTAAAGA
>NZ_JBDNXK010000153.1:0-4489 GCF_047721705.1 Acetobacter sp. | reverse complement strand
CCTATCAGCCGCCGGTGATGAGCCGCCTCTATTCTGGTGATGATGCGCTGATTGCCGAGCTTGCGGCGGAACGGCGCGTGTTCGTGCCCTATTCAGCCATTCCGGATCGTGTGAAGAACGCTTTCCTTGCGGCCGAGGATCAGAAATTCTGGACCCATAAGGGTGTTGATCCTCTTGCCATTCTGCGCGCGGGGCTGACGGATCTTTCCCGTGGTAAGGGACGTCGTCCGCTTGGAGCTTCGACCATTACGCAGCAGGTGGCCCGCATCATGCTGCTGGGCTCGCAGGCCGTGTCGATGGAGCGCAAGGCCAAGGAAGCGTTGCTGGCCCTTCGCATCGAACAGGTGCTGCCCAAGGAAAAGATTCTCGAGATCTATCTGAACGAAATTTATCTCGGGAACGGGGCTTATGGCATCGGCGCGGCCTCTCAAGCCTATTTCAACAAGCCGCTCGATCAGCTCGACGATTCCGAGGCCGCTTTCCTTGCGGCGCTGCCGAAATCTCCAACCAACTACAATCCTTACCGTTATCCGGATGCGGCGCGGGGACGTCGCAACTGGATTCTCGACCGTATGCAGGATCTTGGCTGGCTCGATGCGCAGTCGGTGCAGGCGGCGAAGCAGGAAGCGCTGGCCACCAAAAGTTTCCGTCGTCCGGGACCGGCGCCTGGTTCTGAGTGGTTCAGCGAAGAAGTGCGGCGCGAACTGATTGAGAAATATGGCGTCCAGCAGACCATGCAGGGCGGCCTCGCCATTCACACTAGTCTCGATCCATCCCTTCAGTCGCTTGCCACCTCCGCCCTTCGTGACGGGTTGATGGCATATGACCGTTCGCACGGCGGCTGGCGGGGAGGGGTAGGGCATCTTGATGCCGTCACCCGCGCAACGGCGCAGGACGAAGCCCTGTGGAGCGCTGCCCTTATGTCGGCGCAGCATCCTGCGGGAATGCTTGACCGTTGGCGGCTCGCGGTCGTGCTCGATTAAGGCAATGGCAGCGTCGGGTGGCTGGAAGGCGGCGTTCCCCGGCGCGCAACGCTGCTGTCGAAGGATCTGGGCTGGATGCGGGTTTATCGCTCCATGCGTCCGGGTGATCTGGTGATGGTCGAGCCGCAGGCGGAAGGCGGTCATGTCGCGATTCGCCAGATTCCGAAAATCGAGGGCGCCGTGGTGACGATGGACGCGCACACCGGGCGCGTGCTGGCGCTGACGGGTGGCTGGTCGTTTGAAGCCTCCCAGTTCAACCGTGCCACACAGGCGATGCGACAGCCTGGTTCGTCGTTCAAGCCGTTCGTTTATCTCACGGCGATGGAGCAGGGGATTTCTCCCTCGCAGAAGTTCAGCGATTCGGCGGTTTCCTATGGCAGCTGGCATCCGAATAACTACGAAAACGATTTCTGGGGACCGACCACCCTGCATGACGCGTTGCGGGAATCCCGCAATCTCGTAACGATCCGGCTGGCCGCTCATATCGGCATCAAGAGCGTGGCGAAGGTGGCCGAGGATATCGGTCTTGTGCAGAACATGCCGCATGTGCTGCCCGCCGCGCTTGGCGCGGTGGAAACGACGGTGCTGCGTGAAGCAGGCGCATACGCCACGATCGCCAATGGTGGTCGCAAGGTCACGCCCACGCTGATCGACACCGTTCAGGATCGTGATGGTCATGTGATGTGGCGGCCAGAAGGATTGGCTCTGTCCATCACTGCGCCTTCCGCTGACCAGCAGCCGAAGGCAGCCGATGCTTCCGGTCCCAGCGCGATCTTCCCCACGGCGGACGCTGGTGGTGCAGCCGGACCGGCGACGGAGTCTGCAACTTCATCTTCGCCGTCGACAGCGCCTTTGCCGGGACAGAACGATATACCGGCACTCCTCGACCAGCGCGCGCCCATCGCCAGTGAAGCCAGTGCCTTCCAGATTACGGCGATGTTGGAAGATGTTATCAAGCGAGGCACGGGCGTGCGGGCAGGGGTGGGGATCGATAACCCCATCGCGGGCAAGACGGGCACCAGTCAGGACTTCAACGACGCATGGTTCGCTGGATATTCCGCCGATCTGGTGACAATCGTCTGGATTGGTTACGACCAGCCGCAGTCGATTGGCAAAAACGAAACGGGTGGAGCCATCGCTGGGCCGATCTGGAATAAGATCATGAAGGAAGCGCTGGCGGGACGCCCGAAACTTGATTTCCGTGTTCCAGATGATGTGACGCTTGTTCGTTACGATACGGGACGTGGCGTGACGGTTGATGCTTTCAAGGCCGACCAGACGCCGGGTCAGAGCGATAGCTATGCCGCCGGAAGCCCGGGAACGGGCGAGCTGACGGCTGCTGATACGGGTGCGGAAAATCTGCCCGCGTCCGAAAGCGACATGTCGACGACGAGCGAGGGTGCATCTGCTGGCGGTGGCGGTGCTGCGCCTGCGGGGGGCGCTTCCGTTCCGGCTCAGACAGCGCCGCAGCAGCCGACCGGCGGCGATATTGGCATGGGTGGTCTGTATTAATCTGGCTGACCATGCCATGGGGTCTTGATACCGGAAAATGTTGAGCAGGGTTGGTGGCTCACGGCAGGAGGCATTTTCTTGTGTGCCGCAAGGGATGACATCCTGCGCGGCTGCCTGTATTCAGCCCCGTTGAACCCACCCCAAGAGACGGAGTCACGGTCGCCATGTCCGCCGAGACAGAAGCGCTCAATGAGCAGATCAAGCAGTCGATTGCGCTGCTGAGGAGGCATCTTTGACTGGGATGTCGCACAGGGCAGACTTGCCGAACTGAATAACCGGGTCGAAGACCCCGACCTCTGGAACGACACCGAAGGCGCGCAGAAGATCATGCGCGAGCGGACGCTTCTGGCCAACCAGATCGAGGGTGTCCAGAATCTGGAGAACGAGGTCGAGGATACGCTCGAACTCATCACGATGGCGGAAGACGAAGGCGACGCCGATATGGTCGCCGACGGCATGAAGACGCTGAACCGTCTGGCGGAAGAGGCCAAACGCCGGGAAACGGAAAGCCTTCTCTCGGGCGAGGCGGACAGCAATGACTGCTATCTGGAAGTGAACGCCGGTGCAGGTGGCACGGAGGCTCAGGATTGGGCCGAAATGCTGCTGCGCATGTACACCCGCTGGGCCGAGGCGCATGGCTACAAGATCACCATGATCGAAAGCTCCGAAGGCGAGCAGGCCGGTATCAAATCGGCAACGATTCAGGTCTCTGGTCCGAACGCCTATGGTTGGCTGAAAACCGAGGCGGGCGTGCATCGTCTGGTCCGTATTTCACCGTTCGACGCGGCGGCGCGGCGGCAGACATCCTTTGCTTCCGTCTGGGTCTTCCCGGTGGTCGATGACACCATCGAGATCGAGATCAACGAAGCGGACCTGAAGGTCGATACATTCCGTGCATCCGGCGCGGGCGGACAGCACGTCAACAAGACGGAATCCGCCATCCGTATCACCCACGTTCCGACCGGTATCATCGTGGCGTGTCAGACAGACCGTTCCCAGCATCGTAACCGTGCGACGGCCATGGGAATGCTGCGCGCGCGGATGTATGAGGCGGAACTCCAGAGACGTGAGGCCGCTGCCGCCCAGACAGAAGCGGCCAAGACCGATATCGGCTGGGGCCATCAGATCCGGTCCTACGTCCTCGCGCCGTATCAGATGGTGAAAGACCTTCGCACCAACGTTGAAAAAGGCAATCCGGACGCCGTCCTTGACGGGGATCTGGATGACTTCATGGCGGCGTCTCTGGCCGCCCGTGTGGGCGCCACACGCTCCGAAGCCAGCGCTGTCGCGCAGTAAGGCTATGGATGGAGATCTTGCCCGTCATAGGCGGCAGATCTCCATCAATTCCGGAAAATCTGTTCTCTGAAAAGCTTGGATTGAATGTCCGGCTCAGCCTCCTGAGTCCCGATGTCTTTCTGCCGCATTTCGCTTTTCCAGCCCGTTGATAAAAATCAGAAGGCTGGTCGATAATTTTTTTTGTTTTCAATTTTTCCGTGATGTCCGGAAATGGATATTGTTCCACGAATGCTTCTCGATCGCATTTTTCCCGGTTTTCAGCCATCCGGCTCTTATTTTCATTGTGACATGGATACAAAAATTCTTGATAACACTATGAGTTGTTGTGGAAATTTCTCGAAAGCCAATGCCCGACCGGCTTGACATTCGGGCCGCTGATTTGCCCAATCCCCTGCTTGATGACGCGGTGCTGAGCGTGCCGTGTTCGTAAATTGCGGTCATTGATCGGCTGGTAGACGGCAGAGGCGCTGTGTGCGTCGTCCAGCCAGCGAAAGGGGAGGTTTCCTGTATGCAGGAGTACGCGCAACAGCGACGTGACCCGATGCAGAAAGTGATCGGGATCGGAGGGGTTGCTCTGGTCTCTGCGGTTTTGGGCGGGATCTATCTGACATGGGTGGATAAAGAGCCTGTGCCGGTCACGCGCCCCCCTCTCAAGGCGGAAATCATTCATCCGGTGAAGCCCCCGCCGCCTCCACCAC
>NZ_JBDNXK010000152.1:0-4498 GCF_047721705.1 Acetobacter sp. | reverse complement strand
TTCTAAACACCGTCTATTGCTCAAGCGTTAAAAGAGAAAATCCCTTAATAAATTTTCAATATTGATAAATTATAAACCTGCTGCAGCTAACTGGGCTGCCTGATCCGCCTGCGTCAGCGCATCGACGATTTCATCCAGCTCTCCGAGCATAACACGATCAATCTTGTGCAATGTCAGCCCGATGCGATGATCAGTCACACGTCCCTGAGGAAAATTATATGTTCTGATCCGTTCAGAACGATCTCCTGTCCCGACCTGTGACTTGCGATCCGCCGCACGCGTTTCATGCAGCGTAACTCTCTGCTGCTCGTAGATACGCGACCTGAGAATCTTCATCGCTTTCGCACGGTTCTTGTGCTGGCTTTTTTCTTCCTGCATCGCCACAACGATACCCGTTGGAAGATGCGTTATCCGCACAGCACTTTCCGTCTTGTTGACGTGCTGGCCGCCCGCACCCGATGCCCTGTACACATCAATGCGCAAATCTTTTTCGTCGATCTGCACGTCAACTTCTTCAGCTTCCGGCAGTACCGCCACAGTCACTGTTGACGTATGGATGCGCCCCTGGCTTTCGGTCGCTGGCACACGCTGAACGCGATGCACACCAGATTCATATTTCAGGCGGGCAAACACGCCCTTCCCGGTAACCGTGGCAATACCTTCCCTCAGCCCACCGAGCTCACTCTCGTCATATTCCATGACTTCAAATCGCCAGCCACGCAGATCAGCGTAGCGTCGATATGCGGAGAACAGTTCTGATGCGAAAAGAGCGGACTCATCGCCACCTGCGGCAGGGCGGATTTCCAGAATGGCGCTCCGGGCGTCTGCAACATCCTTAGGCAGCATCGCCAGCCTGACTTCCTGACGAAGCGTCTCGATCTGCTCTTTCAGGCTGTGTAATTCACCTTCTGCGAGCGCTTTCATCTCCGGATCGGACAGTAATTGCCCGACATCCCGTTCTTCTGCCTGAGCAGAGCGAAGGGCATTGATGCGGCTTACCAGAAACTCAAGTTCCGCATATTCCCGCGAAGCGCTCGTAAATTCTTCGCCCGTTACGCCACTGGCCAGAAGGGCTTCCAGTTCCTCGCTACGCGCTACAATGCGGTCCAGTTGATCGTCGAGATTCACGCCTGTCGCCCTGCTCCGGCAGCCTTCAGGGTTTCAACCAAAGCCACCTCCGGCAGTTCGACCTGTTCCCCGGAAGACAGATCACGCAATTGCACCACGCCTTTCGCCACTTCATTTTCGCCGATGATCACGACATGCGAAGCGCCTGTGCGATTGGCCCGCTCCATACGTTTCTTAAGATTGCCGCGATAGGCCATTTCCGCCCGAATGTCCGCACTGCGCAAGGTATTCAAAGCTTTGATGGCGACGGCCTGAGCCGCATCTCCCAGCGGAATAATGGCGACAGGCCTCGTTACCGCAGGCGCTGCCTCAAGCAGCATTGCAAGGCGTTCGATACCGCCGGCCCAGCCAATCGCCGGTGTCTTGGGACCACCCATCTCCGCCACAAGTCCGTCATACCGGCCACCAGCCAGAACGGTTCCCTGCGTTCCCAACTGTGTCGTGACAAATTCAAAAGCAGTGTGGCTGTAGTAATCAAGTCCGCGGACTATGTTCGGGTTTTCGGTAAATGCCACGCCGAATAAAGTCAGAGCATTGCGCAGTTCATCCCAGAACTGACGCGAAGCATCATTAAGATAAGAGGCAAGAACAGGAGCATCGGCCAGTAGTGCACGATCTTCCGGCGCCTTGCTATCCAGGATGCGCAGAGGATTACGCTCAAGACGGTTCTGGCTATCTTCGGAAAGCCTATCCCTGAACGCTGAAAAATACTCTACAAGCGCCGCCCGCCACGCCGCCCGGCTTTCCACATCACCCAGCGTATTCAGTTCCAGCAAGACATTCTCAGCGATGCCCAGAGCAGCCAGCACATCATGGCCCATGCGAATGGCCTCGGCGTCAGCCAGAGGTTCACCCGGACCGATCAGTTCCGCGCCGATCTGATGAAACTGGCGGTAACGCCCTTTCTGCGGGCGTTCGTAACGGAACATCGGCCCCGTATAGAACACTTTCTGCGGCAACGACTGCGTGAGACCGTTGGTCACCAAGGCCCGACAAACCGCTGCTGTTCCTTCAGGCCGCAATGTGAGGGAATCCCCACCGCGATCTGTGAACGTGTACATCTCTTTCGACACGACGTCGGACGTATCACCGAGCGACCGGGCGAAAACGCCGGTTTCCTCGAAAATCGGCGTCGCCCATTCCTCAAAACCATAAAGCGCTGTCACACGGCGCGCAGTGGCAACAACATGCGCATGCCGTCGCTGATCCTCACCGATCAGATCATGGGTACCGCGAACAGGCTTTATGGCGCTCAAGAAAGAAACTCCGGCTTGGATGAAGGCGTGCGAAAGATTGCCGAGAACAGGTCACCAATTTTACGACTGACGAACAACAGTTCAGCGTAAAAAGACGACCGTTCTCTTCATCGTGTCATCAATCATGTCTCCACGAGCCAGTCGCCCGAGGAGAACCGTTTTATTTCGCGCTGGCGAGGTCAGGCAGCGGCAGCTCAACACCTTCCGCCTTTTCCTTGGCTTCCTCAGCTTCGATCTTCGACACACGGTCTTCGACAAGACTAACGATGTGTTCGATCATCGAATCAGCCGGAACGGTGTGATCCTGCTTGCCAGCCGAGTAGACCATGTGACGACCCGAACCACCACCGGTCACGCCGAGGTCAGTCATCAGCGCCTCACCCGGACCGTTCACCACGCAACCGATGATGGACAGAGTCAGCGGCGTCTTGATGTGCGCGAGGCGATCTTCCAGCGTCTGCACCGTCTGGATGACGTTGAAGCCCTGACGCGCACAGGACGGGCAGGAAATGATCTTCACACCGCGATGACGCAGGCCGAGGGACTTCAGGATGTCCCAGCCAACCAGCACTTCCTCTTCCGGCTCAGCGGAAAGAGAAACGCGCATCGTGTCGCCCACACCCGCCCACAGCAGGTTTCCAAGACCGATGGAGGACTTCACCGTTCCAGCGCGCCGGCTGCCAGCCTCGGTGATGCCGATATGCAAGGGGTGATCGCACGCATCGGCAAGCTGCTGGTAAGCCGCCACAGCAAGGAAGACGTCCGACGCCTTCACGCTGATCTTGAATTCGTGGAAGTCGTGATCCTCAAGGATCTTGGCATGCTCCAGAGCGCTTTCGACCAGCGCATCGGGGTTCGGCTCACCGTATTTTTCAAGCAGGTGCTTTTCCAGCGAACCGGCGTTCACGCCGATACGGATGGAGCAGTTATGGTCCTTCGCGGCGTTCACAACCTCACGGACACGCTCGGCGCTACCGATGTTGCCGGGGTTGATGCGCAGGCAGGCCGCACCGGCTTTCGCAGCCTCGATGGCACGCTTGTAGTGGAAATGAATATCCGCGACGATGGGAACATTCACTTCCTGCACGATCTCGTGCAGAGCCGCCGTGCTTTCCTCATCAGGACAGGACACGCGAACAATGTCCACACCAGCCAACTCGGCACGACGGATCTGCGCGATCGTCGCCTGCGCATCGCTGGTCAACGTGTTGGTCATTGTCTGCACGGAGATCGGCGCATCACCACCGACCGCCACTTTACCGACGTGAATCTGGCGCGACTTGCGGCGCTCGATATGCTGATAGGGTCTGTAGCCGCTCATCGTTCAATCCTCCTGCCAGGACGAGAGCCGCCGCTGGATGAAACCTGCGACGGGGGTGTCCGTAACGGTTTTGGCCTTCCTGCCAAATTTGACCGCCAAATGCCAGACCGGAGACGGCATGGCGGTCCCTGCTTCCTGCGAAGCCGTGTCCTGTTTGCTACATATGGGGCGAGCCCGGCGAGCTGCCCAGCGTGTTCAGTTGTCGGGCATTGAGATCATCCGCAGACAATTCTCGTTCCGGCGCGCGCACCGGAGGCCTTACCCGTGGTTTGACAACCGGTGGCGGTGGGGGCGGAACAGGAGCAAACCCGTCGTCCCCGCCCTCCTCCGCTTTTGGAGTCGTTGACTGCGAGGGAGCCGACATATCAGCATCCGCAGCCGACAGAGGCGCAATGCTACCGTCCCGGATAGCGGCTTCCGTCACTGTCACATTCCGCCGGACCGCACCATTACGCCCCAAAGGCTGCGTCACCACGTCATCAACAGTAAGAACTGTGCCGCCAGCATTCCCCACTGTCAAAGTGAAGGGGGCCCCTTCCGCCGGAAACTCCCATGTTTCTTCCGGCTCCATGATGTGATCATACACCACTTTGCCATCCATGGATTTCACCTGAACCCAGCTTTTTGCCGTCGCCCTGATCGCCGCAGGTTTTGGTGGCGACGGAACTGGAGCGACCGCAGTTTCTTTCATGGCATCATCGCCAGTCGAGTGCGTTCCGGTTTCGGCGTTCTTCAGGTTCTCCAGTTGAGAAGCCAGAGCGAGGGTCTCACTCCCTGAAAGGGACGCCTCGTT
>NZ_JBDNXK010000151.1:0-4514 GCF_047721705.1 Acetobacter sp. | reverse complement strand
AAGCGCTGATGTCCGCTATTTGACAAATAATCTTGTGGTCCAAACGACCGAGATGAGGGCGACTGCTGCCTGTCTGCTCTGTTTCTGCTGAGCTGACAGGCAGTTTAGGGGGGGGAAAGCCGAATGTCTCTTTCTGGATGAGAGAGAATGGCAGCGGACATTCGCAAAGACGGTCTGCGTCGTTCTTAGCCTGTTGACCATTCGGCAATGTGATTCGCACACAAGCAATCAATCAGATTGAAGTTCATTTGGCTGCACCTGCCCGCGTAGCAAAAGACCATATGCGATTGCCGTGCATATGGCCGCTATTGCTGCGGTTCTGAATATTGCCACATAACCGCCGGGCATGAAATCCATGAATGAAGACATGAATTGGCCGACAAAAATTGCCATTGAGAGATAGGCGAGCGCTTTGCCGCGTTGAGCGGAACTAGAGCGCTCTACGGTCATATGATTGACGAGGGGAATGGAAAACCCGAACCCACACCCAAGACAAACCGCACCAAGAATCAACAAAGGTAGTGAGAGGGCGAACGTGAAACAGGTATGGGCAAGTGCATAAGCGCAAAATGCCACCGCCAAGGTTCTTAACTCTCCCAGCCGTCGCACGAGGCGAGGCATGGTAAAAGCTGCTCCAACCGCGACCAGGGAGACGAAAGCTAGAAAATACCCAACCTCGCTTTCAGTAAAATGGTGGGGAACAAAAACGGCCAATCGGAACGGAAGCACGATGACGGCCGTAAAGAACACGGTCATCGACAGCAAAGCGGCTGCATAGACAATGCGAATGCCATTTTTCGTGGTCGTTGATAAACTCTCCCGTTCCGGCCTTTCGCTTTGTTGTTCCGAAGGTACGAAGGCAAGCACCATAAGGAGAAATACAAAGGCGATGGCATAGAGTGAAAAAGGTCCGGCCCAGCCGAGTTTCGCGAGTAGGCCACCGACAAATAGGAAAATTATGCCTCCTAGTTCGATCGCCATACCTTGACGCGCGATCATGTGCATGCGCGCGGAGCCGGCATAGAATTCAGAAATAAGCCCCGTCCCGGCTGACATTACCAGCGCTGTCGCTCCTCCCAGGAAAATGCGGTCAGCAAACACGGCGACAAGGCCGTGGGTCGCCAATGCGCCAAGCCCCAAGAGGCCATAGAGCGCCAAGCCCAGGCAAAGCGCGCGCCGATTGCCGATTTTATCGATGGTCCGTCCTGCAATGGGCGCCAAGAGAACGACACCCAAGGACGGCAGCGTGACGAGCCAGCTCGATGCATGCGGGACCCCAAGAGCCGGAGCAATGCTCGGAAGCGCCGGAACGATCGCACATCCGACCATGATTGTCAGAGACGCGACCGAGAGCAACGTAAAGGCTCCTATAGGCGCGAGCGGGGTCTTTTGCGGCGACTGGGCGACGATCTGCATGGATTATTCCTATGAAAACGCACCATTTGCTGGCGATGCGTTCCTTCTTATGATAACGAGACTGCGGTATCATATATATTCGAGACCACGGTCTCGCAATGGGAGAATTCATGACAGCGGTAGATCTCCGTTCACCGGGACGGCCTCGCGATGACACCGCAGGTCCGGCGCTACTGGCTGCTGCACGGCGGCTCGTGATCGCACATGGCTATGAGGCTGTGAGCGTTCAGATGATAGCAGCTGAGGCTCAAGTGGGTCGCCAGACGCTTTACCGACGCTGGCAAGGCAAAGCAGATTTGGTATTAGAGGCATTCCTTGCGAGCGCGCAAAATGCCGAGCTTTGCCACGCTGACGGAACGACGGAAGAAAAGTTAAATCTGTTTCTGGGACAGGTCTTCAAAAACCTAACGACTGACGGCCCCGCGATTAGAAGTTTGATCGCCTCGGCTCAAAGCGACCCGGATTTCAGAGAAATCTTCAAACAGCGCTTTGTCCAGCCAAGGGCAGAAATCGTTGCAAATATCATTCAGCTCGGCACCGCACGAGGCGAAATACGCAATGACACTGATATTGATACTGCGGTCACGATGCTGCACGGCGCATTTTGGTATCCGCTGCTTCTGGGAGAGACACTAAACTACGAATTAGCCCATCGCATCGTGAGATTACTGTTCGAAGGCATTGGCACGGCAAAAGAAACCAGGAACTCAACTCGAAAAAATTAACTAATCTCCGCTTTCGCAGAAGGGTAATGAAGCGTTCAACGGCTTGGTTGAGGGCGGAAGTTGTCAACGTGATCAGTCCTCTAACGGACGGAACGGAGATTGGAAGCTTGCGCGAGCGCGCAGAACGATTCGAGATCGGTCAGTCATTGATAGGGAGCACCTGTTAGCCACTGCTTCGTAAAAGAAAGGGCACGGCAAGCTCCGTTACCGAGGCTGCACTCTGGCGTTGAGGGAAATGGCCGGTTCTGGCAAGAATGTGCCGCTCATAATGACCTGCGAACAGATGGTCCTTTCCTGATGACGTCTCTGGGTCATTGCAAGGATCATCGCTTCCGTGGATCACGAGTGTGGGCACATGAATGACTGGGTCAGCAGCGACACGTCTCTCCAGTTCCTCGAAAGCTGGCGAACGCGGCGCCAGTCCCCAGCGAACGCGATAGGAATGGAGCGTAATGTCAGCCCAATCAGGGTTTTCGAACGCCAGAGCCGTCGCCGCGAATTCCTCTTCAGGGATTCCCCATGCCGGATTCCAGATCGACCAGATATAGCGCATAAAACGCTGCCGATCGTTCCGGATGAGATCAGCACCACGATCGAGCCCCATCAGCCAGTGGTACCAATAATTCTGCATCTGTCGATACGACATTGTCTGGTCGGGAGCGTTGGTTCCCCATCCCACGGACAGAGCCACGCACCCGGCTATTCGGCCAGGCGCTAAAGCGGAGGCGATGTAGGCAGCCCGAGCCCCCCAGTCATGACCGATCAGGCTGAAGCGAGAAAGCCCCAGGCCATCGGCCATTTCCAGCATATCCTTCGCCAGCGCTACGAGTTGTCCATTTCTTGGAGCATCCTGCTCCCGGAAGCGCGTAAGGCCACAGCCACGCAGCCAGGGTACATAGGTCCGAAAACCAGCGCCATGCAGATCCGGCAGCATTCGGTTCCATGTCAGCGCATCGTCTGGCCAGCCATGAAGCAGGATAACGGGAAACCCGTCCTCGGGGCCTAATATCCGGCATACGATGTCGAGTTGGGATGTTGTAATCTTTGTTTCCTGCATGAGAGCGCCTCCATCCCTGCTATGCATGCTTTCATCTTAATTCAGAAATGGATATATGTTCTTATCATATCGCAATACACGATAAGAAATGTCATGCTCTCTCCGATATGCCTGCGCAGTTTTCTGGCCGTCATCGACATGGGGGGCTTCACGGAAGCTGCCAGACACCTCAACGCAACCCAGTCCACGATCAGCGGCCATATAAAACGCCTGGAAGAACAGGCCGGTCATCGGCTTCTCGACCGTGATCGTGGAGGATCTGTCGCCCTGACGGCACCGGGACGTGACCTCATCGGATACGCTCGCGAGATTCTGCGACTTGAACAGGCAGCCCGATCACGACTGGCCGGCACATCCCTGACCGGGGCTGTGCGCATCGGACTCCCTGATGATTTCGCCAGTGGTCGCGGATTCACGCGCCTTCTTGCAGATTTCGCCGGACAGCATCCGGACGCACGTCTGGAGGTTGAAGTAGGCAATAGCGATTATCTTATCGCCGCCCTGGACGCTCAGCGCCTTGACCATGTTCTGACCAAACAGACTCGATCAGCAGACGGCGAAGTCCTTGCCCAGCGAGCCGTAGTATGGGCCGGACGGATATCTCCAACGGGACCTGTCTCACTTGTACTCTTCCCAGAACCGTGCACATATCGCCAACGCGCAATCAGGCAACTCGAAGAGGAAGGATTTTCCTGGAACATAACTTACGTGAGTCCCTCGCTCACGGGTATTCTGGCCGCCGTCAATGCCGGACTGGGAGTATCCCCCCTTGCCGAAGACCTGACGGAACAACTTGTTCCGAGCATTGCTGGACGGTTACTACCATCTCTCGGCTCGGTGGATTTGGTACTTCACTCGCGGCGGGGACGGCTCAGCCATGCAGTTGGCGGTCTTGGCGATCTTATCCGGAGACATTACGGCATCTCGAATATTAAGGAGAAGCATCACAGCGAGCATTCGTGAGGCTTGTCTTCTATTTAAGTCCGGTTTGGGAATATTGATCCCGGTAAATTGACAGCCGAAATGTAGGCGGAAACGGAATGTCGGCTTTGCGGCACTGATATTCGGAAGCGGACCTACAGGGATGAAGAACCGGTGGTTGATATGCCTGGCGCGTGAGTTTTAGGTCACGTTGACAAAAGACCCAATCCAGAGTTTTGCGGCGGCGATATTGAGGAAACTCATGAAGGATAAGGCGGTCTTGTCGTAGCGGGTCGCTATGCGGCGCATCTGCTTGAGCCTGTTGAACATCCACTCGATATGGTTGCGATCCCTGTAACGCCGCCAGTCTGTTTTCTGTGGAGCGCTGCGGCCTT
>NZ_JBDNXK010000150.1:0-4529 GCF_047721705.1 Acetobacter sp. | reverse complement strand
ATCTTACCCCGGAGCCTTTCATGTCCCTCAACCGCCGTCGTCACGCGACTGATCTGGAAACGATTTCCGTCACGGTGCCGGAAGCGGCTGTTGAAGGATACGAGACGGCCATCAGCACCGTCTGTCCGACGGTGGGCATTTTCGAATTTGATGAAGAAGAACGTCTCTGGCGGGTGGAAGGAGTGAAGGACACTGGGCACGGTGAGGAGGAACTCGCCGCCGCTCTGGCCCTTGCAGCCCTCACGACAGGCGTAACTGCCGAGCTGGAACGAACCTATACGGAAACGGACGGCTGGCTTGCACGAACGTACGAGTCCTTTCCCGCGCAGGAAGTCGGTAAACGTTTCGTGGTGCGTGGGTCGCATCTTGATACACCGCCCGATGGCAACCGCATCACCATTACACTTGATGCAGGCATGGCTTTCGGCTCAGGGGAACATGGATCAACGCGGGGCTGTCTCCGCGCCCTTGAACTCATCGCCTATCGCAAGCCTCAACGTATTCTCGATCTCGGATGCGGTTCCGGCATTCTTGCCATGGCAGCCGCGGCACTTCTTCACCGCCCCGTTCTCGCAACCGACATTGATCCCTGGTCGGTGCGCATCACCCAGGAAAATGCGGCGCGCAACGGCCTGTCACAACTGATCGAAGCGCGGCTGGGCAATGGCTGGTCTACACCGGAAATCCGTCGCCGCGCCCCTTATGATCTCGTTTTCGCCAATATCCTTGCGCGTCCTCTCTGTCTGATGGCGAAAGATCTTTCCCGTTATCTGGCACCCAACGGAACCGTTATTCTCGCTGGGCTCCTGAACACACAGGTGCGCATGGTTCTGGCGGCTCACCAACGCTGTGGTCTCGTGCTGGAACGTCATCTTCGTGAAGGGGACTGGGGTACACTGATCCTGCGGAAACCAGCGCGCTTCTGAAAACGGCGCTAGCTTTTCCTACTCTTGAGAAACGCCTGATAATATTCATCGGCCATCTTTCTCAGTGAACGGCCAACTGAAATGTAGTTATACTCGTCGAGATTGGCGAGTGAGGCGCGCGCTGCCGGGTGTTGCACACCAAAGCCCTCGCCCGGCAGAAGAATGATTCCCGTTTCATCAGCGATCCTGAACAGGATCTC
Source organism: Acetobacter sp. (assembly GCF_047721705.1). GTDB lineage: Bacteria > Pseudomonadota > Alphaproteobacteria > Acetobacterales > Acetobacteraceae > Acetobacter. The sequence continues at coordinate 3,403 of NZ_JBDNXK010000150.1, read as the reverse complement.
GCTGTTGCTGGAACGCTTGGCCACCCAGTTGGCAAACTCCTCACCATAGAGCGAACAGCAGATACTCTTGAGATCGAGCATCGTATAATAATGGACTGCGTTCGCATCCTCGTGGGGTTGAACACCGAGCGCCTTATAAAGCGTCACCTCGCGACGACGGATGATGTTTTTGACCGTCTGTTTGTAATGCTCACCCTCATCCATAAGGCAGAACAGGGCAAACATCACCATCTGCACCTGCTGAGGCGTAGACAGACCCGCTGTATGATTAAGAGCCACCAACCGACTGTCCGCCACGATCCGGTCAATGAATTTCAGACTTCCCGGATCTGTCGTCAGCGTGGAATAGCGCTCGGCCAGCCCAGCCGAAACCGTCGCAGGTAACTGACGCACCAGTCCATCGATGGCGTTGTCTTTGTGCATGCCGATAACGCCGAGACGCCAACCTGTCGCGCCAAAATATTTCGAAAAGGAATAAACAAGGATCGTGTTGCGTGGGCAGACCGCGAAAAGCGACCGAAAATCATCGGCGAAGGTGCCATAAACGTCGTCGGTGATGATGATCAGGTCTTGCCGCTCTTCCCGTACGATACGCGCGATTTCCTGCATGGACGCATCGTCCATCTTCACCGAGGTCGGATTGCTCGGGTTCACACAGAAAAAGATACGCACTGCGGGATCGCGCAGCTTGTCGAGTTCCTCTTTCGGGTACTGCCAGTCGGCCTCCGGCGATGCATGAATGGCGACAGTCTCAAGCCCGAACTCCTTGAGCTGAGGAATTTCGATATAGGGCGAGAAGATCGGCATCCCCAGCGCCACCTTGTCCCCTGCCTTGATGAGTCCGTTTTCCTTCAGCGAGTTGAAGATATACGCCATCGCCGACGCACCCCCTTCAACGGCGAAGAAATCGACCTCATCACGCGACAGCGTATCCCCGGTCATTTCCTTGAGAACGTAATGCCCGGCAACCTGCTCACTCAGAGGCAGCATCCGGGGGGGCGTCGGATAATGGCAGCCAAGAATCCCCTCGGCCATTTCGTAGAGAAACGCCTCAGCGGAAAGTCCCATCTGGTCACGGACGTAACTCAGGGCGCGGGCAAGGAAGAATATCCCATTGTGGCCGCGCCGCTCTGAGAGAAAGCGGTCGAACCGATCCTCAATGCCATCCATCCGCACGAGGCCGCCAACACCGGCGCTCATATACGAGAAGGAGCGCTCGGATTCAGCAAGAGCGAACTGTCCGAAATGGAAGAAGGCGGAACGGGGCAGCGTGGCGAGAAAGTTCGGGTTCCCGCGTCCGGCGTTCAGCATGACACGCCCCGATTTTCGGGTGGCCATACGAATGAGCTTATCCTTCAGCTCAAACGGGCTGAGGTTCTTGAAACGCCTGAAATCACCCACCATCGGAACGGCTCTTCTGCTGCCATGCGGTTTATACGAACCGCACCGTAGCATATCCGCGACATGGCGATAGCGAACCACCGCCATGTCTCTCGATAGTGAAGCATACTCACACGTATGCCGCAGCCTCCCTGGCCAGTCGGCTGACCACCCTGCGCGAGCGTTCCATCAGTTCCTGCATATCCAGCCCCGGAATGGCGCCATCCACCACCACCGGTCGGCCTGCGGAAAGGACATGCCTTACACACGCCGCACCAGAAGCCACCGGACCAAGCATCGGGTCAGCAAGACCAGCGTGACGGGGGTGGCTGAGATCATGCACAGCCAGATCGGCGACCATGCCTTCCGCCAGAACACCAATGTCAGGCAGGCTCAGAATACGCGCCCCTTCCGCTGTGCTCCAGCGCACCACGTCTTCGCAGGTCACGGCATCGGCACCGTGAGCAGCACGATGCACCATCCATGCCATGTGCATTTCCGCACCCATGTCGCACGCCTCGTTGGACGCCGCCCCGTCCACAGCCAGCGATACACGCCCACCCGCTCGATCCAGAGCAACGGCTGGCGCGATGCCGGACCCGAGGCGCCCATTGCTCTGAGGGCAATGCGCCATTCCGGTTTCGGTCTGCGCCAGAAGAGCGATTTCGCTATCGTCGAGATGAACCAGATGAGCGAACCATACATCCGGCCCTACCCACTCATGCTCTGCGACAAACTGCACTGGCCGCATACCATACACATCGAGGCAATAACGGACATAATTGTCCGTTTCCGAAAGATGCGTGTGCAGCCCGATCCCCATGCTTCGTCCTGCCCGTGCCAGTTCGCGCAGTTCATCCGGCGTGACGCCCCATGTCGGTGTGTTGGGTGCGATGGCGATACGTCTGCGACTGTCCGGTGCGGGATCATGATAGCGCGAGACGAGATCACCGATGCGTTTCAGCATCACATCGAGCGTCTCCGTTGGAGCAGGGACAATCTGGTCCGTGTCGAACTTGCGCGTGCGGGTCGTGCCCCCGCGCGCGAGAACAAGGCGCATGCCAAGCTGTTCCGCCGTTTCAAACAGAATTGCCGCCGGATCGTAATGGTAGCTGTCGGGGAAAAGATAATGATGATCGGCAACAGTGGTGCAACCGGACAGCAGCAGTTCGGCCATGCCGACCTGCGCTGCCGTCTGGAGCGCTTCTTCATCGAGAAAGCGCCAGTATGTGTTCGGTACGAGTCGCAGCCACTTTTCCAGAGGCGCATCAATGGCCGATGGAATGCCTTTCAGCATGGTCTGAAACAGATGGTGGTGGGTGGACACAAGACCTGGCATGACCACGCCACCGCGCGCATCCAGCACGGTGTCACCCGGCTGTTCCGGCACGTCGCCAATGGTTGCGATCCGTCCGTCATGAATGCGGATATCGCCGGTCCGCCGAGCCTGCGCGCCTTTCAGGCCCGTAAAAACCCCACAGGCATTGCGGATAACAATGTCATTCATACGGGCATGACCTTTGCCTGCTCTACGTAATGGTTCGTAAAGGCGGATTTCCAGTCGGTCGCCTGATCCAGAAGACCATTGGTGACCATGAAGTCATACGTGGTGTGCCACCGTGCTTCCGTCATTGTTCCGATGCCGCCGGTCGCCGCATCCCCTTCTCCCAGCACTTTCATTTTCGTCAGGGTCTCGTGCCCGAACTGGAGCTGAGCGTCAGACATGCGTGGGTTGGCTTTGCGGATCAGGGTGTTCCCCGCTGCTGGATCCAGCAGGTAATCTTTCCATCCCAGCAGAGAGGCTTTGACGAACGCCGCCACGGTTGCGTCATTCTTTTCGGCAAAAGCATGGGTGGTGAGAACCGGGGTACCGTAAGGGGGATAACCGATATCGGCAAACGGGAAAAACCGCGTAGGCACATTATGCTGCCGGGCCTCGAACGGCTCGGACGAGGCATAGGCCTGCACCGCCGCATCGGGATTCAGAAAGAACGGTTGCAGGTTGAATGTGTAAGGCTGTGCC
>NZ_JBDNXK010000149.1:0-4566 GCF_047721705.1 Acetobacter sp. | reverse complement strand
TGAAAAACTGCATTTTTCTCTTGCCTCTCCCTTATTATATCGTGTATATAATAAGAACACCGGGCGGGAAAACGTGGGGGGATGGTCCTTCCTCCCCGCCCGGTGCAGGGAGGGTAAACCCTATGTCTGCAACACTCCGCAGTGAGCCCAAGAAAGCCACCACGAAGCCCGCCAGAAAGACTACGAGCAAGACGCCGACGCCAATCACGACGCCCGCCAACGATACAGACGGGACACGCATCCCCTTCAGCAAGCTGTTCCGTTCGCCCCTGAATGTCCGGCGCACGGTGCCCGCCATCGCTATCGAAGAACTGGCCGATAACCTGAAAGCTGTTGGCCTGATCCAGAGCCTTGTCGTCGTGCCGGATGGTGATCGCTTCGGCGTTGTCGCGGGCGGCCGACGCTTTCTCGCCATGTCCCTGCTGGTCGAACGCGGCGACTGGACCGAGGACAAGTCCGTTCTCTGCCGGATCGTGACACCCGAGGAAGCCGAGGAAATCAGCCTTGCCGAGAACGTGCAGCGTCATGCGATGCACCCGGCCGACCAGTTTGAGGCGTTTGCCCGACAGGTCGAATTGGGACGCTCCGTCGAGCAGATTGCGCAGCGTTTTGGCGTCTCCGTTTCAATCGTCGCGAAGCGCCTGAAACTGGCGTCCGTCTCTCCTGCTGTCATGAGCGCCTTCCGACAGGATCAGCTAACGCTCGAACAGGTTTCGGCCTTCACCGTGGCGGACGATCACGAGGCGCAGGACAGTGTGCTGCAATGGGTGCTGGATACGCACTTTCAGGTTGCCCCGCACTCCATCAAGAACCGGCTCATGCAGGGGGCCGTTCCCGAAAGCAGCCGCATCGTCTCCTTCGTCGGACTGGATACCTACCGCGCTGCGGGCGGGACCGTGGTGCAGGACCTGTTCGGAGAGAACGGTTTCCTGACCGATACCCCGCTTCTGCACGAACTGGCCGAAAAGAAGCTGGGCGAAGTCGAATCCGGGTTCAGGGCCGAAGGCTGGTCATGGGTTGAACGCATCACGGACCGGCCAAGCTGGTTCTATTCCACCCCTCGCTTGTCGCCAAAACAGGCCGAGCCAACCGCCGAGGATGCCGCACGCATCGAGGCGATTGCCGACCGGCTGACCGAGATCGAGGAAAACGAGCAGTCCCAGGGCCTGACCGACGAGGAAAACGAAGAATACGACGCCCTGACCGCCGAGCTTGAGGCATTGCAGAATGCGGCTCACCTGTGGAGCGCCGAGCAGAAGGAACAGGCCGGGGTCTTCATCATGACCGAGGGGGCGGAGATCGGCACGACCTATGTGGGCGTGCTCAAACCCGGCGCGAAGAAGAAGGACGCCGCCAGCGCCAGCACAGCCGAGAATGACAGTGCCGTGCCCACCATTCCCAACGGTCTGATGGAAACGCTCTATCGCGAGCGGACAGCCGCCCTACAGGCTACGCTTGCGCGGGACAGCGTGATGGTCCTGCGGGTTCTGGTCCATGCGCTTCTGATGCAGCACCACGGCGCAATGTCTCCCCGCTTCGAGACGCCCGAAACGCCGCACGACAAGGCAACCAACCCGGCTATGTGCGCGGTTGCCGAATATCGGCTGGAACGCCTCAACCCTCTGCGCATCCCGCAGGATGATCGGCTGTGGCCGTGGCTGCTGGGCCGTACCGAAAGCGAACTGGTCGAAATCCTTGCCGCCTGCGCCCTGCCCTTCGTGAATGCCGGAAAGGAGGACTGGTCCGAGGACAGGCAGCGCGGTTCATCGCGTGACATCGCAGCCTCGATCGGCTTCGACATGCGCGAATGGTGGAAGCCCGATGCGGACAACTTCTTCCGTTCGCTGACGAAATCCACCATTGCCGACTACATCACCGAGGCAGGAGCAAACCCCGGCGACTGGCAGAAGGCAAAACGGGATGCCCTCGCCACCGACGCGGCCAAGGCCGCAGCGGAAAGTGGATGGCTTCCGGCCTTTCTCCGCACACCCGGCGCAGCGGCCGCATGACAACAACCGGCCGGGGCATTGCGCCCCGGCCACCCGCTCCGGCGGATGATGCCGGGCTCGCAATATTGTGGAGTGCCCCACGACGCCAGAATCTTCCTGTCGTGGGCGATCCGATTAAAATGCAGTGGGAAGGATCGGATATGCACAAGTATTCAGATGAAAATTTTCTGGCGTCTTGGCTGAAGCGCGCGTTGCGTGCTCGGTTCGGTGCTGTGGTGAAAGAACCTGTTCCCGATACTCTTTTGTCTCTTCTTTCCGAGATACCAGAAAGTGAGAAACCCGAAAATCAGGCGGACAGCGCGTTACCTCGGCGCGAGTAAGTCGAAATCAATTCCCGCTCCTATAAGCGACCGGCAATTTCTTACGGATAAGACCGGGTTTATGGTAGCAACGGCAAAACAGGTTCTAGCGGAATCAGGACATGACAACAGAGCAGAATACTGCGCCAAATGGCGTTGACCGTCTTGCTGGGCATATTGCTGATGCCATCGACACGCTGAAACTGATCGTGACTTTCGGTTTTGTGGCTGGTGTCGTGATTATGTTCTGTCTGATGCGGGACCGTGGGCTGGAACTCTTGCCGCAATGGTTCCTGGCCCTTCATGGGATAGGCATCCTGACGGCCGGTCTCATTTTTTCTGTCATGGTGGCGGGTCTGTCTGTGATGTTCACGCACAGCTTTCGATCTGTGAAAATCATCGCTCTGCCCGTTGTCTTCTTTCAATTCATGTTCGGCGTGCTGGGTCTGCCGATGATGATGGGAGCCGATGCCTCGCCCGTGGCTTTACCACTCTGGTTCTTGACCGCAATCGCCGTTCTCGGCCTGCTGGGCGCATGGGGCGGACCTGTGGCCGCGCTGCTGGTCGCGAAAAAATCAGCGAGGTGAGCACAGAAGGGCGGATGGTTGTGCCCTCTGTGGCATAGTCTCTTCTCCCCTCGGGATAGCCACGATAAACGGAAGCCCCCTAACGGGGGCTGTGTATCATTTGGCGGCCCTGTAGGCCGCCGCGCCTCTGCTATCCTCAGCGATTTAATTTGCGGAATATTGGGAATTTCTGTATATTCTTGATATTGCCCCGTGAGAGGATACAGCCAGTGAAGCAGTTTGCAGCAGGCGACCTGACCCGTAATACCGGCGATCTCTTCGAGGCCGCAGCCGTCGCCCCCGTTGCCATCACCAAGCATCGCAAGCCCCGGTTTGTTGTCATGTCGATGGAGCGATACGAGACGCTGACCAGCAGGGATACAGGCAGTCAGAAGGCTTATGCCGTCAACGATATGCCCGAAGATGTCGCTGCCCTGTGCGATCAGGGGATTGAGGACTATCTGAATGGCCGATGACTTCCCGCGTGTCGGCCAGGTCATCGACTATCACTATCTCTGGAAATGGCAGGATTTACGAGGTGAGACGGAAGGCCGAAAAAAGCGGCCGAGCTGTGTCGTCGTCGTCGCCATTGACCGGGACGGCAAGCATCACCTCTTCATCCTGCCAATCACGAGCAAAGAGCCTGCCGCTGATCGTCAGGCCGTGCTGATTCCGGAAACCGAAGCCCGCAGGGCGAAGCTGAATACGGACATGCCCCTGTGGGTGATGGTGGACGAAGTGAATTACGACATCCTCGAAACGTCCTACACGCTGGAAGATCGGGCCGCGCGCGGCCAGTTCAGCCCCGCTTTCAGTAAACAGATCGTTCTGGCGTTCCGCTCAATGCGTGATGCACAGGCATTGCGTATCTCCAAACGGACCTGAACAGCGGTAAACTGAAGCCCCTTAGCGGGGCTGATTACTCTGTGGCGGCCTATCGGGCCGCCATCCCATCAGCGCGGGCCGCCTCAGCCCGTCGTGTGAAACGCCACCTTTATGCCGAACGCCGACATGACGCGGAACAGGCCGGTCAGGTCGAGATCGCCTTTTCCAGACAGGGCTTCCTTCGCAATATCGTCCGCTCCCTGCGCGCGCGCTATGACCGAAAGAGCATGAGCAAACGCCGCTGCGTCGCCATCTGCCCATGCCATGTTCAGAAGTTCCTCCTGCGTCCAAGGATCTTGTGCCGCCTTGACGCTATCAAACACGTCTAGTCCGGAAGTCTTCATCGGGCGTTTCTCCACGTCCTTGCTATCAACCTGACACTGTTCGGCGATCTGGCTGATGTGCCTGGACGAATTGCGACAACGGTTCTGAAGCCGCTTTCTTCGGCGACAATATAATGCCACCCGCAAGGAAAAGTACCGCTCCCAGCACAAGCGCAGCCCCGTTAAATATAACCCTCTTTTCCCTGTAGAGGACTCCAATAAACAGCACTAGAACGCCTACAACTGAAAGGCTTACACTACCAACAAAAAGGATTTTGTTACCCATGATGTTGTACATTTCATCACCACTTTATTCGTAGAAGAGGCCGTCGTTCGGTCAGAAATTGACCATCTCAAAAGATAAACTTGCTGAAATAATTGGTAGTTATCTTGAAACCTTCCCGGTCATTGGAATGTGTGAGAGCTATCTTTCGGGGGCTTGATCTCCGCTCTAGTTCGTAAGGCCGCGAGCCAGGTGCGCTGC
>NZ_JBDNXK010000148.1:0-4586 GCF_047721705.1 Acetobacter sp. | reverse complement strand
TCCGAACACCCGCGAGCCGCAGAACCGTCGCGTGGAAATCATCCTGCACTGATCCCGCTTTCAGGATCTTTCAGGAAACGCTACGAGAAAGGGCGCCTTATGGGCGCCCTTTTTTTGTCGCCGATTCTTTCTCGGCATCCGCTTTGAGTGCCGCATGACCGATCTTCCTCCATCACCTATCACCCAGAATAAATCGCTGATGCGTCTTCTGCGCTTCGGAGTGGTCGGTGCTCTGGGGTTTCTGTGGGATACGGGCACCGTGTATGCCCTACGGGATGTCATCGGCCTGAACGCCGCAGTACTAGCCGCCTATTTTGTAGCAGCCTCTCTTAACTGGGCGGCAAATCGCTTCTGGACATTCGGTGACGTTGGTCGTCACGACCATCCCGTTCTCCAGTGGCTACGGTTTCTATCAGCCAACAGTCTTGGATTCTGCCTGAATCGCGGCACCGTTTACCTGCTGTTCTATTTCATCCCGATGAGCCAGAAATTCCCCATTGCAGCACTTGCAGCCGGTGCGTTGGCGGGAATGCTTGCCAATTTCAAACTGAGCGAACGGCTTGTTTTCCGTGAACGGCCACCCAAGTCCGTCGTGGAACTCGCGGAAATCACGGCAGGCATGGTGGACGCCGATATTTCCCCGCATGATCAAAAAACATGAACCTGTTCCATGACCGGGAGGCCAGCATCTTTCCCTGCGCCCTCAGACTGGGCTAGAATTGCTGAAACAGTATCTATTTCCTTTCATTCGCCGGCTTCTTTTTTTGCAGCCTCGCGACTTCCATCAGGACGCGTCTCCGCACCATGCCGACAACCAACGAAATCCGTTCAGCCTTTCTCGATTACTTCGCGTCCAACGGACACCAGATCGTCCCCTCGTCCTCGCTTGTTCCAAGCAATGACCCGACGCTGCTGTTCACCAATGCAGGAATGGTGCAGTTCAAGAACGTCTTTACCGGGCAGGAAACTCGTCCTTACAACCGGGCGACAACGGCGCAGAAGGTCGTCCGTGCAGGCGGCAAGCATAATGACCTCGACAATGTAGGCTACACGGCGCGCCATCACACTTTCTTCGAAATGATGGGTAATTTCTCCTTCGGAGATTACTTCAAACCGCAAGCCATCGAACTTGCCTGGAATCTCATCACAAAGGACTTCAAGCTTCCCAAAGAAAAGCTTCTCGTCACTGTTTATTCGGAAGATGAGGAAGCGGCTGGTCTGTGGCGCAAGATCGCGGGACTTTCTGATGACCGCATCATCCGCATTCCAACATCAGACAATTTCTGGCGCATGGGCGATGTTGGCCCCTGCGGGCCCTGTTCGGAAATCTTCTACGACCACGGAGAAGATGTCTTCGGCGGCCCTCCAGGTTCCCCTGACGAAGATGGCGATCGCTTCGTCGAAATCTGGAACCTCGTGTTCATGCAGTTCTTTGAAGATCCGCCGGGCACCCGCACGCCGCTGCCCTGCCCCTCCATCGATACAGGCATGGGGCTGGAACGCTTTGCCGCCATCATGCAGGGCAAGCGCGACAACTACGATACCGACACATTTCGCGCCCTGATCGAGGCGTCCGCCGAGGTGACGTCGCAGAATGCGGATGGCCAGTTCAAGGCCAGCCATCGCATTGTCGCTGACCACCTGCGCTCCACCGCCTTTCTGATCGCCGACGGCGTCCTACCCTCCAAGGATGGCCGAGGCTATGTGCTGCGCCGTATCATGCGCCGGGCCATGCGCCATCTGCACATGATGGGCACCAAGGAGCCTGTTTTCTACAAGCTTCTTCCTGCCCTCATTCTTCAGATGGGTGCTGCTTACCCAGAACTGGGTCAGGCGGAAGCGCTTATCCGGGAGACGATGCGTGGCGAAGAAGAACGGTTCAAGCTCATGCTGGATCGCGGCCTTTCCCTGCTCGCCGAAGAAACAGAAAAGCTGCCGAAAGGCACACCTCTGCCCGGCGACGTGGCATTCAAGCTCTATGATACGTTCGGCTTTCCCCTTGATCTGACACAGGATGCCCTGCGTTCAAGTGGCCACCTCGTGGACGTTCCCGGTTTTGAAGCGGCGATGAAGGTCCAGCGCGACCGCGCCCGTGCGGCATGGTCCGGTTCGGGCGACGCTGCTGTGGAGACCGTCTGGTTCGAAGCCCGCGACACGTTCGGTGCAACCGAATTTCTTGGCTACACGACCGAAACGGCACAGGCCGAAGTGCAATTCGTTGTCGCCAATGGCGCAAGTATCGACAGCGCTCCTGTTGGAACGGAAGTGGCGCTCCTTCTGAACCAGACACCGTTCTACGGCGAGAGTGGCGGTCAGGTTGGCGATACCGGCGAGATCACCGCGCCCGGCCTGCGCGTCGCCGTATCCGATACGCAGAAAAAGCTGGGCGATCTGCTCGTGCATTACGGTACAGTGACGGAAGGAACGCTCAAACCCGGCATGGCCGTGACCGCGACGGTGGATCATGAACGCCGCTCCGCAATCCGGGCGCACCATTCGGCCACCCACCTGCTGCATGAAGCTCTGCGGCGGCGTCTGGGCGATCATGTCACCCAGAAAGGCAGCCTCAATACGCCGGATCGTCTGCGGTTCGACGTCAGCCAGCCACGCCCGATCACGCGGGAAGAACTGGCGGAAATCGAAGCCGAAGTGAACGCGCATATCCGGCAGAACTCGCCCGTAACCACGCGCATCATGACGCCGGAAGAGGCCACCAAGGAAGGCGCTATGGCGCTTTTCGGTGAAAAATACGGCGACGAAGTCCGTGTGGTATCCATGGGTGGGGCAAGCGGCAGCGACGGCAAACCGGCATGGTCGGTGGAACTCTGCGGCGGAACGCATGTCAACCGAACGGGTGATATCGGTCTTTTCCGTATTGCGTCCGAAAGTGGCGTTTCAGCTGGGGTGCGGCGTATCGAAGCCCTCGCTGGTCCGGCTGCCGTGGCGGCCTCTGTCCTTGCTGAAGAGCGGCTGGCTCAGGTCGCCGCGATGCTGAAAGTGACACCTGCGGAAACGGCCGAGCGGCTTGCTGTCCTGCTGGACGAGCGCAAGGCAATGGAGCGTCGGATTTCCGACCTTCAGCGCAAACTCGCCACAGGCGGCAATGAAGCGCCACAGGCCGAGACGATTGCGGGCGTACCGTTTGTAGGACGGAATGTAGGCGAGACACCGGCCAAGGAACTCAAGGGCCTTGCGGAAACAATCGGCAAACAGATTGGCAAGGGGGTTGTTGCTCTTGTCTCGACTGCGGACGGCAAAGGCAGTGTGGTTGTGTCCGTTAATGCGGAATTGCCCGAAAAGCTCGATGCCGTCACCCTAGTGCGCGCTGCAAGCGCCGCGCTCGGTGGCAAAGGCGGCGGTGGCCGGAGAGACATGGCTCAGGCCGGCGGCCCCAATACGAGTGAAGCCGCCGCAGCCTTGAACGCAGTGAAGGCTGGCGTCCTGGCCGCGATGGAGGGCTAAAGCCTGACAAGCCTGTTCGGGTTTTTCTTCCCGGCAGGCTTACAGCCCGGACAAAATAAAAGGCCAGAGCACCGAAATGCTCTGGCCTTTTTTGCTGACAGAACGCCCCTTCAACATGAAGGGCAGCCCTGTTTCCTCAATGCTGAGGCACGGCAGTTTTCGCCGCCACCGGCTGCGTTGTGACGGGAGCGGCCACAACAGCCTTCGGCTCAAGAGCAGACTGCGTAAAATACAGCGTGCCATTTGACTGCGGCACACCCGTCACCCAGAGGCGATTGATCGTGCCTGCCGCATTGCCAATCACGAGTTCTCCGGTACCAGGCTCCACGGTAAAGATCAGCGGCACGCCAGCCAGTGTGTTCAGGCTTCCCGCGTGGGTCGGCATTTTCGCAAGAGCTGCCTGCAGCTTGGGGATTGTCCAGTTGCCCGGGACAATCGTGTAGGAAATCAGCGCCTTGAGCGCGGCCTTGTTTGCCGGATCAAGCAGGCCGCCTGGGAAGCGGGCGGAATAACGCTCCATCGGCTCATTCGGAATGGCGAAAACCGTAAAAGGCCCCTTCTGCTGCAAAAGAGCATAGTAGCCCGACACATGCAGGGCTTCCGTATAGTTCCCCAGTTCGATGATGGAACTGAGAGAAGTGGAAAGCGGGCGATCACAATAGATGGGAGTATCAGGAGCAGGATACGCCACCTTGCTGTCGGGCGCCTCTTTTTCTCCCGCAGGCGCGTAATTCCGGGCGCCCGAAACGGTGGGGGCCATGAAGGAACATACACTGCCGACCTGCTTGTAGGCATCCTGCCGCGCATTGCTCTGGCATCCAGCGACAGACAGAGCCATCACCACCGCAGCGCCTGCTGTACCCAACCGCGCCACCTGTCTCGACCGCATCCTGTTCTCCCGTCGCGAACCCTGCCTCTGCCATCACAACCTGCGGCACGGCACTTCTCATTCATCTATGAGGCCGAGGTTTCATATCTGTAAACCCTCACCCTCCCGCACCGATCTACAGGGTTATGCGGTCTTTTGAAATGCCACCTGATTCAGCAGCCATCACCGCGCATGGTCCAGCCTTTGACGATGCCCGCGCTCAACTCAAATACGGTTTGGCAGGTTGTGTTGTAGT
>NZ_JBDNXK010000147.1:1820-4598 GCF_047721705.1 Acetobacter sp. | reverse complement strand
GTCCAGACCCGTGCCCGGTCCTTTGCCGACCTGCAGGACAAGGCCCGGCTGGTGATGCTGTTCGACCCGGACCCGACCCAGATCGAGGCCAGCCTGGCACGCGACATTCTGGCGATGAAGGGAGAGGCGAAGTGAGCGATCTCTACCAGTTTGAGAAAAGCGCGATCATGGCAGTCCACGATGCGCGTCACGACATTGACCAGCTTGCGCGCCTTTTGATCCTCGCAGGTCGGTCCATGACCACCAGAGATGAACCGCATCCAGATATTGCCCTACAGGGCTTCGGAATGGCCGTAGAATGGGCGGCCCAAGAGATAGAGCGCCGATGCGCGGCCATTGCGGAGCGTGTGTGACATGAACCTCATTCCTCATTGGATGCGCCGCCGTGGCGTACCGGCACCGGCTTCCACCGTTCCGCCGCTCCAGATCCGCGATGGCATGGGCATCATCATGATTGATGGGCGTCTCTGCCTGTTCGATGCCAACGACCCCAACGTGGACAACGGGGAACTGGCGGTCGCTGTCTTCAATAAATCCCCCGAAATCGCACCGGTATGGAAGGACAAGGCACGTCCTGCCTGTGGTCCGCGTAGTCCCCGCTATGGCCGCATGCCCTATTACAGTGGTCGCAATGCGCCCGGTGTGAAGGAATATCGGCAGGTCTACATCCTCGGCCGTCTGATCGCAGGAGGGCAATCATGAAACGCATCCTGATCCATGCAGCCCTGTGGTTTCTCATCCCGCTATCAGCCTGGACGATCCGGGCTGGCAACGCGCTGGGTATCCTGACAATGCGCCTGTGGGCGGAGGTAAAGCCATGAGCAAGAGCCCGGAAGCCCCGGTCACGCCAATCGTGCCGGACCTGCAGTTCATAGGCTGGCAGATAGCCGAACAGACGTTCTCAGACGGGGAAGGAGCGGCAAAGCTGCTCGATTACCTGCAGGGCGCGGCCTATGCCATTGGCTTTTCCATCTGGAAGGAAGGCGGCGCGTCCCGTGGCCAGATGCATTACGTGGTCGAGACCATCGCCCAGGCGGGGAAAGCCCGTTGGGTCGAACTGACGATGGACCCGGCTTTCATCGCTTTCCTGTCCGCAGATCCGGAGGGCCGGGCATGAGCCGCCCGGCACGCACTTGGTCCGCCCGTGACCTCCGCCGGATTGAACACCTCCGCAAGGAGGGCCTGTCATGGCGCGAGGTAGGCGAGGCGATGGGTAGCAGTTCCGCGTCCTGCCACCGGGCATGGCGCGCGCATACAGCGCCGCCCAGCCTGGCAACGCCCGACCGGCTGGCGGCCATACAGGCTGCCACCACGCAAATCAGTGTCATGGCCGGGATACTGGCCCGCATGGCGGAGGGGGACAAACAGACCGGCACTGAACTGGCATGGCTGGCCGATGGGATCGGTCGATATGCCCACGCCATTGAGGACTGCCTGTCATGAAAACGGCCATTCACCGATTGCTTATGCGGGCGGTCCATAAACCAGATTGTGTCCCGGTGTGTCTGGGAATGTCATGCAATACTCACAAACATGAAGTTTGGGTAACGGCTGTTTGGAACAGGAGGCTTGTTCATGGCTGATGATGAGGAAGAACTGGGGGTGATTGGTTCCGGATATGGCTGTGGTTACACCCCCAATCATGTACATCGAAAAAAGCACAGAAGTGCCATGAAATTGGCCGATGAAATAGACAATCCAGTTCTGATGTGGGCGGAAGTATATGATTATCTAGTGCATACCTGTATTTTGGAACCTGACGAGGGTGGAGAAGAAGTCGCGGTCTCTGATGTGATTATTATGCCAGAAATGGCGGATTTTTTTCTGCGGATAGCATATGAGGTTCTTTGTTTGGCAGAAGGTGAACGCCGCGCTGGAGAGGTTAGTGATCATAGTGATTTTTTATTTAACTCATCTCCTGTATTACCAAAAGAAGCCATCAAGCTATTGCCCCAGGCCCTAAGCTTTACGCGTCGAGGCTACAATGCTTTTGCTGAGCTGGCTGCTATTCGTCAGAAAATCCAAGAAGCCAGATTATATGACTGTCTGCTCGCAGACGGGCTGAGTTCTCGAGAGGCGCTGGATGCGTTGTCTCACGAGTTTGGAGAACTGGATCATGCCAGGCGTCGTAAGCGCATCAGAGAAGGGCGATATTTCCAAGAACGCCATGTCTGGTTTGAATCTGATGACGCGACGTTTCATCATCTGTGCCAGCGCATGAAAATAGATCCCTACAAAAATCTCTAAGGGACGAAACGTCGGGCCGTCCTTCTTTCTGGAAACCTGCATGATAATGGGAATATTTCAGAATCCATGACACGTCCTGACGTGTCGCAATGGATATGGAGATTCCCACACATGCCGATTGCCTTGACCGACCGTGTCCTCTTGCGGATCGATGATGTCATGCGGGAGACAGGAGCCAGTCGCTCCACCGTCCATCGCCTGATGGCTGCAGGGACACTGGTCCGGGTGAAGATCGGGCGGGCCACGCGGATTACGGCAGACAGTTACGCCGCATGGATCGCCTCGTTGACGCAGCCCGACAATGCCTGAAATGGAAATCGCCAGCCCACGATAAGCGGACCGGCGACCCGGAAACACCACACAAACAATGATTGCACAGCGTTTGTAGGGACTGCCGGGTCGATTCGTCCACCTAAATTCGTGGCTGGCACATAGGAAAGTGCCGATGCCGAGCCTTGAAAAGCGCGGACACCCGGAGTCCGTACAGAATCCGGGAAATTCTCTCCTTCTGGCCGTCTGGCCGGAGGTGCG
>NZ_JBDNXK010000147.1:0-1810 GCF_047721705.1 Acetobacter sp. | reverse complement strand
CGCATGAGCCAAACCACTGCTTTTGACGCCGCCACGCGCCAGCAGATGGTGCGGGCCATGACGCGCGACTACCTCGATCAGCTGGAACGCTGCATCGCACAGGACCCGCCCCCCTTGGGTGAGGGGCGCAGTATTGCCCAGTGCGCGGCGTTCTCCGCCATGAGCCACCTTCTGGGGCTGGAACTGGAGCGTGCCGGACCACAGGCCCTTGAGGTGCTGGTCGGCGCGGCGACCATCATGCGCGATGTGGCGCTGGGGCGGGAGCTGCAGCCATGACCCAGCACCGTATCGACTTCGAGCGTATCAATCGTGCCGCCCTGGCCGCATTGCCTGCCCTGCTGGGGCGCTGGCTGCCGGACGGCAAGCGTGAAGGCCACGAATGGGTGGCTCGCAATCCCCGGCGCGGCGACCGCGAACCGGGCTCCTTCAAGGTGAACATGAATACCTGCCGCTGGTCTGACTTTGCCACGGGCGATCGGGGCGGTGATCCCGTATCGCTGGCCGCCTACCTGTTCAATATCCGCCAGGGCGAGGCCGCAGCCCGTCTGGCGACCATGCTGGGGCTGGGAGGTGACGCATGAACGAAACCGACATGCCTACCGATTACACCGATCCCGCACCTGATCCGCATATCCCCGTGCCTGCCACCTCCGTCGATAATTTCGGCAATGTCACTGACCTTACACCCGGCATTGAAACCGCCTTTGCCCCGCTGTCGGAGGTCGAACGGCAGGGAACAGCCCCCGCAGATGATGGGCGCGAGATATGGGAACCTGTCAGCCCCGCACCGTGCGCGCCAGACATGCCGCGTGGCGCCTCCGCCATGTGGGTCTATCGCGATGCGGACGGCCAGCCGCTCTGTGCCCGTTTCCGCAAGGATGACGGTGCTGGTGGCAAGGTGGTGTTGCCACTGTCTTATGGCCACCGGGTCTGGACCGATAGCCGCGGCAACCGCCACGATGCGACGGGCTGGCACTGGAAACAGGGCGCAAAGCCGCTACCGCTCTATGGGCTGGACCAGCTTGCCGCCTTTGGGGATGCCCCCGTGCTGCTGGTGGAAGGTGAAAAGACAGCGGAGGCGGCCGGCCGCCTGTTTCCCGATTTCGTGGTCATGACCTCGCAGGGTGGCAGCAAGGCGGCGGCCAACAATGACTGGTCACCCCTGGCCGGGCGGAGCGTCACCATCTGGCCGGACAATGACGATGCGGGTCAGTCCTGGGCAGATGATGTGATCCGTTTGCTACGCGAAGCAGGGGCAGGGATCACGCGCAAGGTCGAACTGCCGACCGGCCTGCCGCCAGGGTGGGATCTGGCCGATGATCTGCCGTTCGACATGACACAGGGCGACGACGTGCCGGATATGGAGATCCTGCGCCCGCTGCTGGACAAGGCCCCGCTGGCCGCGCCCAACGTGGAAATGCCCCACGGCTATTACATGAACCGCTTCGGCCTGAACTTCATGCCCGAGACCACAGGCGACCTGCCGCCATCCCCTGTCTGGATTGCAGCGCCCTTCGATGTGGTGGCTGAAACCAACGACGGCACCGGGCAGGCATGGGGCCTTCTGATCCGCTGGGCAGACCGCGACCACCGCCCGCACCAGTGGGCCATCCCCAAGAAGCTGGTGCATGGCGAAGGCAAGGAGATCGCCGGTGAGCTGGAAGATGCCGGGCTGAACTGCTCCATTTCCGCCACGCGCCACCTCCGCCAGTTCATCGCCAGCGTGAAGACCCGCACCCGCCTGCGCTGCGTGGATCGTGCCGGATGGCATGCCACCAGCAGCGGGCCAGCCTTTATCCTGCCCGGCGGG
>NZ_JBDNXK010000146.1:0-4643 GCF_047721705.1 Acetobacter sp. | reverse complement strand
TCCTGCGTAAAGCACACCGTGACCCCCTGCGGGCGGCCCCCTCGCCCGCCCCCCACTATCCCGAAAACACAAAGAGCGGCCCTTCTTCATCCCGGGCCGCTCTTTTGCGACGATAGGTAGGAAGGAAGAAAGTTTTAGATCAGGCTACAGCTCTCGTTGCCTCATGATGCGAAACATCTGCGGCCGCCAGCATAACTGACTGGCTCTGCCGGGCCTTGAGCGCCTCGCGGAGCAGGCAACTGACGCCTTTGACGCAGTTACCGCACTGTGCCCGACATTTGCGGGCTGCATAGACTTCTCTGGGACGAGTCGCGCCGGCTTCTACCGCCGCCTGAACATCATAATCCGTCAACCCGTTACAGGAGCAGATATACATCGACGCATCCTTGAGTGTTGTCTCGCAGTCCATAAACCACACATGAGAATGCTTCGCAATACTAAATTTCTGTGAGGTGCCTTTGATGCGATAGCCTCCCCACAAAGAGGGTAGGGGGTATGTGATGGGCGCAGAGGAATGTAGAACTGCGGGCAGCGTCTGATGAGACTGGATTCATGGGATACAACGCCTAAATGAAGGCCCGCGACGTTTCAGAAGACACTCTGAACAGTCGCCATGAAGTTTCGTGGTTCGCCGTAATAATTGTAGTAATAAATATTTCCAAGTCTCTGATAATAGCGAGTGTTGGAAATATTGTTGGCGTTGAGCGTGATATTCAGCTCCGGACGCAGCTGATACCCTATCTGCGCATTTGCGACGACGTAGCTTTTCTGTGTGACGGTCCGTGTCGTGCCAAATGTACTGCTTTGAGCTGTTACGCCTCCCCCGATACTCCAGACATTCCGGGTCTGTCCGGGTTCTGCAAAGCGATAGCGCGTCCAGAGTTTGAATAGATGCTTGGGAGAATTGGGCGCATAAGCCAATCCTTCCTGAGACGAACTGCTATCTTTCAGGATGACGTTATCATTGTATGTGTAACTGGCGTTGATGTCCCAGCCGGGAAGAATACGCCCGATCATTTCGGCTTCCATGCCCTGACTCCGGACTTTCCCAGCGGCACGGTAACAGACACTTGTGCCTGTACGACCACAAATGGGATCAAGGCTTCCGTCCTCAATGGCTTTGTTGCGTTCGATCACGCGATAACCAGCCAGCGTCACATTGAGATTGCGGTGGAAAAAATTGCCTTTCAGTCCGCCTTCAATCTGTTGCCCGAGATCGGGCTTCAGACGACCGGAAGGTCCAAATGCGGATTGCGGTGTAAAGGTGTCGGTAAAGCTGACATAGGCTGAGATGTTCGGCACGATATTCCACACAAGCCCGAGATATGGCGTGGGTACGGCATTGTTTTTCTGGCTTATGACGTAAGGGGTATTAGTGGAAATATTCTTGTATTTATACTCATAGAAACTGATTCGTCCGCCCATCAGCAAATGTAAGGAGCGTAAGAGTTCTATACGTGCAGATCCATAAATGCCCGCCTGTCGGGTGGGCTCGCGATACATGGTGGTGATATCAGGCTGTATATCACTGGAAATAACAGGATCGAAAATATTGAGACCAGACAATCCTGTATTGATGCGCGAATTTTGTGAGGCGCCACCATCGGTCATCACATCCGAATCATAGTTTCCACCAATGACCAGATCATGTTTGCGTCCAAGGAGATGGACGGATCCAGTAAAATAAAGATCGACTCCATCGTATTGATCGCGAATAACCGAGTTGGCAACGACAAAGTTGGCTTTCTTCTGTGAAGTAACCGCGCTGTTGATGTACGTGTAATGCAGGCTGGTATCTGTGTCGCGATGCCTTCCGCTCAGGCGTGCGCGCCACCCCGCACCAAAGCGGTGCTCCAGTTCTCCTCCCAGTTCATACATTGGAGATGTGGTATGTCCCCAGTCCGCACCGACAAAGCTGTTCCGGCTCAAGTGGAGATCGCTCCCATCGGCGGCCCGTGGAAGGCCCATGAAGCGTGTCGTGTCGTTTTTCTGACCAGTGGCACTCATGGATAATGTCGTATGATTCGTTATGTGCACATCAATATCGGCATAAACGGTCCAGCGGCGATCATGGGCTTTTTGATAGAAAAAATTCCGATCCGTGCCAGCCACAACCAGCCGCCCGGTCACGCGTTTTGATTCTGTCAGAGGGCCGGTGACATCGGCATCGGCATGGAACGTATCCCATGATCCTCCACTGAAAGATCCCTGGGCCTTGAACTGATCAAGTGGGCGTTTGCGCACAAAGTTGACGCTGCCGCCGGGAGGCGCAGATCCTTGAAACATTCCGTTGGGACCACGTAAAACTTCAAGACGATCATAGATGGCAACATCAAATTGCTGACTCATCTGCAAGCCGCCGGTGGAGGGGACGCCATCGAATTGCGGGGTCAGCGCATAACCCCGGGACGTCATGCCAGCCGTGCCATCGCCATAGAGATTGACATTGACACCCGGCACCTGTTTCAGCGCGTCATCGACTGTATTCAGATTCTGGTCGCGCATCTGCTGGCGGCTGAGTACCGAGACGGACTGGGGAATTTCATCTAGACGCAGCAGCATCTTGCTCATCGAGACAGCTTTGACGACATAACTGCCGGTGCCATCTGTCGTGGCTTTTTTGTTGCGCTCGCCCCACACGACCAGACTTTCCACACTGGTAGGCTCATCGTTCTCTTTAGTCTGTTGCTGCGGGATCTTCTTTTTTTGAGATTCATCCAGAGTGGCCGCCTCTGCAGTGACGCCGGGTAATCCTGCGGTCATGCTCCACAGGACAATCCCATAACGGCATAATGCACGCGTCTTCAGCCCAGATTTTTCCCATGCCGCACTTTGTTCGACCGTCGCCACGTCTGTTTTCCATGAACGATAATGAGAATCGTTCGCATATCACTGTTTCGTGATAAATGGCAATGAACATTGTTCAGGGACGGTACGATTGACGTATGGGAAGCGGTTCTCAGGCTTCTGTGTCTGCGGCTTATTTTAAGGAAGAGACTTTATCTGTTCTGTAATTTGCAGAAGATATCGAAAATATTCTTGTGTCGGGTAGGTAAGTGACGTTGCGAATATGGTGAGACGCTCACATGCACTTGCAATGCTTTGTTATGTTGCTGAAAGCTTTGCGATTTCCGAAGAAAGATCGTTAAGCCGTATTTATATGATTTTTGTGAAACGCTTTTTGAATCAATGAAGATCAGAAAACGCATTTGAAACAGTGGATGGTGCGCTGCGATCTACAAGAAAGAGCATGATCCCCACATTTCATGTGTCTGTGATTCAATAGAGAAACATACAGATCAAGAAATGCGGGTTCACAATCTAGGCGGTGCTTAACCGTTTGTCGCCAGATTGGCGTTCAGTTTTTCTTCAGGCTCTTCCTTGCGCAAGCGAGGCGCGAAGAGCCTGAACATGGGGCCAGTGAGAGTCGTGGAAATCACGGCCAGCACCATGAGCGATGCAAAGGCGAATTCGGACAGCATGCCCTGTTCATGCAGGATGGTAGCCGCGACGATTTCCATCAGCCCTTTGCACTGAAGTAGCGCGCCGACACTGAGCGCCTGTCGTGCGTTCAGCCCATCGGCTGGCGGGTAGAAATACACCGCACCAATCTTGGTGACGACGGAAATGACGACCAGCGAAAGCGAGGCCAGAACGGAAGGCCATGTGAGAGCATCGCCATTGATACGCAGGCCGCTATGACCGAAGAACATCGGGGCAAGCCAGATCAGGGAGAGTGTTCCAATCTGTTCGACAGGCAGGCGGCGCACCCATTTCGGCGGCATGATCGCACCGGCGAAATAGGCACCGATTAGTTCATGCAGGCCCAGTTGTTTGCTCGCCCATGAGCCGGCCACCAGATACAGCGGCACGGTAGCCCAGATGACCCAGGCCGGTGGATAGGGTACGCGACGGGCTACCCAGTTGCCTGAGATGGCCAGCCCTGCCAGCAATCCGACGGACAGCGCTTCAAGCCCTGTCCAACTGTGCAGGGCGGCCGAGCCTTTTTCCATGAACTGCAGAATGGCCAGCCCGATCCAGAGAGCGGCGTCATCAACCACGGCGAGTTTCAGCGCCAGTTGGCCGATAGCGCGATGGCCCGGTTCAAGCTCCCGAACGACAGCGATCAGAACCGGCAAGGCACTGACGGCAATGCAGAGACCGATGGATGCGGCGGAGATCCATGGCGCGGCGTCAGGTGCGCGCCATCCCTTGAGAGGAAGGAAGAACTCATAAGCCAGCACGGAACCGACGAGAAATGGTACGGCAAGCGCGACGGCGGCGCCTTTCAGGAGGCGACTGAATGATGGAGCGGGGAAAGTCTGGGACGGATCGACTTCATCCGGATGCTGCCACATCTCCAGCCCGGCTGTGAACGCCAGCACCAGAACAGCCACCCAGCCGATATTGTCGCCATAGACAGAGGGAATGCCGAGAGTTGCCACGGGTACATGCCAGACGGCCAGCAGCATGCCGAGGAGGATCGGCAGAACAGCGATAGGCAACGCCTTCCGTGTGAGCCGCCATAGAATCCAGGGCAGAATCACGAAGAGCAACACGTCTGCAATGAGAGCCGTTATATTCCCCATACGGTTGTTTTCTCCTTTTTTGTTGTGCAGGAATATAATGTCTTAGATAAGAAT
>NZ_JBDNXK010000145.1:0-4670 GCF_047721705.1 Acetobacter sp. | reverse complement strand
GCTATATATCCATCCTGCCATCCAAGCCCAAGCCTTGCCTCCCAACCGTCTTGCCCAAGGATAAAGACCCCCCGCCAGTGGGAATTGCGATACAACCTCACAAAACGTAAGACAGACAAAAAACTGCCCTATCGCTGCGATAAGGTAGGACCAGATCATAGGGGGACCACCAGCCAGTATGCCGGTGCCGAAAAGCGAATAGACTCCCACCACAGGGGAAAGATATGTAAAGCCGAGAGCAAAGTTTTCCCACAGGGACATAGAGCGATCAAAATTCGCTTCGTAACCCAGAGAATCAAGCTGATCGGCATCCGTGTCGGGAACGTTCCGATTGGTTTCGCCCATGCTGCGCCCCCTAATCCAGACGGACCATGATATGTCGGGGAACGGTAAAGTCCTCCAGCGCATACATGCTCAGATCTTTGCCATATCCGGATTTACGAAATCCGCCATGCGGCATTTCATTCACAATCATGAAATGGCAATTTACCCATGTACAGCCATAACGTAATGCCGATGCGAAACGCATGGCCTTACTTACGTCCCTCGACCAGACCGATGAGGCAAGACCATATTCGGAATCATTAGCCCAGTGGAGGGCGTCTTCCTCCTCCTTGAAACGAGACACCGAAATGACAGGCCCAAAAACCTCCTTGCGGACGATTTCATCATCCTGTCTAGCCCCAGCTATGATTGTTGGTTCATAGAAAAAACCATGTGTGCCGGCGCGCCCACCAGTTACGATTTCGATATGGCTTTGCTGGCGGGCACGTTCAACAAAGGAACCCACGCGGGATTGCTGCCGCGCGGAAATAAGGGGGCCGATCTCGTTTTTATTGTCGTCCGCATTTCCATATACGATCTGCCGGGCGGCACTGGCCAGTTTGTCCACTAGTCTCTCGTATATGGCATCGGCTGCATAAACGCGGCAGGCTGCAGTGCAATCCTGTCCGGCATTATAATAACCGAAAGTGCGCAGACCTTGGACAACCAGATCAAGATCAGCATCATCCAGCACGATAACCGGTGCTTTTCCACCCAGTTCCAGATGAGTGCGTTTGATTGTCTTTGTGGCCGCCATAAGCATTTTCTGGCCAGTAGCAATGTCTCCCGTAAGAGAAATCATATCAATACGGGGATCATCCACCAACTGCTGTCCAACCGTACTGCCCTGACCAACAATAATATTGACGACGCCGGGGGGCAGGATCGCCGCTATGACTTCGCCCAGAGCAAGTGCACTGAGCGGCGTCAGTTCGGACGGTTTAAGGATGACAGTATTGCCGCCTGCAATGGCTGGCGCAATTTTCCATGCGCTCATCATCAGCGGGTAATTCCACGGGGCGATCGATGCTACCACGCCAATGGCATCACGCCGGATCATGGACGTATGGCCTGCCAGATATTCCCCCCCAACCGCGCCGGCCATACAGCGGGCCGCCCCGGCAAAAAACCGGAAGCAATCTACTGTGGCTGGGATTTCATCCTGAAGAGCAAGATGACAGGGCTTTCCACAATTTTTTGCTTCAATCTGTGCAAAATAAGCGGCACGGGCCTCAATCGCGTCGGCAATACGCAAAAGATAGAGACTTCTCTCCATTGGGGTCAATCTTGACCATGCGGGAAATGCTGCTTTAGCTGCCGTAACTGCCTGTTTTACCTGCTCTGAATCTGCGGCTGCGATGTTCTGTATTACTTTCCCATTTTTAGGATCGATGATTGTATCTTCTTGAGATGCACCCGAAACCAGATTGTTCCCAATGAGCATACCACCCTCTTTGAAATATGAAGATCTTCACGCTACGCAACCCCATCGGTGACAACCAGACCATTTAATAGAAACGACCATTCGGAAAATGAAATAGCTAGCTCCCTCATGTCCCGTTCTACGGTTAATTTGGCTAGGCTTCGGTCCTTTTTTTGCAATAATGAGACATATGTTTTGTTGTCAGAACGTATTTTCCCAGCTTAAGATCGTCTCACTGGAAAAAACCGAATGCTCGTCCCGGCGGAATGACGCATCTCCAACCGGTTGCATAACGGAACAAAAGCAAGGGTTCATTGTATGAGCATTACGCTGCGCAACTTGCGGTATTTTGTCGGTGTAGCAGAAGCGCGCTCGATCGTAGGCGCTACTCTTATCCTTAATATTTCGCAGTCTGCCGTTACAGACGCCATCAAGGCGCTGGAGGGAGAACTGGGGGCTATTCTGTTTGAGCGTCATGCACGCGGCATGCACCTGACCCATGCAGGGCACCAGTTTCTGCGTCATGCCCAGCGGATATTACAGGATGTGCGTGAAGCCAAGCAGGCCCTGTCCATACGCCCCGATACATTATCGGGTGAACTGAACATTGGCGTGACGCCGCTTGTAACCGGCTATATCCTGCCGGCGCTGCTTGACCGCCATCGTCGGGTCTTTCCCAAGGTCAGCATCAATGTGGTGGAGGATCAGCGTAGCTATATTGAACATCTTCTGGTGAATGGCGAGTTGGATGTGGGCCTGCTCATGGTTTCACAGATGGAAAACCGTCAGGCCCTGGATGCCAGTCCCATAGCACGATCAACCTGGCGGGTCTGGTTGCCGGTCAATCATCCACTCACGCGGCAGAATACAATCAGCCTGGCATCTCTGGCTAACGAAGCGATTATCACAACACGCCTGGAGGAACTTGAAGATGCAACGCTTCCGTTCTGGCATGCCTCCCGTATCAAACCGCATACGATTGTCAGGACGACCTCCATTGAAGCAGTGCGCAGTCTTGTTAGTCACGGTGTTGGGATCACAATTCTGCCTGACGTGTTTTATCGTCCGTGGTCATTGGACGGGGAAAGAATCGAATGGCGGCCCACGAAAGAAAATATCCCTGCACTTGAAATCGGCGTGGCATGGCGTGGTGGCAATGTCCTGAGTGAACCAGCACAGCATTTTATGATGCTGGCGCGTGAATATGCACAAGTCCATTAGAGTATCCGTTGTGATCAAGGTGCTTTTAGGGTCCAGGTTTGGTCATCGCGCAACAACGCATTGGCAAGGAACACGAGTTCGCGCAAGACTGCGGTGATAGCGAGCTTGGCATGCTTGCCGTTGTCAATGAGCCGACTGTAGATCCGCTTTGAATCGGGATTGAACCGCATGGCGACGAGAGCGGGCATGTAGAGCGCCTGCCGAATACAAGTGCGTCCACCCCTTATGAAGCTTTTTCCCTGCTACTTGCCGGACTGGCGTGTGACGACGGGTGCCAACACAGCAAGAGAGGTAGCCTGCGTTTCATCCATGGCTCCAAGTTCAGGCATATCGGCAAGAAGCGCCTGGGCTGTGACATGGCCCAGGCCCGGAATGCTCAAGAGAATTTCACGTCGACGCGTCAGGACGGGATCTTCTCCAATAATAGTTTCAATGGCTGCGTCCCGTGACATGACTTGCGCGTTGATCTGTCGCAAACGATGCCGGGCATGGTGCTTGACCATGGAACTGAGGGAAGCCGGGCTTGATGTCGGAGAACGTCGCGTTGGCCGCCTCATGAAGGACAACGGGATCTGGCCCGTGCGCACCCGTCACAAGATCACGACCGACAGCCACCACCAGTCTGGCATTGTGGCCAACCTTCTGGACGGCGATTGGTCCCAACCGGAAATGGGCGGGCGATATCAGCTCTATCTGGACTGCCGAGGGTTGGCTCTATCTGGCTGTCGTCATCGATCTGTTCAGTCGTCGCGTGATCGGGTGGGCCGCAAGCGACTGGATGAAAAAGGATCTGGCCATTCGTGCCCTGGATATGGCGGTACGGCTGCGTAACCCGGCGCCCGGCTGCATTTTCCACTCCGATCGTGGCAGCCAGTATGGCTCCCATGATTTCCAGAAAAAGCTGCTGGCCCAGGGGCTGCTGGCTTCAATGTCCGGAAAGGGAAACTGTTTTGACAACGCTGCCGTCGAAACGTTTTTCAAAAGCCTGAAGGCGGAATGGTTCTGGAGACAGAACTGGCTAACCCGCCGTCAGGCGACTGCCGCCATCTTCCAGTATATCAATGGTTTCTACAATCCACGGCGACGCCATTCATATCGGGGCGGTATCAGTCCCCTCGCTTTTGAAGCAAGAGTGGCATAAGCACTTCCTGACCGGCACAAAACCGTTACAAGTCCTCGGCTGTCTTGCACTCCTCTATGGCTTGGTCGAGAAGATCGAGCGCTCGAACTCTTTTCTCCGCAGAGCTGGCAATCAAGAACGAGAAAAGAGCGAAGCTGGTGGCAATTATAATCATCGCCCAGATAGGTGAAGGCCATTTCTCAAGTATTTGTTCTTTCATATTCGATTGCCATGCGGTGATAGCCGCGCCGACAGCCAGCCATGCCAGACCCGCTTTGGCGGGATTCCCACCGAGCAGGGTAGCCCGACCGGTCAGACCCTCGAACTTCCTGGCGTAGGTGCGGCGTGCGGTTTGCAGATCAGCCAGCGTGCTGCGTTTGAGACGCTCGATATATGTGCGATCAGCATCCAATTCTTTCTGTGCGTAAAGCAGCGGCCATTCGTGTACATCTCGGAAAAAACCTACAACATCCTTCAGGGCCAGGAGAGAAATAACGACGAGCGATGGAATTGTAGAAATTTCTGCACCTAAAACAATAAAGAGAATGATGGAATATGTGGCACTCTCTTTTTTGAGAAATG
>NZ_JBDNXK010000144.1:0-4726 GCF_047721705.1 Acetobacter sp. | reverse complement strand
GCGGCCCGCCCCGCCGCCGGGGGGCCGGGGGGGGGCGTTTGCGGGGGGCTCGGAATGTCAGGCCCCAACGTGCTGCAGTGCGCCTATCTTCCCTTGCTTATTGGGCGTTCAAGGAAATCGAACAAGGACATTCTACGAGCGATTTGATCAGGCTGATTCTGAAAGGCAGCCAATGTTACGCATCGCTAGGGCTTTGCTTGCGCCTAGCCATCGAGACATTTGAAGTCTCGGAAGTCACCCTGCCCATTCTTACCTGCCAACGTCTCTGGGAGCATGATTTTGCGCGCCTTGTGCAAGAGCCACTAAAAGACATTGACCTATTAGGGCTTGGTTTTCTTACGCAATTGAAAGGTGATAAAGCCAAGGCGAAAGCATTTCTTGAGAGCCGAGAATACCGTAAACGCGATGTGCGCGAACTTGCAATGCGTTTTGCCATCAGCGGTGATATGAGTTTGCGGGATCTTTTCAAAAAGACGATGGAAGCCTTTCCGGAAAACCTTCCTTATATAATTGAAGAAGAACGCGAAAATTTGCAACGAACGCAGGATTTGAGGGAGAAAGCAGAACTCTGGTCCGGTCTTGGTAATATTAAGAATTATCGTCGGTATGAAACTGAAAACGACCAGATCGCTATCGGATATGAATCGCCAAAGCAGGTGCCTGAGGCGATGCAAGAACGATCTATCAAGGCTGCAGAATTCTTAACTCATCAACGTGTGCTCAATTGGGCACAAAAATCCTTGAATGAGAACGGGCTTATCAAAGGAATAACATTGGAAGATGCTATTACTTTTGCAAAAAAGCAAGATAGCGATGAGCTATTTGAGGAACTCGCTGATGCTGGTCAACCTGCGATGATACAAAGTGGCGTTTCTGCTATCGCCGCGTGCCTTATCCGATTTGGTGAAAGTAATTCATCCGATCAACCATGGGCATGGCACGTTATGGAACGTGTTCTAAAAATGCGGGAACGCGGCGAAGCCCATGGATCGAAAATTCCATGGCATCCCTGTTTTCACCTTATTTCTGCGTTGTTCCATGACCGTAAGAGCCGTGTGCCCCGTTTGGATTCCTCTGCCCACCTGATTTTGGTTGCGAGTCATCCGAACGAGGATGTGCAGATCATGGCTTTTCAAGCTCTTTTTTGGGACCCGGACCCACATGTGAAGTGGGTTGCCGCGCACTTCGCGTTCGACCTCGCGCATTATATCGCTCCGAGGCAGAATCAAGAGACTTTCAGGCTTGATGACATAGCAGATCGAAAAGCGCGAACCGCTGCTCGCACGAAGGCACTGCATACCCTTAGCGTTGAATCGCTGGAAGCTTTTGAGCCCCTGCCACCTGCGTGGGTGAATGCCCCTACAGGAAACAGACATTCGGACGACTACTGGACCGCTCCAGAGCGCTCCTTCGACGGTCATTACGCCGCCAAGCTCTTCAAGTTCTTTCCGCTTGAAGAGTGGTGCCAATCAGATGTTTATCGTCCAAAAATACAGTCGCTTCTTGTCGATCTCTCGCTATGGACCGCCGAGCGGTTGATGCCATCGTGGGATGATAGAAAGACGCGGCGAGGCAAGGATACGAATCTTTTCGAATGGGATTGCACTTTAGGTACGATGCTTGCGCGCGCCTTACCTTTTTTTGATCTACAGTGGGTTCGCGACAATTTCGTTAAGCCTTTCTCTTCAAACGATGAAGAAGCATTACGCATGCTTGCGAAATTTGCGGGAAGTGTTGTTACCCATCATGTTTTTGACGCCAAGGAAATTCCCGAGAATGCACTGCCAATTCTTGACGATTTTGTGCAGCGCGTGATCGACGACAGAGTATTCGTGCCGAACAGTTATCGTGCGGGAGCGGTTAACGGCTATGATATGCCAGATCTTATCAAGGCGCTTCTGTTTGTAAATGTCGACACCGAATGTCCGGGTGCTGCGCGGTTCGTCAATGGCGATTGGGGTGATATCGCGATTATTATGCCTGTTGTGACGAAGCTCGTTAAAGCGGCAGGCTGGTCAAAATACGTCATGCAGAACTACTTGACCTTGTGCGAACGTAGTGACGTTTCTTATCCGATTGATGCATTTATCGAACAGGTTTCTGGAGCTTTGACCTCAATCGAATACGCTAAAGGAAGTTGGGTAGGAACATCATTGCCCGCGCGTCTTGCGGCCGTCATTCAACGACTAGCAGAAGCAAATTATCCTCTCGAAATAAATCGCGCACGAGGATTGCTGAAGCTTCTTGACGCGTTGATTGACCTCGGAGACCGCCGCAGTGCGGCGCTCAAGCAAGATGAGGTGTTTCGCCGTGTCCAGGGCTTGGTTACCTAATTGGGACTTTTCTGGGTATCGGCTTGATTAGGCAACGATAGATACGCGAAAGCATGTATGTGCCCTCCAATTCGATCAATCGAAACCAATTGACCCGTTATCGGTCCGATTGCGAATGTCCGCTCTGTGGAAAGCTGTCTGGTGTGCCGTATGTCTAAGATGAGGCGAAACCAGTCGTGCGCCGCGGAGTTCGGTTCAACATCTCTTATCTGATCGCTTCTGGCGGCAGCATCTATTGAAACTGAAAACCACGGCTCACCGCGCCATACAACCTCCATGCCTGCCCGTTGCAGGTTTCTTCATCTATCCTATTACTTACACAAACACCGCCGATGACCGCATGGGATGATTTTGTTCTTTTCCATGACGCATAACCCTGTCCAATGACTCCAGTATCGTCTGGAGAAACCGTCATGGACGCACGAGACAGGCAGGCACGGATCGAGATCATTCTTCCCGACGGCGAGGCAGCCGCACCTTATGTGACGGATGCCAGCGTGCTCCGCCTGGCGCGGCTCATCGGTCGTCAGATGGCTCGCGAGGATTATGAGCGTCAGAAGCACCGCCAACGCCGCACCCGCCATCCAGCAGGGCCTGCCCGAAAAACGTGATGGCGACGCCAACGAATTGACTACCATCCGACGAGTGGAAGTAAGGTAAGCTCTGACACCCTCTCTTTTTGGAAGATAATGCCCGGAGCCCTCCCATGGTCCGTGTCGCGCTCTATGCCCGCTATTCCTCCGACAATCAGCGCGCAGCCTCAATCGAGGATCAGTTCCGCATCTGTCGCGAGCACGCCAAACGCGAAAAGTGGAAGGTCGCCAGCGCTTACAAGGACGCAGGCATCTCCGGATCCAGCATGATCCTGCGTCCCGGCATCCAGACCCTTTTGCAGGACGCGCAGCGTAGCGAATTCACTGTCGTACTGGCTGAAGCGCTGGACCGCATCAGCCGCGATCAGGCAGACGTCGCCACCCTGTTCAAACATCTGAAGTTTGCAGGGGTCAAAATCGTTACTCTGGCCGAAGGCGAGATCAGCGAACTGCATGTCGGCCTCAAGGGCACAATGAACGCCCTCTTCCTGAAAGACCTGGCGCAGAAGACCCATCGGGGCCTGCGCGGTCGGGTCGAGGACGGCAAGTCCGGTGGCGGCCTATGCTACGGCTACAAGGTGATCAAGAAGCTGGACGCACGAGGCGATCCGATCCGGGGCGACCGGGAAATCGACCCGAACGAGGCCAATATTATCCGGCGCATCTTCAAAGACTTTGCGGCTGGCATCGGCCCGCGTGCGATCGCGCGCACACTCAATGATGAAGGTATCCCTGGTCCGAACGGCAAGCTGTGGATCGACACCACGATCCGGGGGCATGTCCAGCGCGGCACAGGGATCGTCAACAACGAACTCTATATCGGCCGCCTCGTCTGGAACCGGCTCCGCTATATCAAGGATCCCTCAACCGGTAAGCGGGTGTCTCGGTTGAACCCTGAATCTTAATGGATCATCACCGAGGTGCCCGAGCTGCGGATCGTCGATGATGCGCTCTGGCAGGCCGTCCGCGACCGTCAGGCGAAGATCGCTGCGCAATATGTCAATGTCATCGCGGCCGTCCGGACATCGGCCGCAAACCGGATGAACGGCATGCGCCGTCCGAAATCCCTGTTCTCAGGGATGATTTTCTGTGGCGTCTGCGGCGGCAGCTACTCGCTCCGCGAGAAGGACCGCTATGCCTGCTCAAACCGGATCGCTAACCGTTCCTGCCATAACAAGGCGACGATCCTGCGCCCCGATCTTGAAGAACGCGTGCTCGCCGGCCTCAAACACAAGCTGATGACACCCGAAGCCGCCGCTGCAGCCATGAAAGCCTATACGGAAGAGACCAACCGGCTGAATTATGAGCGCCGCGCCAACAGTTCCGGCTGGAAGGCCGAACTGGCTAAAGTCGAGAAAGGCATCGCTGGTATTCTGACCGCGATCGAAAACGGGATGTTCGAGCCAGAGATAAAGGAACGGATGCGAGTACTACGGGAGCGCAAGGTTGAACTGGAAGCCCTGCTCTCCTCCGAACTGGAGGATACGCTCGACATTCATCCGAATGTCGCGGCGATGTTCAAGAAGAAGGTGGAGCGTCTGACCGAGAGCCTTAACCAGCCAGCGGACCGGGCCGAGGCGTCCGAAGCTGTTCGCGCACTGGTGGAGAAGATCGTCCTGTCGCCGGGTGATAAGCGCGGCGAGATCTTCGCAACGCTGTATGGCGAGCTTGGAACGCTGCTGAGATTCGTGAACCAGAAGGACACGAAATCAGGCAAGTCCCTGAAAGGACTTGCGAAAACATCAATGATGGAAGTGGTTGCGGGGACAGGATTTGAACCTGTGACCTTCAGGTTATGAG
>NZ_JBDNXK010000143.1:0-4929 GCF_047721705.1 Acetobacter sp. | reverse complement strand
ATCTAGCACAATGAAAAAGCTTAGAGCACAATTTAGAAAATAAAATCAAATAATTAGATGATATTATCCACATCTTCTAATCTGTGGGTCATTGGTTCGAATCCAATATGGCGCGCCATTTTTCGCTCACAATTTACTAGATATCGCTATCTAATAGTCAGTATATCCTTGTATATAGTGACCTATACCTGCTGTGGTCCGTAATGCAGGACACTCTTGGTCGGGAAGACGAGGTAGCACCTGATATACCTCTCTCGCCTTATTGCGCACCCACTCCATACAAGCCGATATCGAGCCATTTTCCCGTAGAATAATTAAATCCGACCGTGTGTTCATACTGCGTCAGGTGAAGTTTATGGCTGTTTGCTGCAGTAAGAAACGTCGGAAAGTCTTTCTGGGCAATAAGAGCCATTCCACATTTGGGATTATTGCTGATTACTGTAGCTGCGACTTCCGGCGTATCCAGAATAACTTTCCCATGCATGAGGAATACCAGGCTAGGCTCGGAAAATGAGCTGGAGACGACTTCTGGATTGGGGCATGAAGCATGGCGTTCGACTATGGCTGCCAAACGTGGCGCAAGCCAGATGGGTCTCAGGCCGGGAATGATGCTCGAAAACAGGATCAGATAGATCGTAGCTGCTGCCGACATGGCACTCATGGCTGCATTTTTCAGATCGCCGTGGAGAACACACCGGAAAGCCATAATGAGCAGCGGAAGGCTTGCTACTGGCAAAAACCATGCCGAGAAAGGTATCGCTTCTTTAATTACAATATTTAAAACAATACCAGAAAATGAAAGTGCGACACCAATGAGAAAACACACAAGACCATAAACAATGGTTCCACGATACAACCAACGATTGTTAGGCCATATCCATTTTTCTTGGGGACGACACAGAGCAAATGCCGTCAATATTGCAATAGCCGGATAAGTGGGCAGAACATAATGCGGCAGTTTCGTCGCAATACATTCAAATACAATCCAATGCGGTATAATCCAGCATAGTAAGAACTTTATCTGCCATGAGTGCCTTCTCATCCAGATAAAGGGAAGCGAAGCCACGGCAAAAAAAGATCCCGGCCAGAAAGCTAAGCCGAAAACGGCCAGATGGAAGCCCGGAGGAGCACCGTGGGCTTCCTGGCCATGCCCAATCTTACCTAAAAAATTACGGCCAACGGCCCGCTGAAAGAACTCACCGTGGCTTACCATTCCGATCGCGATGCACCAGGGAATGACAATCGCCAGCATGATAAGCCAACCCCAGCTTAGCCGTAGTCGACCAATCCAGCTTTTATCCCGATTGATGAGGGCATATGCCAACGGCGTGCCAAGGCCCGGAATCAGCACGACGGGCCCTTTTAGCATCAGCCCACAGCCAAGAACGGCCCAGAACAGGATGATTTTCGGACAAGAAGTGGCCCTGTTTTTTTCCCGATCCTGCGCAACTGAAATCAGAATGAGTTCCGCCAGCACGATGGTCAGCAGCAAAGTGCTGTCAATCGTCGCCATACGTCCTTCGGCCATAGCGAGAACCGAAGTGCCGAACAACGCGCCAGCGAACAATCCTGTCACCGGCCCGAACAGCATTGAGCCAATCCACGCCGTCAAGCCGATTGAGGCCGTCATGGCCAGCAGAGACGGCACACGATACGCCCAGACAGCATGCTGTTTTAAGGTGCCTGAAGCTGAAACCGCCAAAGCTTCAAGCCAGTAGATACCGGCTGGCTGAAGATAACGTGGCTTATCCTGGAAGCGAACATCAACAAAATTGCCCGTTTCCAGCATCTGTGACGTGGCCTGCATATAGCGAGGCTCATCCCGATCAAAAGGCGGGATGGAGGCGCGGCCGGGTAAAAGCAGTAGAAAACCCATCAGAACAAGCAGCAAGAACCGATGCATTGTTCTGTTGCGAGTCAGGTCTTTCAGCATTCCTGAACTGTTTTCGGAAGATGTGTCCGGTTTCTGAGCCACATCACACCGAGTAGATCCCGGATACCGACAATGGCACGGCCAAGATTTGTATATTTGGAGTGGCCATGCAGGCGGGAACGATGATGCACGGGTTTGCAGACCAGTGGCACGCCATAGCTTATGAAGAGTGCTGGCAAGAACCGATGCATGCCTTCAAAATAAGGCAGACACAGGAAATCTTCGCGTAAAAACACTTTCATGGGTGCGCCGGTATCAGGGCAGCCATCATGTAGAAGTTTTTGACGCAGACCATTCGCAAAACGCGTGGCGATGCGACGCCAGATCGTATCGCTGCGTTTCAGGCGCGTGCCAACTGTCAGAGGTGCGCGGCCCTTTTGTTCGCCCTCAGTCCCCAGAGCAAGGAGCGCAACGAGTTCAAGCGGATCGTCCTGCCCATCTCCATCGATCGTCGCAATCCATCGACCGCGTGCATGACGAATGGCTGTGCGTAATGCTGAAGATTTTCCGCACCGTCGATCGTGCCGAAGGATCCGCAGGCTCTCCAGCCCCGGAATCGAGGCTCTTACCTGTTTGAGCTGCTCGACGGTTCCATCCGTGCTGCCATCGTCAACAAACACGATCTCGCACGGCGGTAATGATGGTAAAACTGTTGCCAGTTCCTTGCAGACAGGAAGAATATTTTCCTGTTCGTTCAGAACGGCAACAACAATGCTCAAGACAAATGTGCCGGCAGAAGCCTGCTGGCCTTCTACCGGCACTCTGTTCTTATCCGAAAGCAATGACAATTCTCAGACAGCTGGAGCAGTCAGAGCTGAAGGCAGATCGGCAATCGCTTTATCGACGAAAGCAGCATCAGCCTTCTGATCAAGTGTTTCGGCCAGCACGCGATGAGCGCTTTCAAAAGCCACTTCCACAGCGGCAGCGCGCACTTCTTCAACGGCAGCGCGTTCAGCAGCCGAAATGCGATCACGCGCCATCTGCTCACGCCGACGCAGCATTTCTTCTGCGTCAACACGAGCCTTAGCCGCGAGATCTTCTGCATGCTTGCGGGCCTGTTCGACAACCGCGCTCGCTTCAGCGTAAGCTTGCTCACGCTCACGCATGGCGTCTTCTCTCATCTGCTCCGCTTCGCGACGCAACCGGGCAGATTCTTCGAGTTCAACCCGGATACGTTCAGCGCGCGCATCAAGCAGACTGGTCAGCGGCTTCCATATCTTCGATCCGAAAACGACGAAGAAAAGGACAAACGATACCGCGTACCAGAAGCCAGCTTCTTGAAAAATAGTCACCGACTTTTCCTCCCCGTCACGCTATCGTCTGTTGACGTGCAGCAGCATGAGCCAGCGCCTGATTGACCGCAGTCTCAACAGCAACACCCGTAGGCTGAATACCTGACAGTTTCTGCACCAGTGACTGCGCCACTTCCGATGCAATCGGCTTGAGTGACTCAAGAGCCTTCTGACGCTCGGCCACGACAGCCTGTTCCGCAGAATGGATCTCGGCATCAAGCCGCGTGCTGAGTTCGGCGAGACGTGCCGCAGCCGTTTCGCGTTCCTGCTTCAGAACAGCCTCAAGATGAGCCTGAGCCTCTGCCGCCGCAGCTTTCTTGGCTTCGTTCAGTTCACGGACAGCATCGTCAGCTTCGACTTTCGCTGCATGTGCCTGATCGAGATCACCATTGATCCGCTGGGTCCGGTTCGTGAGAACCGTCTCAACGCGCGGCAGAGCCCAGCCCCGCAGAGCGAGATAGAAGAAGAGAAATATACCAGCTCCCCAGACAACCTGCCCCGTCAGGAGCGGATTGCGGAAGTCAAGCTGAGGCATACCCGCCGCGTGCGCGCCGGGCGCCGCCGCCACTAAGAGCGGCAGACTCGAGACTCCCCATGCAAGGGAGCGACGAATCAGGAAAACCGGATGACGCACGAGGTTACTCCGTCCTCAGACGAACAGGATCAGGAAGGCGATCAGAAGAGCGAAAAGCGCGACAGCTTCTGTCAGAGCGAAGCCAAGCATACCGAGGCCGAACACGTGCGGACGGGCAGCAGGGTTACGCGCAATGCTGCTTACCAGCGTGGAGAAGATGTTGCCAAGGCCGATGCCAACGCCGGCAAGAGCGATAACAGCAATACCGGCACCGATTTCGCGAGCTGAAGCGAGGTCCATTTTGGTTTTCCTTAGTTTGACGAAGAAGCGCGAACAGACGGGGTCATCCCACCGGTCAGTGGGATACGGCCTCCCGCAGATAGATGCAGGTTAGGATGGCAAACACATAAGCCTGCAGCACACCAACCAGCAATTCGAGACCCATCAGCGCGACATTGATCACGAGAGGGCCAACAGCGAGCACATCACCAAAAATACCGAGACCGGCGAGCATGATGACGAAGCTTGCGAAGATATCAAACATCACATGTCCCGCCACCATGTTGGCGAACAGTCGAATGGAGAGACTGACAGGACGTGACAGAAAAGACAGGATTTCAATCGGCACCAGCAGCGGGGCGAGCAGAATTGGCGCGCCAGCAGGCATGAAGTGAGCGAAAAACTTGAAACCCTGCACCTTCAGCGACACGACGAGCGAAAGGATGAAAACCATCATCGCCAGAGCGAACGTGACCGCGATATGACTGGTGAAGGTGTAGGAGAACGGGATCAGCCCGAGGTAGTTACCAGCCAGAATGAAGAAAAACAGAGCGAAGATGAACGGGAAAAAGCCCGCACCTTCCGGCCCGATCGTATCGACGGCCAAGTTATGAATGAATTCATAACAAATCTCAGCAGCAGCCTGCAGGCGACCAGGCACCACAGAAGCAGGCTTCATACCGAAATAAAGGAACGCCAGAACCAGCGCACAGGCCACGATCATGAACAGCGGCGCCTGACTGAAGCGCAATGCCTCGCCCAGCCCACCGAGCACCGGATGCAACTCGAATTGCTCGAGTACGTTGATACTTGAACCGCCCGCCAACGCCATTCTCCCCGGTCTTCAAGAC
>NZ_JBDNXK010000142.1:0-4983 GCF_047721705.1 Acetobacter sp. | reverse complement strand
GGTCCACAATACCATCGCCGCCTGAATACGCCCGCGTCTCCCGCCGGATGCTTACCACCTTAAGAAAATTTATATATCAAGTTCTTATAATTACATAACAGTTTTGATCTCCATGCTCTGCACGCGATACCTGAGCGACGCAAGTTGCCATGTTTATTTGAGTGTTACAGAGCATTGACCTGTCGTGGATCTCAAAATTTCCGCCAGAAACCACTGGCCTGCCCTACCGAGCACATTGTCTTTTAGATGCACCATGGATGCCGTGAGTTCTGGCACAGTCGAGTGAAAATTCCATTCGCTGAATTCTAGGAGTTGTAGTCTTCCATGCTGCAGTTCTGGTGCGGCAACGTGCCACGGAAGACTGCCCCACCCGACACCTTCGACGAGCAGACGCCTTTTCGTTTCCATGTCCGTCACGTGCCATGCGCGTATCGACAGAACGCCCCGCTCGCCCCATTCGCCAGCGCCCCTGTCGTGCTCGCCTAGAACAATCTGCATGTGATCATGGACTGTATTACGACTATGTGGCCCACTAATCTGCGCCAGTGGATGCTGGGGGGCGCAGACCGCCACAAGCTTGACCTGCCCCAGCGGAGTTGCTCGGAATAGATCCTTTGTCGGTCGAAAATCCACAAGAATTCCGATCGGCGCATCTCCGGTGATAACAGCAGCGACCGCACGGGAGCTGATCTCTGTACGCAGCGTCAGGGTGACATCGGGGTAGCGATCACGAAAGGTCGACAAGACAGGCGCGATCCATTCAATCGAATAGAGCGCATCAATCGCGATCACCAGTTCCGACTCTATACCAGTCGCCATTGACTGTGCCTGAGCGCGCCATGCCTGCATCTCACGCAGGATCAGTTCCGCGCGGGGCAGCAGGTCCCTGCCCTGTGCGCTCAGAACTGCGCGATATCCAGTGCGATCGCATAGCGAAATGCCCGCGACCCCTTCGAGTACCTGCATAATTGCCGTTACAGCCGAGGGTGATTTTCCCAGCGCCCGCGCAGCGCCCGCCAGACTACCCTGCCGCCCTAAGGTGACGAATACCTGCAATTGTTCGAACGTGGCGCCTATCATTCGTTCAAAATTTCCGCACGAGATATTCAAAAATATGCTCATATCTTGGCATATCTGGCGCTGCTAGTCTCATGTTCGTTTCATCTGGAAGAGCATGCGTAGTCTCAAAGGCCAAGAATAAGGAAGCAGTCCCCAGATAAATGTCGGCACCACAGCGTTCCCCTTGATTACGGCAGTAGTGGCATCACGCCTGCCGTAAGAGCCATATTGGTTTTTGGTACATAGGCGATCAACGCGTTCTTAGGGCTGATAAAAGTATTCATCTTCGCCGGACTTGTCGGGGTCATATGTATTTTCCTCATGTTGGCGCGTCCAAAATTCCTGTTTGTCCATAGCTAATGTTTATCACCGGAGATGTATCAATGACCAAAAGCACACTTCATCTAGTGACCCTCTTGGGCAGTTTGCGGAAGAACTCGGTCAATGCGGCGGTAGCCCGTGCATTGCCGACTCTTGCGCCCGAGAACGTAACGATCAGCAGCCTCGGCTCCATCGCGGACATTCCACATTACAATGCCGACCTTCAGGCTGAAGGATTTCCTGTGCCGGTACAAGCCATGGCCCAGCAGATCATGGCGGCAGATGGTGTGATCATCGTGACACCAGAATATAATTACTCGATCCCCGGAGTGTTGAAAAATGCACTCGACTGGATGTCGCGCATGACCCCCCAACCGTTCGCAAGTAAGCCGGTTGCAATCCAGACAGCATCGCCAAGCATAATTGGCGGAGCACGGGCGCAATATCAATTACGCCAGAGCCTCGTGTTTCTTGATGCTGTCGTGCTGAACAAGCCGGAAGTCATGATCGGGCAGATTGCCGGGAAAGTGGCAGGTGAACCGCCAGAACTGACAGATGTCGGAACACGAGACTTCGTGGCAAATCAACTATTATCGTTCGTGAAAATGATCGTATCCTGATTACTGCATTCTTTCGAGAATGGTGATTGTGAGCATCATAATGCATCCTGCCCTGAAACGGGGTGCCGAATTTCTAGTGAGATAACATAATGCCTGATCTTTTCACCGCCTCGTCGGTAGTGACCCGGCGAGCCGCATTGACACTTCCGCTTGCAACCGCAACGCTTGCCGTAACGGCAGCTCGAACAATGGCAACACCACCACAACCAGCCACAACTATGAGCGGGGAGGCTATTGGTATCGGATTGGAAGGGTGGCCTTATCCGGGTCCTATTTCTTTCCTACCGCTGGTCATGGAAGGTCAGTCGGTGCGTATGGCCTACATGGATTTCACACCAACGTCGGTGGCCAATGGCCGGGCAATCCTGTTACTTCATGGAAAGAATTTTGATAGCAGTTACTGGAGCGGGCCAATTGAATGGCTGCGCGGCGCCGGTTTTCGGGTGATCGTACCCGATCAGATCGGTTTCAATAAATCATCGAAACCCGACATAAATTACTCTTTCGAGGCACTTGCACGCAACACGTTGGCTCTAGCGGATGCTCTGTCTCTCAGTCGCATCAGCTTACTTGGACACTCAACCGGTGGCGCGCTCGCTGTTCGTATCGCAAGTATGGCACCGGACCGGATTGAACAACTCGTGCTTGAGGATCCGATCGGACTGGTCGATTATCGCGCTTTCATTCCGCCGCAGGAGACCGCAACATTAATTGCGGCGGAGCATGCTTACACTGTTGTCAGTTACCGTGCGTTCATTGCTCATTTCTTTCCAATACTACCTGAGACTGCTTACGAACCTTTTGTGACATGGCGTATGCGCACAACGCTATCAAGCGAATTCGAGCGTTTTGCCCGTGCCTCAGCACTGACCTATCAAATGATTTATCGAGAGCCACTTCGCCCACTATATCCATCTCTCACCATGCCCGTCATGGTTACCGCAGGAACGAAGGACCGCTCAGCGCCACTTATATCTTATGCATCGGCCGCAGCCAGGACAGCGATGCCCAGTATCCATCAGGCAGCGCAGCAGGCAGTTAGCGAATTGCGTAATGGCCGATTTGTCTCTTTTCCTGATGCAGGTCATGTACCACATTTGGAAGTGGCAGAGCATTTTCGCGCAGAACTCCTCTCTTTTTTAAAAGCATAGAGTAATCTGACATGTATTACCTTACATTATTTCTCTTCATACTTATGGCAATTGATGGGCCTGCCATGGCTGTTCCGAGCATTGGTGATTTTTATGCTATCGTGAATGTTGATTTGATGCCAAGCGACCAGGTTGAAGGAAAAAAAATTCTGATTAATTACCGGGACGAAGTAAGACAGAATCCGAATGTGCGTTTTATCAGCTTGATCCAGCAAAAAGATAACGCATCGAATCATTTCATTTTGATGGAAACTTTCGTCAGCGAGGCGGGCTATCGACGCTTCATCGAGTCAGATACAGTTCGCCGCTTTCGAACTGCTCTCTATCCACATTTAGGTAGCCCTTGGGACGAGCGTCTAGGCAGCCAGCCGTAACGTTCTGACGTGCCACCCTTTTTATATCCACCCCTGTGTGGGACACCGATCTCACAAAGGCCTGAACAACACGGCTGAGAACTCATATCTATCGCTGCGAAGCGCGAACACACCATACCAAGGTTTCGATCACCGGGAGGCTGTCAGCGCTTCGTCGCGACCTTCTCCGCCGTCCGTAATGCCTTCGCTCCACCAGCCTCAATCGACAACGCCATCTCCCGACATCTGCCCCGTCTCAGGGCGTTGCTCAATGGAATAGATGGCCGGATCTATAAAAAAGACGACGTACG
The DNA here is from genome assembly GCF_047721705.1 of Acetobacter sp. Lineage (GTDB taxonomy): Bacteria > Pseudomonadota > Alphaproteobacteria > Acetobacterales > Acetobacteraceae > Acetobacter. Next base: position 1,168 of record NZ_JBDNXK010000142.1, on the reverse strand, counting down.
GACCTTCCGGGTTACCGCCTGGTGTCGGGAACCGATCCTCCACAGAAACCACAGCCGACATAGGGTCAGGACTCTTTATGGCATCCAGAAGATGATGGTAGCTGCGAGGCAGATGGCCGAAAAGAAGGTATGGGCGCAACGGTCGTAACGCGTTGCGATACGGCGCCAGTCCTTGATTTTCCCGAAGAGGTTCTCGACCTTGTGTCGTTTCCCATAAAGATGCCGATCGTAAGGCAGCAGTTTCCTTCGGTTTTTTGTTGATGGAATGCAGGGCGCAATACCACTCGAGGCAAGGGCGTCACGAAAGCGGGTACTGTCATAGCCCTTGTCCGCAATCAGATAGTGGGCATCTGGCAGGACTGGCAGCAGGATGCGGGCACCGCGATGATCGCTCATCTGGCCTTCCGTCAGAAGCATGGCAATGGGGCGCCCCACACCATCACAGACGGCATGAAGCTTCGAATTCAGGCCGCCGCGTGTCCGTCCGATCCTGCGGGGCGCTGCCCCTTTTTACGCAGTGAGGCTGCCGTACGGTGCACCTTGAGATGCGTGCTGTCGATCATAAGGCATTCCGGAACACCGGCCCGCGCTGCCAGGGTTGCGAAGATCTTCTCGAATACGCCGCGTTTGCTCCAGCGGATGAACCGGTTGTAAAGAGTTTTGTATGATCCGAACTCTCTGGGTGCATCTTTCCACTGCAGGCCGTTACGGATCACATAAATGATCCCGCTGATGACCCGACGGTCATCCACACGGCGCAGCCCCCGGGCACGAGGTAATAATGGTTGTAGAACTTTCATCTGCTCATGGCTCAGCATCGGCAGTCTGCTCATTCCAATCCTCCATAGAGGATTGGAATCACATCAGGATTATGTCGTAAAGAGGTTTGACCCTAGACTCTGGTAATAAACACCTTGTCGTCAGATAGCGCAATTTCCACTGTGTCAAAGAGCCATCCAACAGCAACCACGCAATCGTGAAGAACCCCGATTTCAGCCCAACCTACGCTGGAGTTTCACTCCCATCTGCATCCTATACGCATCCTGCGCGTATGTCCCAAACGCAGAAAGCCGCCCTTACGGACGGCTTAACATGCTGATGATATTGTATAAGTTTTGGTTGCGGGGGCAGGATTTGAACCTGCGGCCTTCAGGTTATGAGCCTGACG
>NZ_JBDNXK010000141.1:0-5010 GCF_047721705.1 Acetobacter sp. | reverse complement strand
GCCACAGCCACAGCCACAGCCACAGCCACAGCCACAGCCACAGCCACAGCAGGGCAATTGCTCACAAGAATCACGCTTTCAACCTTATACGACATACAAAAAGGCAGACCAGCCTTAAAGAACAAACTTTTCTTTCATCAATAAAAAGAAGTAGTTTCAAAAGAAACTCGCATAATTTTTCTGTTATACATCAAAACACCTTGCATTTCAGATTACTTAAGAAAACAGAAAAAAAACCAACAACGCAAAGACAAATAAAATTACATCCATTAATATTAAAGCACACAACAAACAAACAAAATAAAATAAACCTTATCAAAGAAACCAAAAATATTTTATCTAATTTCTTAAGACCACCCCATCTTACAGAAAAAACAAAGCCAAAACCTCAAGACACATTCACCCGATCCATATCTTCTGCTTCAGAAAACACCTGGAAATCTACAAAATCTTCCTCCAATCATCGACCAACCGAGTTAAATCTCATGCATGAACTCACAAAACCACCCTCGGGATCTTTGATGTCCTGGATACAGAGTGTGCCCAGCCACCCCGGACTGCATATCTAATGAGCTTTCTTGGCGTAATTTCCAGCATAAATTCTGCTCTTGGCACACAGGCTTTCACTTTAGGCAACATTGTCTTTGGAGATGCAGAAGTGCCTTCCCAACTCACATGGGGAGGATATCAGGCGACTGATATTTTCCGACAGGCTGGAGGAGGCAAAACCGTTGTTCTGAATGGTTATTATGATCAACCTTTGGCATGGGAAGGCATCTTCAGGGGCAGTTCAGCGCTCCAACGTGCCCAAACGCTTGATGCCATGGCAAGAAGTGGCAATATCTATCCCTTTTCAGGGGGAGGTATTTCGCGAAATGTTGTGGTGACGTCTTTTGAAGCTGCCTATACGCAAAAAGGAACGATAATTCCTTATAGAATTTTCTGTGAGATTATCCCATCTGCCAGCGCACTTACTAATTTTACCAAGTCGGCTCTGATCTCTCTGCTCGGAACGGATGCTTCAAGCGCACTTTCAGCAATCACAGGAACAACCGCAGAAGCCTCTTCTTACGTATCAGCCCTCTCCGGGTCCGCTTCTTCTTATCTCGGCCAGATCACGCCCCTCGCCAACCTTTTAGGTTCCGGTGGAAGTATGTCGCTTCTTTCAACTCAAATTTCTGGCATCTCAACACAGGCAGGAGCTTTATCCTCGCTTGCCAGTAATGCTGATCTGCTTAATTTCCAAAATCAGCTCACTGTCGCTCAAGGCTACAATGATAGCGTGTTTTCAGCATCTGATACTGAACTGAATTCGATCGCAGCAAACTCGCAAGGAAATTTTGTCTCCAGCCCATCATCTCTTCTTGCCGCAACCGCCTACTCAGGCCTCGCTTCAACAAGCGCACTCAACAGTGCTTATCTCACACGTATGCAGACAAACATTTCGGCTGCCAGTAAATAGGAACAATAATGTCCAGTTCACTCTCTTCGGCCACTACGATCTCCATCGGCCCCAGTGACATCTCTCTCTGGCATGTAGCAGCACGCTATCTAGGTGATGCAACTCAGGCCAATCGCATAATGTCCCTGAACAATCTCAATGAAACCTGGATTACTTCCATCTGCGAGATCGAACTTCCATCCTATGATCTCACACAGGGCGGAGGAATCAGTGTTTGACCTGATCCTCACTTACACAATCAGAAAACGAAAAAATTAAAGGGCAGCGCCAAGGCTGCCCTTTTTTATGCGTTCAATATTGCCGCATGGTGATTCATATGATCTTCGATGAAGGTCTGGATGAACCAGTAGGAATGATCATATCCGGCATGGCGACGGAGCGTGAGCTTTTGTCCCGCCACCTTCGCGGCCTCATCCAGATGCCAAGGCTGTAGCTCACGCTCAAGGAACTGGTCCCCATCGCCCTGATCCACAAGGATCGTCGTCGGGTGCGTGTGACCGGCCTTGAGAAGCAGCGTGGCATCATGTTGGGCCCATGTTGCCCTGTCCGGACCAAGATAGGCGGTAAAGGCCTTCTCCCCCCACGGCACGGCAGCAGGATGCACGATCGGTGCGAACGCTGATACGGACTTCCATTTCTCCGGCGCACGGAGCGCATGCACTAATGCACCATGACCACCCATCGAGTGACCACAGATACCCTGCCGTGTCGCATCAACCGGAAACTGGCTAGCGACCAGCTTCGGCAGTTCCTCACTGATGAACGTGCCCATCCGATAATGCGCGCGCCAGGGTGTCTGCGTGGCGTCCAGATAGAACCCAGCACCTACACCCAGATCCCAGCTATCCGTCTCACCCGGCACATTCGCACCACGCGGAGACGTATCGCACGCCACCAGCGCAATACCGTGCTTCGCCGCAAAACGAACGATGTTCGACTTGATCAGGAACGTATCCTGCGTGCAGGTCAGTCCCGCCAGCAGATAAAGCACGGGAACCGGCTTTTCCCTGCTCGCGCCTTCTGGGATGAAAACGCCGAAGGTCGTCGGAAGCCCGAGAGCCTCCGACTGGACCGTGTAGAAGCCGAGTTCGCCCCCGCAGCAGACGTGTTTGGATGCTGTTGTCAGGGTCATGTCCTGCTCCTCAGAATTCGACGACAGTGCGGATGCTCTCGCCACGCGTCATCATGTCAAAGCCCTCGTTGATTTTCTCAAGCGGGAGCTTGTGCGTGATGAGATCGTCGATATTGATGCGGTTTTCCATGTACCAGTCAACAATTTTCGGCACATCGGTCCGGCCGCGCGCCCCACCGAACGCGGAACCGATCCAGCGACGGCCCGTGACAAGCTGGAACGGACGTGTGCTGATCTCCTGCCCTGCACCGGCGACACCGATGACCGTGGACACACCCCAGCCACGATGGGCGCACTCAAGAGCCTGACGCATCAGGGTCGTGTTACCCACGCACTCAAAGGTGTAATCAGCGCCACCACCCGTCAGTTCGATGATACGACCAACGACGTCACCATCTGGCAGATCCTTCGGGTTGACGAAATGCGTCATGCCAAACTTGCGGGCCATTTCTTCGCGGGCCGGGTTGATGTCCACGCCGATGATCTTCTCTGCGCCCACCAGCTTCGCGCCCTGAATCACGTTCAGGCCGATGCCACCAAGACCGAACACGGCGACCGTGGAGTTCGGCTCAACCTTAGCCGTGAAAATGACCGCACCGATACCCGTCGTCACACCGCAGCCGATGTAGCAGATCTTGTCGAACGGAGCATCCTCACGGACCTTCGCCAGCGCGATTTCCGGCAAAACCGTGAAGTTCGCGAAGGTCGAGCAGCCCATATAATGATGGATCGGCTGTCCCTTGAAAGAGAAGCGCGAGGTGCCGTCCGGCATCAGGCCCTTGCCCTGCGTTGCGCGGATGGATGTGCAGAGATTGGTTTTCTGCGACAGGCAGGATTTACACTCACGGCATTCCGGCGTGTAGAGCGGAATGACATGATCGCCCGGCTTCAGGTGCTTCACGCCTGCACCGACCTCACGAACGATACCCGCGCCTTCATGGCCGAGAATGGCTGGGAACAGACCTTCCGGGTCAGCGCCGGACAGGGTGAACTTGTCCGTGTGGCACAGACCGGTCGCCTTGATCTCGACCAGCACTTCACCTTCGCGCGGGCCTTCGAGCTGGACCGTCTCGATTTCCAGTGGCTTGCCGGCTTCAAACGCTACCGCAGCTCTTACGTCCATTACGCTTTTCTCTTTCTTTCTCTGTTACTTCAATGATCAGGCTTTGGGAGCCTGACCAGAATCGGGCAGAACACCCAAAGCACGAAGATGCGCGACAAGCGCGCGCGCAGCCTCGTGCGGATCAGGATGGACCATCAAGTTGCCGCCTCCGCTGTCCTTCGATGCGCCCGAAATCAGTTTCGGCCGCCTGCGATAGGGACGGCACATGCCTGCTTCTTCATTAACACAAAGCCGATGATGAACCGTAACGACCTCTTCGTCCACCCGTGTTTCCCGCTGACGGGCAAACACAAAAGCAGGAACACAACGGGCTGCCTCCGGAACGGTGACGACACAAGGAAGCATCACGGACACAGGTTTGACCGCTCCTCTTGCCCGAAACTGCGCAAGAGTCAGCTGACCGGCAGCGGCGTGCTCCATGGGCGCGCCAATATCGGTAGCGATGGGCCAGTCGAGCGCCTGAGCAAGCTGATACGGCAACAGACCCGTATCACTGCCGCCGCAACCGCGCGAGGCGGCCAGCACCAGATCCGGTTTCCCTTCCGCAAACTGGGCATGGGTTTTCACTGCCTCGGCCAGAGCGTGCACGGGATCAACTTCCCCACCCTTCAGGCAGAGGATGTGTGTAAGGCCATAACCACCATATTCCGCCAGAGCCGGGCTGGCTGGTCCGGCATGCAGGCCAATCATCTGCGTGACGCCAAGTTCGCGCGCGAGTCCAATGGCGCGGATTTCTCCCGGCACAGGCGCTGGACGACCTGATACCGGATCAATCCCGGCGGACAGAAGAATGACGGCCTTCATGCGCCCTTCTCCCCATATTCAGCGGCAAGAACCTCACACAGCGCGAGCATAACAGCCTGCGCATCGGCTATGATAGCGAGGCCGGCACGAGCCACCATCGCCGCGTGAAGATCGGTGTTGACCGCCACGACGTGCTCCACACGTCCGAGCCCCTGAAGATGCTGTGGTGCTCCGGCAATACCCAGCGCGACATAGCAGAGCGCGTCGAGGATCGTGCCGGACGCCCCAACCTGCGTGGAACGCGGCATGTCGCCATTGTCGCACACCACACGGCTCGCACCCGGCGTGGCGTGCAGGGCGCTTACGGTGGCGCGGAAACTGGCGAAATCCGTCACGCCCCGTCCCGCGGACACGACAAACGGCGCATCCCCAAGATTCATGGTGGCCGGATCGGCAGGAATGACCGCGCCGACTGTCATACGCGCAGATGCCGGGACTGGCTTCGCAACCGTTTCTTCCAGCGGCAGGATTTCGTGCGCGTCGCCTTCC
>NZ_JBDNXK010000140.1:0-5076 GCF_047721705.1 Acetobacter sp. | reverse complement strand
CGCCCCGAACCTGTCCGGTAATATGGATTACCGGACAGGTCTGCGCTAGGCTCCGGCTGTCCCGAAAACCGCAGGAAACCGCCCCCTCGTGATTATCGATCCTAACGGGATTGGCCCGGCCGGCAGGGACACTTCCCTGGCCGCGCCGCTGGCCCAGGCCCGCGCCTATGCCCGCGCCAGCCGGGCGCCCGCCACCCGCCTGGCCTACCGGCGCGACTGGGCCGCCTTCACCGCCTGGTGCCACGACCGGGACCAGGGCGCGCTGCCCGCCGATCCCCGGCTGGTGGCACTGTTCCTTGCCCATGAGGCCGCGCGTGGCCTGCGCCCGTCATCGATCGGCCGCCGGCTGGCGGCCATCGCCTTTGCCCATCGTCAGGCCGGCTGCGTGCCGCCCCAGGCCCAGCCACAGGCGGGCGTTCTGGCCGAAGTGGTCGCCGGCATCCGTCGTCAGGCCGGCACCGCCCCGCGCCGCAAGCAGGCTGCCGATGACCGGGTGCTGCAGGCCATGCTGGCCGCCGTGCCGGCGACAAACCTGAAGGCCATCCGTGACCGGGCGCTGCTGGCCTTCGGCATGGCCGGGGCCTTCCGCCGCTCGGAACTGGCCGGGCTGCGCTGCGACCAGTTGGACCGCACCCCAGAGGGCATGACCGTGCGCTTCGGGGCAACCAAGACCGATCCCGAGGGGCGGGGCGTGTGCATCGCCATTCCCGAAGGACGCCGCATCCGGCCCGTCGCCCTGCTCGAGGCCTGGCTGGAGGCGGCCGGAATTACGGACGGAGCCGTATTCCGTGACGTGGTGCGCGGTCAGGCCAGCGCAGGCCCGATCAGCGACCGCACCGTGGCCCGCGTGGTCCAGCGCGCTGCCCAGGCCGCAGGCTACGACCCGGCCCGCTTCGGGGGGCATTCCCTGCGCGCAGGCTTCCTCACCTCAGGCGCGCGGGCCGGGGCCAGTCTCTTCCGGCTCAAGGACGTCTCCCGCCACCGCTCCACCGATGTCCTCGCAGCCTATGTCCGCGAGGCCGGACTCTTTACAGATCATGCAGGAGAGACGTTTCTTTGACTGTCATTTTAGGTAGAGGCTGTGCCGGTCCAGGTCCGTCCATTTCCTGATCGACCACGTCCAGATCTTCCGTGCATTCTGGCAAAATTTGTGGTTGGTCTGTTTTCTGAACTTTTCGTAATTCTGAAAATTATTTCCCATGGTCAGTATGTCCCCTTTATTCTCTCCCGGCGTAGCCCAGAACGACAATAATGAGGCTTCCATAGCTACTACCCGTTCCAGGCGGGCCCGTCGGATGCGGCGTCTGGCGCGGGTCAGGACCCTGAAGTGGCATCGAACCATCATGTATTGTACCGGGGCCGTGCTGATTGGCATTATCTCCGTAATCTTTGCCCATATCGGGGATTGGGCGGCCGAGCTGCGTTATCATGTTGTCGCCAGAAACCCATGGTCCATGCTGGTGATTGCCCCGCTCGGGCTTGTTGCCATTTCCTGGCTGACACGCCTGTTGTTCAATGGTGCTCAGGGATCAGGAATTCCCCAGACAATCGCAACCCTGCATATGCATAATTTCGTGCTTGTGGACCGGATCCTGACCTTGCGCATTGCGCTGGGCAAGATCCTGATGACATGCTTGGGTCTCATCTGTGGTGCCTCGATCGGTCGTGAAGGGCCGAGTGTCCAGATCGGCGCTTCCATCATGCACGCATTTTCGCGTGCCATGGGGCAGCATAATGATGTCACCAGGCATGGTATGATCCTCGCAGGGGGGGCTGCCGGCATGGCTGCCGCTTTCAATACGCCTCTTGCCGGTGTTGTGTTTGCGATTGAAGAACTGGCGCACTCCTTTGAACAGAAGGCGTCGGGGCGTACTCTGACTGTTATTATTTTTTCGGGGATTACAGCAATTGCCCTGTTGGGGAACTATACATATTTTGGTCGGACGAATGTTTTTATTCCGGTAGGACGCGCATGGCTGGCCGTTCTGGTATGTGGTGTAAGTGGTGGATTGGCGGGGGGGATTTTCGCCCGTCTTGTCATCCGCCTTTCAAAAGGTCTACCGGCTTTTCTTGGTCGGTTTTCAAGTCGATTCCCTCTTGTATTTGTGGCGCTATGCGGCCTGTTACTGGCTCTGATCGGACTGGCATCAGATGGTGCGACTTATGGTACGGGCTATCTGCAGGCGCGTGGGATAGTGGATGGAAGCCTGCATTATCCTGCGTCTTTCTTTCTTCTGAAGTATATCTCCATGCTGATTACTTTCTGCTCTGGCATTCCTGGCGGCATGTTTGCACCTTCCCTTGCGATCGGTGCAGGAATGGGAGGATGGGCCGAGCAGTTTCTGCCTCATACGTCGCCTGGAGGCGTTGTACTGCTGGGTATGGCTGCCTATTTTTGTGGCGTTGCCCAGTCACCGCTGACGGCAACCATCATCGTGATGGAAATATGTGACAATCAGCAGGTGACCCTAGCCCTGCTGGCCACGGCCTTCCTGTCGTTCGGTGTATCCCGCATGGTCTGTCCCAGACCGCTTTATTCGGCACTGGCTACGGGATTTCTGGAAAAAACAGAGCAAATGGCGCGACAGGTATCTCACGATAGATTGGAAAAATAATTTTATTCTGAACTGGGTTCCTGATCGAGCGGCTGATCAGCATTCTGTTGGGCAGATTCACCAACAAGAAAAGAAATATGAAATCATGTTGCTTCCTCTGTCCAATCCGGTTCCACAATCAGGGAAACCGGAAAATGTCTGCAGTCTGGTGTTCCTGTCTGCGGCATCTGTCGTGATCGGGGCATCTGCCGGTATGATCTGTGGTATCTTCCGCTTGTTGCTGGAATGGCTGGAGGCCGTCCGGACAGATATGGGAATGGAAGTGTCGCTTCAGCATGGCTTTTCTTGCGAAGGCGTGCTGTTGATCATCGGATCTGGCGCAGCTGCATGGCTGGCTTCAGGTCTCGTTCGTCATTTTGCCCCTCTTGCAGCAGGAAGTGGCATCCCGCATGTGGAAGCTGTCTTGTTGAGTGCGTCACCGCCTGCGCCATGGCGGGTGGTGCCCGTCAAATTCGTGGGTGGCCTGCTGGCGATCGGAAGTGGGCTTGCCTTGGGACGTGAAGGGCCCAGTGTGCAGATGGGAGCGACTGCAGCTCATACGTTTGGCAGGCTGCTCTGTCTGGAGAAGACAGACTGCCTTGCCCTCCTTGCTGCAGGCGCGGGAGCAGGGCTGGCGACTGCTTTCAATGCGCCGGCAGCCGGTGCTGTTTTCGTTTTGGAAGAACTGGTCGGCCGGTTTGAAATCAGAATGGTTTGTGCCGCATTGGGGGCATCCATTTCGGCCATTCTGGTCAGCCGGGGCATGCTGGGTAGCCAGACGGTCTTTAGTGTCGCTCCTCTGATCCTTCCAGAATCGCTTGCCAAACAGCTGTTTTTCGTCATGACCGGGGTCATGACGGGCCTGGTTGCTGTCGGATACAACCGGACGACCATGGCAGTGCTCCGTCTGGCCGGGAGGCTGCCTGTCAGCATCTCAGTCAGGCCTGTTCTGGTGGGAGGTTTGGCCGGTTTGGTGGTTTGTCTTGCACCGCACTTGGCTGGAGGGGGAAAGTGGATCACGCAGACGGCCATAAACAACGAGATCGGATTACATCAGATTCCGGCACTACTGGCTTTTCGGCTGATTTTTGGGGCCCTGTCTTATGCCGCTGCAACACCTGGAGGTCTGTTTGCCCCCATGCTGGCCCTGGGGGCACTTTCCGGTCTGGGGAGTAGTGTTGTGGCACAGGCATTAAGTCCTGATACACCTCTGGCGACCGCACCTTTTGTGATTGTCGGCATGGCCTCCATGTTCGCCGGATCCGTTCGTGCACCGCTGACCGGGATTATTCTGGTTATGGAAATGACAGGTTCGTCCGAGTTGATAATGCCGCTTTTATCCGGGAGTTTTGCTGCGATGGTCGTAGCCGGCGCACTTGGAGACATGCCCATTTATGCTGCCCTGAGACTCAGGGCCCAGTCACACACGCGATGATTTCAGAGAAGTGTTCTATCCCCGATCTGGGGGGAAGCAGAATGCAATTGCATAATAAGTCTCTGACCTTAGATCAGGAGGCTATGATGCCCCGGAATAGCTCTCATCCGAAGGTGGAGATTTTCAACTTCCGGATTGACCCGGCGCTGAAGGCAGCGTTCACGGCTGCAACCAGTGCGGATGAACGGCCTGCTGCCGATGTGCTGCGGGATTTCATGCGCGCTATGTGGCGGGGCGGGAGCGGCGTGCTTTCGAGGCAGAAGCGCGGCGGCAGTCCCGTGAAGTAGCGGTGCTGGCGTGCGCCCCGGCGAGTGATGAAGCTCTCGTCTTGCGCGCACTGGACGCGCTTTTCGAGGAGGACGATTTCCGGGATGGGTGGACGGCGTGAAACGTGGTGATCTGGTGACGATTGCCGTTAATGGTGATTATGGCGAACCGCGTCCGGTCCTTGGGGTGCAGGCCGACGCCTTTTCCGACCCGCCAGCTATGACCGTGCTGAGGTTGACCAGCATCGTGCAGAACTGGCCTTTGTTCCGGATTACGGTTGTACCAGCACGACGAACGGCTTGCGCAGCCTGTCGCAGGTGATGGTTGATTGGGCGATATCCCTGCCCCGGGAGAAGATCGGTCAGGGTTTCGAGCATCTGGAGGCTGCGTCTCTGCGTCAGGTTGATCAAGCTTTGTCAGTTTTTCTCGGTCTGTCGGGTGACCGTCTTCCATGATTACGCGCGATTTTCCGATGTTTCAAAGGGCTATAGGCAATAGTGTAACAGGGCGACCCTGAAACCGGCCGGCCTGTCCCGCGATTGCGGCGGTTTTCCTGTCCGGGGCGGGGGACATGTGTTACACTTTTCGGGATCATATGCCCAAACGCGCCCCGAAGGCCCCTGTCCGGCCGCCTCGCCAGTTGTCGCTGTTCCCCGAAACGGCGGCGCTGGTGCGCGTGGACCCGGCCATCAACTGCTGGCGCTTCTACCACCTGTCGCTGCAGCCCGACCTGTTCGGCGGTACCGCCCTGGTGCGGCAGTGGGGGCGGATCGGGACGGC
>NZ_JBDNXK010000139.1:0-5079 GCF_047721705.1 Acetobacter sp. | reverse complement strand
TCTATGATCTAATTTTCGGTGACTATGTAATTTTACCAAAAGCTCTCCGGTAAGAACCCTTTGGTCATATTTTCCAATGCAGCTATTGCAGCGGGAGAAGTAACCCGATGTTCCCAATTGAAGCGGGGAAGGGGTATGGAAGCCAGATATGATATTAGGAAAGATGCATGACGCCATTTGATCTGGGGATTTTTGAACTAAAAACCTGGCAGGGAGGTACTGTTATAGCCTCTGAGACGACAGGGTATCTACGGCAAGATTTTGATTCAGGTGTAAAAAATCAACCCGTTCTGATGATGCAGTCGTCATCCAACCCTGATGTTGGCGTCTTGTTTAATCCGTCCTCTGGAACGGGTTCATTACAGGTTGATACTGATAATCTGCAGGCTCCTTTTCTGTCATTTATTCTTGAACAAGGAGAGGCTTCAGGCATCGTCAGTTTGCGCCACCCTCTTAATGGTAGATATCTTCGATCGCTGGGGTCTATCGAGCCGCAGATAGACATTGCGGCAGATCAGGCAAATGCTTGGGAAAAATTTGTGCTTTGCCGGCGCCTCGACGTTATGCCGTCTTCTGGATTGTTGGAAAATATTGCCAAGCTTTTGATTTCTCCCATGTCATCGAATGATGTGCGGGAGTGGGTGAAGGCCTATAATGTGTCAATGGCAGGTGCAGTGGGGCAAGCCGTTGTGCGACTCCTGCTCGCTCATCCAAATGGACCGGCCATTTTCGATCAAGTTTCTTCTTCGCTGGCTTTGCCGGAAATTAATAATTTCGAATATGCATCAATCCACCGAAGAATTCTCAGTGATCGTGCTGGCTCGGCATTTTCCCGATTGACTAGCTGTCTTTCTGAAAGGCGTACGGGTGAAGATTCTGCTTCTCTTGCTGACTCCGTGATGGCAATTCCCACGGAAGCACGAGGACGGGATTTTGCGACCACTGTGGCCACTCTGCTGCGCCATGAAGTTCCAAACCACTATCAGTCAGTAGTACAGACAGAGAGAGGAGGAATGTCATATCTTACTGTTCCACAAGGTATTGTATCCGGTGATGGGCAGTGTGTAATTGGTGCTGATGGACATGTGTTTCTTGTGGGTGGAAGCAATAATGTTGAAGCCCTTTACGAAACGGGTGGCGATACAAAAAAGATTCAGCATAACCAAGATGAGTGGTACGCTTTACTGGCTAATCGACAACTTAGGCTCAAAAAACTAGCGTGCCGCTATGTGCAGATCATTATTCCGGAAAAGACAACTGCCCTAGCTCATCTTTTTCCACGACGGTTGACCACGCCAAGTGTAATATTACGTGCAGTTGAGCAGGCTATTGCCGTTAACACCACTCTTTCTACGTCGTATATGTCAATTGTCGATCTTTTTAAGGATTCTCGTGTATCTGAATTCTATAAAAGAACAGATACGCATTTGCAGCCGCTCGGTGTATTTACTATTTTCAAGAATGTATGCAAAAAATATCTCAATTATGACTTGGAAATACCTGCATTTGATCGCCTGTTAGTTATGGGAAGTGACATGGGTTACCGGTTTTTCGGCTCGTCGGTCGCTGAACTGGTTTGGGAATGCGAGGTGCCGAATGTCTGCATGTCACGTCAATTAGTTGAACAGGTCGAAGCAGCACCGGGAAAACATATTGGCCAGAGGTCCGTATGGCGTAACCCACAAGCCCCATTGCAGCAAAAAATTATTGCTTTCGGGAATTCGTTTTTCGGTTCCTGTTTTGATCAGGGGTGCTTGGGGTGGTGGTTTTCCAATTTTTTCGCAGAATTTCATCTTATTTGGTCGCCTTCAGTCGATTACGATTATGTAGCGTTACATAAGCCTGATATGGTGATCTGTCAGACAGCCGAACGCTTTATGACAATTGTCCCCGATTCATAATAACATTCTGAAATTACTTATTTTTATTGGCTGTTTGATGAGTATAAATTCTTGCGCGAGTGGATTGTGTTGCTTCTATAATTGAAAAATCCAAGGCGCTCTAATTGTTAGGGCGATAGAAGCGGCGTTGCTACTGGCAGGTCAAGCATCGCCAGAATTTCGGCGGCAGCCGCCTCGGCGGGGGTGATTGCCTCGGGAGCCCGCAGGCTTTCCAGAAGAGTTGAAAACCCTTTCTTCTGAGCCGCGCCAATAGCGGGATCGGTTATCAATCGTACCACCGTCTCAGCCAGTTTTCGTGGGTCACAGTTTTCCTGAAGCAGTTCGGGCACCAGTTCCCGTCTTGCGAGCAGGTTGACCATGGCTACATGCGGAACCCGGATCAATCGCCGGGCAATGGCGGCGGTGAGAGAGTTGACGCGGTAGGTGACGGCCATCGGAACACCGGCCAGCGCCAGTTCCAGTGTGGATGTGCCGGATTTGGTCAGTGCAGCGCTCGCCGCCGCAAAAGCGTCATGCTTGTCCGCCGTTTCCGTCACGATGAGGGGGCGCACTGTCCAGTTGGCTGTGGCTTTCGCCACTGTGTCCGCGACAACGGGGGAAACTGGAATGACGGGCACGACATTCGGGAGACGCTGCTTGAGGAGAGACAGCATCGCGCCGAAAACGGGAAGCAGCCGGGGGGCTTCTGATCGCCGACTTCCGGGCATGAGAATCAGAACTGGTGCATCCGGCCTCAGTTGATGGCGCGCACGGAAGCGAGCTGCATCGCCAGTATCCGCTTCGGATTGCAGAACCGGATGACCGACAAAGCGCGTCTCAAGTCCGTGCTGTTTGAAAAACTCTTCTTCAAACGGCAGCAGGACCAGCAGCTTTCCCCATAGGCCGGGAAATTTTCTGACTCGATGCTCACGCCATGCCCAGACCTGTGGGGCCACATAATGGACACGCGGGATACCCAGTGGAGCGATCCGTTTCAGTAGCCGTAGCGCAAAGCCGGGACTGTCGATGGTCACCACCAGATCGGGTTTGAGATGCTCTATCTGTGCGACGGCCTCCTTCAGGCGACGCGATAGATGGCGTATGCGGGGAAGAATCTCGACCAGCCCCATGACGGCCAGATCTTTCATGGGAAACAGGGTTTCGAAGCCCGCCTCACTCATGCGCGGGCCACCGATTCCAGCAAACCGGATGTCGGGTCGCTGTGCTCGGAGTGCGGCCATCAGACGTGCGCCCAGCACGTCTCCACTGGCCTCTCCAGCCAGCAGCCAGATGAGGGGAGCATCAGCCATCAAGAGTTGCCCTGACTATGTCAGGAGCATGCGGCCGCAGCGATTTTGGTCTTGGACGGGCCGAGCACATGAAAGCGCAGTCGTTCCGCTGCTGCCGAAAGGCGCGCACCGCTGGTTTTTGTCTTGAGGTGGAGTTCGACGCCCCGACTATTCTGCATGACCAGTGAGCCTGTGCCGCCGCCTGCCGTGGCCTCGGTGTGAACGGCCCAGAATGTGCTGTCGAGCTGGTCTGCGCTGCTCAGCCCCGTGACCTCGCCATGAGCGCAGGCCTTCGAGTAGCCTATGGCGGGCGCGCCCCCCCCTTCGACACGGATGGCGTAATCCTCGCCCCCAATGGAAAGTATGACGTTGCCCGATGTGTAGCCCGGGCCGACATTGACCTGTGAAATTCTGAAAACGATCTGGTCGCTGTTTTCCTTGGCAGCCGTGTCGGTCGGCAGCGGATTGGCAAATGCGCTGCTGTCGGCAAGGGTGGTGAGTCCGCTTACGGTAATTGCAAAGGTCGCTGCCAGAAATGATCGGGTCAAAGTTACACTCCTCAGGCGGTACGTTTCTGGCAGGCATTCAGGTACAGCTGTCCGGATGCTAGCGAAATAACGATTGATAAACCGTATCCGCTGGACAATGCAGCCAGCCTGACGAACCTTACTCAATGCTGTTGTTTCATCTCTTGTCATCTCCTGCAAGAATGTTTGCGCGGGAGCGTGGTTTCCAGATCACGGTGTTCTTTTTTGCAGCGTGAAAAACTTCGGCTGGAGCCCTCTCGACAAAGATGCACCGTGTGGGGCAGGGGACAATTTGTGAACTCAGAGGAGAGACGGCAATGGCCTGTGCCTACGATTTCAGCCTGCCCGGCCTGACGGGAGGCTCGGTTGATCTCGGCGAGTGGCGGGGCAAGCCCTTGCTGATCGTCAATACGGCGTCCAAGTGCGGCTTCACTCCGCAATATGAAGGGCTGCAGGCGCTGTGGTCCGAAATGGAGCACGAGCTGATTGTCATTGGCGTGCCGTCAAACGATTTTGGCCAGCAGGAACCGGGCAGCGCCGTGCAGATCGCTTCCTTCTGCGCCCGCAATTACGGCGTCAGCTTCCCCATGACGGTCCGGTGCCATGTGCGTGGAGCGGAAGTCACACCGCTGTTCGCATGGCTGGCGCAGCAAAGCGGCTTTCTGGGACGCCCGCGCTGGAATTTCTTCAAATATTTCATCAATCGGCAGGGTCAGCTCGACACATGGTTTTCCAGTCTTGCCTCGCCTACATCCAATCGGGTGCGTGAAACCGCGACACGTCTCGTTCTGAACGCCTGATCTGTCGTCTTTGACGGCGAGATGTCCGGGCATTTCTCACAGGCAGCCATAAAACCGCCACGCCCCCCGTTCACAGATCCGTTTTGTTTTTGGGATGCCGGGGGCGACGGCGTCTTGCGACGATGGTAGAGAACCGCATGATGACATTCCGCCCGTTTGCTCTGTTTCCGTCTGCCACCATGCCGGGTCCGGCTGCTGGTGCGCTGATTTCCGGCAATCTTCAGTCCGTGTCAGGGCCGCTTGTCCTGCTTTCGGCAGGGCTTGGAAACAATCATGGAAACAGTGACCTGCGCGCCACCAGCGACGATCGGCTGACGGATGGCGGTGCTGGAAACGGCGGCTCGGGCGGGAATGATGGCGGCCGTTCTGGTGGGGGACAGCCGCCGGGCTGGGGTGGTCCACCGCGTCGGCCCCGTTTCAGGATGTGGCGCAGATTCCTTGGCGGCTCGGTGGCTCTCCTGCTGCTGGGAACGGCGACGGCGGGTGTGCTCGTCTGGTATAAATACGCCGGACTTGTTTCCGACCTTCCGACCGTCGAAGGGCTGAGAACCTATCAGCCGCCGGTGATGAGCCGCCTGTATTC
>NZ_JBDNXK010000138.1:0-5091 GCF_047721705.1 Acetobacter sp. | reverse complement strand
GTTTTTATGTTTCCTTTTTATATAAGGAGATTTCATAAAAATGCAAAAATATTCAGATCACAACCGCAACACCCATCAGTTCAAAGGAGCCTCCCCGGACGTCACATTGTAATCTTTCGGCATCAATCGCTTCGTCGTTGTCACATCCACCGCAGCAGCATCATTGCCCCAACTTGCCCGGATGAATGTCAGCACGTCCGCCATCTGTTCTGGCGAAAGAATATGACCAAATGCCGGCATGGCGAACGCTGAAGGTGCAGTTCCCGTCGCGGGCAGGACTGCGCCCTTGAACAGGATCGAAACAAGCGAATCCACCTTATCATCCAACACGACCGGATTTCCTGCCAGTGCTGGAAAAACCGAGGGATAACCACGGCCATCGCTCCGATGACAGGCGGAACAATGGTCAACATACACCCTCGCTCCTCTCGCGCTGACATCCCCCCGCCTGAGGGCTTCACCCGTCGCCGGATTGTAGGTCCAGACAGGATCAGGCATCCGACGTGGCGGCAGAGATTTCAGATAGCGGGCAATGGCATGAAGATCCGTGTCATTCAGATATTGTGTGCCATGCACGACAGCATCACCCATGCCCCCAAATGCGGAACCGGTTGGAGCGCGGGCGGCACGAAGGAAATCGACAATATCCTCCTCAGACCATCGCCCCAGTCCGATGTGATTCTCCTGCCGCAGGGAGGGAGGATGCCA
This sequence comes from Acetobacter sp., assembly GCF_047721705.1. GTDB lineage: Bacteria > Pseudomonadota > Alphaproteobacteria > Acetobacterales > Acetobacteraceae > Acetobacter. Next base: position 4,383 of record NZ_JBDNXK010000138.1, on the reverse strand, counting down.
GCCGTCGACGGCATTGCCGCCGGATAGATAAAGCGGTCCATCCTGAGCCGTGAGGGCCTTTTCCTGTAACGTGAGCGCGCGGGGCGTATGACAGGCGCCACAATGCCCCGGCCCTTCCACCAGATAGGCACCACGCTCAATCTGCGGATCAGAGAAAAACCTCAGCATTGTTGCCTGCGCGGCCTTCGGGGAAGGACTGAAACTCATACGCCAGAAGAAAAGCGGCCAGCGCATGGAAAGCGGCCATTTGATTGTGCTTGCAGGCGGTTTTACGGCTGACGGCTTCACGCCCTGACGGAAATAGACATACAATGCATGAATGTCGGCATCCGTCATCCGCGCATAGGAAGGGAACGGCATGGCGGGATACATGGATGAACCATCCCTCCTCACACCCTCCCGAATAGCCCGCGAAAATTGCTGCTCCGAATACGCGCCAATGCCATGCTCGGCATCCGGCGTGATATTGGGACTGTAGATACGTCCGATCGGCAGATTGAACGGAACACCGCCCGCAAAGGGCGGCCGACCGTGCATTGAATGACATGCGCTGCAATCCGCCGCACGCGCTACATATTCGCCCTGCCTGACAAGATCAGGTGCTCCACCCGGCTCGGCCGCTCGTGCAGAACCACAAACAAGCAGCACAAGAACAAGACCGATCGCGGAAGGGGAAATCTTCACAAGGGCACCAATGGGCCGGGGGCTTTGAGATAACGCGTGCGAATATGATGGGCCGACCAGTAGGCCAACGCCGCGACCATGCCCGTCGGGTTATATCCCATTCCTTGCGGAAACGCGTTGGCACCGATGACAAAAACATTCGGCACATCCCAGCTCTGGAGGTAGCGATTCAGCGCGCTGGTGTGCGGGTCTTCCCCCATGACCGCGCCCCCTCCCAAGTGCGTCGTCTGATAGATCCGCGTATCAAACGGTTTGCCATACTCCAGCATGCCAAGCTGATATTTCGTCGCGCCAAGCGCTTTCATGATTGGGGTGATTTTGCTGACGACATACCGATTCATGCGAATATCGTTGTCATGCCAGTCGAACGTCATACGCAGCAAAGGCTGCCCATAGACATCCGTCCATGTCGGATCGAGATCAAGAAAGGCATCGCGATAAGCCATGTTGCTGCCATGAGCATCAATGGCAAACGCATGTTTGTATGTATCGACGAGAGCTTTCTTATAGCCCGCGCCCCAGCGCGGCGCATCCTTACCACCGCCGAAGCCCGATGCGGCAATCGGTTTCACACCAGCCTGATTCACCCATACTGGCGATCCACCAACGAAACCATGGGGGCCATGGTCAAAATTCAGGCTGTTGAAATCATCAATGGCCACACCACCGCCACCAGTTCCGATAAACTGATTGGTGAAGTGATTATCAGGCATCCACGCATGTGACGTGGAAATGGTCTGATAGACAAAATTGCGCCCAACCACGCCAACATTGTTCTTTGCATCGTAAGGCTGACCGATGCCGGACAGCAGCATGAGGCGCACATTGTGGAACTGGAATGCGCCAAGAATCACCAAGTCTGCCTGAACAGTCACCTCCCTGTTCGTATCCAGATCAAGATAGGTTACGCCTTTGGCCTGCTTCCGTGCGGAATCCAGATCGACGCGTAGTACGTGCGCTCGCGTTATCAGTGTAAAATTCGGATCTTTCCGCAGAACAGGAAGAATGTTCACATTCGGCGAGGCCTTGGAATACATGTAACAATCATACCCGCTGCAATAGCCGCAGAAGTTGCAGGGACCCATCTGGGCGCCATACGGATTGGTGTATTGCCGGGACGCATTCGCTGCGGGGAGCGCGTAAGGGTGATATCCCGCTTCTGTCGCGGCCTTACGGAAAAGATGCGCTGTATAAACGTCTTTCAGTGGTGGGAGAGGAAAATCCTGCGAACGGGACGGCGCGAATATATTCCCGTTGCCGACCACCTTGCCATTGATCTTGTAGGCTTCCCCGGAAGTGCCAAAGACCTTCTCCGCCTTATCGAAAAAAGGCTCCAGTTCGTCGTACGTCACGCCGTAATCCTGAAGATTCATACCTTCAGGAATGAAGTTCTTACCATAACGGGCAATCACGTTGGACCGTAACGCGAGATCGTCGGGAGCAACGCGAAAATGCACACCGGACCAATGCAGGCCAGCGCCCCCAACGCCCTCTCCCGGCAGGAACGCCGCAAGCCGCCGGTAAGGCAGAGCTGTCTGATCGATTTTGTTGCGGATCGTCACCGTCATTTGTGAGAGATCCTGAAACAGCCGATGGCGCACCGCGCCACGCAGTTCATCAATCGAAGCGGGATAGGCCCCCTCCACCGCCGTAGAGCGATCTGGCCCCCGCTCCAGCATGACAACCCGCAGTCCCGCTTCGGTCAGTTCCTTGGCAAGAATTGATCCGGCCCAGCCAGACCCGACAACGACAGCATCCGCCTTTATCGTGCTCATCACGCCGTTTCGCCATCAATGGACACGCTGCCCAGCGGATAGGCTGGGCCATACTGATCGACCCAGTCCATGAAGTCGGCCCGCGCTCCCGGAAAGCCGAGCATCACCCACCCCGCAAGATGGCGGTTTCCGCCATAAATCGGATCGGCAAACGCCCCTTCCAATGTATTGGTGCGCAACTGCTCGAAGAACATGTCGGAAGAGATCCCGTCCCCAAACGGGAGGGACTGCGTCTCAAAAGCCGTCAGTATCTCGACCTGCAATTTCTGATCCAGATCGGGAAAGGCATGGCCATATTTCTGGCGGCAGTAATCGTTCGCACCCGAAATGCCCGCGCGATACAAATCACGTGGCGACAGAGGAAGTTGATAACCAAGGTTGGCTGGCCCCTGTTCGAATGGCCCGCGCATGAACCACAGGTCGCCGCGTCCATACGCAGTGTCCATCTGCCGGTCGATGAAGGTGACAACACCAAGCGCCCGGGCGCCCGGTCCGACCTCATCAGTGGGGAAAATCGTCTCACAGGCGGCATCAAGAAACCGCCATTCATCATCGGTAAAATAACGTGGGGCAGAAGACTGAGCCGCTTCTCTGGCAAGGGCCTGACGCAGATCAGCGAACTCTGCCAGCGTCCAGAAAGCCGTCGTTCCGGCAAGGGCCGACAGAAAATTCCGTCGTTTCATGCCGGTCAGGGCAGGCGGCTCATTCCCTGCCGCATCATGAGCGTTCATTTCGATAACATGTCATATTACTGACATATCAGGCAAATCAGGAATACGTGGGGGACGTATCCATGAGTCCTTTCAACCGGCGGCGTCTTGCTCCCCAGCCACCAGCAGCGATCTCCGGGCCGTGCGACATGCAGCGAGATCCCACGCCGCGCAGCCAACTGACTTGAAGAAAATCGGCTTGTCGACAGTAGGAGGATGGGTGAGCGCCGTCACCAGCGGGTTCACCTCGGACCAGTCCACATTGGCCTGAATCAGATCGCCCGCTTCCGTGAGCGCACCCGCCTTGTCATCAACATAAAGCTGACTACCCGTTGTGATCTTCGGACCAAATTCGATCATGTGCGGCTGATAGGCGCCAACGCCGATGACAAGGCAGCCGGGAACGGGCGCTTCATCATAAAGAATTTCCGTGCTGGAGGTCGTGCCGATGATGACATCGAACCCACTGTTACCAGCAGAAAAAGACCGCAGTTCCAGCGACAAATCTTCATGCGCCTGACAGAACTTCACTGATTTGGTCTTGTCGCGCCCTGCGATCGTGACGCTGACGCCCGGATACAGAGCGGCCAGCGCCTCACAATGAGCGAGCGCCTGCGTGCCTGTGCCAAAGATAAGAACATGCTTTGGCGCCTGTTTGTGCAACAGTTGCATACCCAGCATACTGACCGCCGCGGTACGTCTTTTCGAAACCATCGCTCCATCGATGGAAAACAGCATCTGGCCATTCACAGCATCGGCGCAGAGCAGGCATCCCTGAATCATCGGATATGCACTGGCGGCATTATCCGGACACAGGGTCAGCACTTTCGCAATCATTATGTCTTCGCCGGTGGCGGGCATGGCCATCAGAAGCGATGACCGACCGGGAGCCGGTGCGACAATCCGTTCAGGGCAGACAATCTTCCCTGTGGCATAATGCTCAAGAGCCTTTTTCAGATCAGAAATCAGTTCTGGGTATGAAAGCAGTTTTTCTGTTTCAACCGCATTATACGTTTTCATGATCTGCTCTCCATCATCCCATCTGGCTCAACCCGTTCCTCCTCTGTGTATATTCATAATCACTTCGTAACAATATCATCGAAACCCGCGAGAGCGGGCCCGCCAGAAAACCGGGCGCGCGTTTTTTTTTGGCGCTAGTGGGGGGCGGGGGGGGGTGGCCCCCCCAAGCGGTGACCCCGTGGTTTTATAAGAAA
>NZ_JBDNXK010000137.1:0-5101 GCF_047721705.1 Acetobacter sp. | reverse complement strand
CTTATGAAATCATGACGCAACTTGCTGAAGAGTGCGATTATCGTACGCGCAGTGAAGAAATCAGGGCGTTCAACCGGAAGAGCCCCTACATTCGTCGCGGCATTGCCCTCACGCCAGTTAAATTTGGAATTTCCTTTACCGCGACACACTATAATCAGGCTGGCGCACTGGTGCATGTCTACACGGATGGTTCCGTGCAGGTAAATCATGGCGGCACGGAAATGGGGCAGGGGCTGCACACGAAGATGGTGCAGGTCGTCATGCGGGAATTCGGTCTGCGAGAGGATCGGGTTCGCATTACCGCAACCACGACCGGGAAGGTTCCGAATACTTCCGCTACGGCAGCCTCAAGCGGCGCGGACCTGAACGGCATGGCGGTGCTGGACGCCTCGCGCAAGATCAAGGACAGGTTGATAGAGTTTGCTGCGGAACGCTGGCAGGTTTCAAAGGATGCAGTCTGGTTTGGCCCTGAAGGCGTGCGGGTCGGTAAGGAAACAGTCGCATTCGCCGATCTGGTAAAAGCGGCTTATATGGCCCGAGTTTCCCTTTCATCCTCCGGTTTTTACAAGACACCGAAAATCTCATGGGATGCACAAATGGGGCGTGGTCGGCCGTTCTACTATTTCGCTTACGGCGCGGCCTGCGCGGAAGTCGCGGTCGATCTGCTGACGGGTGAAAACAGGATCGAACGCGTCGATATCCTGCATGATGCGGGGCAATCCCTGAATCCGGTTCTGGATATCGGGCAGATAGAAGGCGCATTCGTTCAAGGGGCTGGCTGGCTCACTATGGAAGAACTGGTGTGGGACGATAAAGGGCGTCTACGCACCCATGCTCCCAGCACCTACAAAATACCCGGATGTTCCGACCGTCCACGCATTTTCAACGTTAAACTGCTGGAACAGGCACCCAATCAGGAAGAAACTATTTTCCGATCGAAAGCTGTTGGGGAGCCGCCATTCGTTCATGGACTTGCCGTTCTTCACGCCATTTCCGATGCGATCGCCAGTGAAGCGGATTATCGTATCTGCCCACGACTGGATGCACCGGCCACTCCGGAGATGATTTTGCGCACGGTGGAACGCCTGCGGCGGGAAGCTAATGCCTAATCGTGTGAGGTGCGCATGGAAGATATTGGAAAATATCTGCGGCAGTGGCGCTCGGCACGGACTCCTCTTGTTGCAGTAACGCTCACGGATGTCCGAGGGTCTACGCCACGTGAGGCGGGGGCTCTGATGCTGGTGGGGGAGAACTTTCTTGCCGGCACCGTCGGGGGCGGCGCCCTGGAGCACGAATGCGTGGCGCTCGCCCGCGATATGCTCAGGCGGCACGAAACGCTTCGTGCGCATGAATTCGTACTGGGGGGTAATAACATAAGCCAATGCTGTGGCGGCAGGGCGTATGTCCGTTTGGAAAGAGTGACTGATGCTTTGGCGTTCAGGTTGGAACAGGCCATTGCTGATGAGAAAAAAGAACGTCCCACGCTGCTTATGTTCGGGGCAGGCCACGTGGGACGTGCGCTTGCGCAAACGCTGTCATTCCTACCGGTGAGGCTGATATGGATCGATAGCCGTGCTGCTGAATTTGGTGCCATTCCACCGGATGTCGATGTCCGTATTACAGGAAACTGGGAGGCCGTTCTGGAAGAAGCGCCGGCTGGTGCGGGTGTGCTGGTTTTGACGCCCGATCACGCGCTTGACGCCCTGATCGTTGAGGCCGCTCTGCTGCGTGGTGATCTGGCTTATGTCGGGCTGATCGGATCCCTGACGAAGCGTCGGCGTTTTGAAGCCAGTTTTCGGGAACTGGGCATATCTGAGGATCGGCTTGATTCACTTGTCTGTCCCATCGGAAATCGTGGGGTGAGGGACAAGCGGCCCGAGGTGATTGCGGCTCTTGTGACCGCGGAAGTCGTGGAACGGCTGTTGCATTCGCCGCTGCTGAAGAATGAGAAAAAATCTGCTTCCCTGTTGCCTGAAAGCAACGAGTTTTTTTGCTGAAATTCCGAATGTGCTGGTTAGGTTATTTTTATCACAGGGCGGAACAAAAAAAGAGACGGCCGATCGAACCGCGCAATGTGATTCTTGGGTAATCTAATACTGCTGAAAAGAGATCTGGTTAATTGTTTCTTTGTGTTGATGATCCATAAAATAATATGCATTATCAATAGAATAAGTTTTATCTTTCTCCGTGATCCTCTCTTTTCATCAGCTAAAATATCGTTACACATTTCGCCGAAAAGCTGCTTTCTCACCGCTCTAAAAACGGCAACGAAAAAATGTCTTTTTTTGTTTTTGAGAGAAAGGGTGAAATGCGTATATATCGCTATCGTATCGTTTGTTTGAGTGTGGTGAACAGAGTGTAACAGTGATGCAAAAGCCTTCAGGTGGGCCAGCGCAGTTTTCGGAGCATCCGCTTCTGAAATGCCGGTTTAGCAAAAAGGCTGTTCCTTCCCGCGCTATTGTCTGGCTTCCCTGATGAGGAAACGTCTTATGCCGCTCCCGGTTGTTACACCCTTCGGTTCTGCTATTTCCCGCGTGACATATCGTCAGCGTCTCGCCATGCTGTCGTGTCTGGTAGGTGCGGTTGGTTTCTCTGTTGCTGCTTCTGATGCCAAGGCCGCGCAGGCCGCGGCATCGAATGCCAAGAAAGCCACGGCATCGACTTCCCACGTCTCTTCCAGCAAACAGGCTGCCCCGGCGAAAAAGCCTGCGAGTTCTTTGCAGGCGCGGGGCGTTGAAGAGATTTCCGTCGGGTCTTCCCGCCGCCAGAGAAGCGGCGGCGGCGGTATGATGCGTGTTGAAACCGCGCCTCACTCTGTTCAGACGGTCACCAAGGAATATATCGAGACGCGTAGCCCCGTCTCAACCGCGCTGGATCTGGTGCAGATGATGCCGAGCGTGAACATTACGTCCCCGGATACATCCGGTATGCAGGGTGGGCAGGTTCAGTCGCGTGGTTTTACCGATCGCGACATGGGAATCATGCTGGACGACGTGAATGCCGGACAGGCCAAGTATCTCGCGGAAATCATTGACTCGGAAAACGTCGAAGAAGTGAGCATGACGCCGGGCAGTGCTTCGCGTGACCTTCCTGTTGTTTCGGCGGCTGCTGGTATTGTCAACTCCCGCTCTTACCTGCCTTCCCACAAGATGGGAGGCGTCACCGACTTCTCTTACGGCACCAACAATCTGTCCCGCCAGTTCATCCGTCTTGAGTCGGGCGATATCGGTAATACAGGCGTAAGAGGGTATTTCTCTTTCTCGCATGCGCATGCGCGAAGCTGGATGGGCTCGGGTATCAACGAACGTCGCCATATCGATTTCGGTCTGCGCAAGGACTGGAAAAACGGTTCCAACGCCAATCTGTTTGTTTCATGGAACCAGTCTGACTGGACGATCGACAACTACCCGACGGAATCTCAGTTCCTCAACTACAAGCACACGGGAGAAGGCTGGGGACGGTCGTCTCACCCGGATAATGCGAACTACTGGAAGAACAATTTCAATCATTGGAACCAGATCTTCCTCAGTGCGCCAATTCATATCGTGCTGAATGACAAGTTGACGTTCCATCTGCACCCGTATCTGACCTACGGTCAGGGTTGGAGTGCTGCACCAACGGCGCAGCAGCCTGATGCGATGGGTAATCCGCAGAACGCCGTGTCATATTTCCAGGAACATGGCGACCGGGTTGTCGGTGTGACAGCTTCACTGGGCTATGACATTGACCGTCATAATCATCTGTCTTTCGGTTACTGGTATAATAACAGTGAGACAGACCGCAGCTATCCGACCAGCTTTGTGATGCCGGGCGGCGGTGCGCCCAGCCCGAACTGGGGCAAATATCGCACTGATCTTGGTGACAGACAGGTCGCCGGTTACGAGACGCATTCCCTGTTCATTCAGGATACGGCGAAATACCTGAACGACAAGCTTGTCATCAATGCTGGCTTCAAATTCGTTATGGTGAATGCGTGGAACCACGATTACTACGGTAGACAGGGGCGGAATTCGACCGAGCCACTGCCACAGCTTTCGATCGGCTATAACATCGATAGCCAGAATCAGGTTTATGTGAATGCCGAGGGTGATTACCGTCAGCCGACGGAAAACGACATGGGTTGGCTCTACACCAATGTGCCGATCCTGAAAAACCAGTATTCCATCAAGGAAGAACTGGGGTATCGTCATCACAACAAGTATTTCATGTTTGATCTTTCGCTGTTCAACTACAACGTGACCAATCGTGTTGTTGATGAATATATCGGCATGAACAACTACCGGCCGTTCTCGATCGGCAGCCAGACCATGCGTGGTTTTGATGCCATGATTGCCGGACGTGAGTTCTACGGTTTCAGCCCATACGCATCCGTCGAGTATCTGCACGCGACGCAGGACAGCAACGTCTATGATCCTTATCAGAACGTCATGCTGCATTCCAAAGGCACGCAGGCCATCATGGCGCCGCGCGTTATGGCCAACTTCGGTCTGACCTATAAATATCAGGGCTTTTTCGCGAATGCAGGCGTACATTACACCGGGCCGCAGTCTGTCAGCATTGCCGGTGATCAGCGTATCCCGGGGTATGTCACCGACAATCTGTCTGTTGGCTATCATTTCAAGCCGGTCAGCTTTCTACAGTCACCGACCATCCGCCTGAACTTCACCAATCTCACAAGCTCGATTGTCCGGACTGCTGCGATGGGCGCTGTCTACAGCGCCAAGGACGGAGCGACGGCTTATGTCGGCAGCAATGCTCCAGCGACGGCTTACGGAAACGTCTTCATGGTTCAGCCGCGTTTTTCCATGACAGGAACGGTCTCCACATCGTTCTGACCCTTTCGCCTCTCTCCAGTATTTCAGGAGAGAGGCTCAGGTGCTTTCATATATGCAACAAAGTATTCTGCTGAAAAATGCTTTGCGTCTTGTCACCATGGATGATGACAGACGTGAATTGGAGAATGGCTGGATTTTCGTAGAAGGCCGGAAAATCAGCGCGATTGGCGGCAGTGACGATCCTTTTCCCGATGCTTCACAGGTATATGACATGAGTGGTCATGTCGTCATGCCGGGAATGGTCAACACACACCATCATATGTACC
>NZ_JBDNXK010000136.1:0-5260 GCF_047721705.1 Acetobacter sp. | reverse complement strand
ACATGAAGGGGTGGGGGAGCCGCCACCGGTCTCTCCTCCGGATTCCTCACCGCTGAGGATCGACACATAAACAGCATCCTGTGGGCTCGTTTGAGGATAATCAGGACTCGCGGCAGCGTGAACGTCATTCTATAGAATGATGCGTCAGGATCATCTGCGGGTGATGGTCAATCTTTTTTAGGGCATGCAGAATCAACATTATGGATACTCACACATCAGAGTCTCGTTGGTCCGTTGCCGCCCCTCCTGAAAAAATCGCGTTTCTGGCCGCTTCTACCGATACGGCCCAACAGGAAAAAACCCGACTTTCCCATCGCTATGGCGCGTGTGAACTGGATGAGGCCGAGGTTATCGTCTGTCTTGGCGGGGACGGCTTCATGCTGGAGACCCTGCGGCAGGTGATGGAACGCAATGTTCCTGTCTATGGTATGAATTGTGGTTCCGTTGGGTTCTTGATGAATCCGCTGGATGAGGACGGACTTCTGGAAAGGCTGGCGGCGACACAGACGGCCGAACTCTACCCGTTACATATGCGGGCTACCTGTGCGGACGGCTCTGTGCATGAGGCCTATGCTCTGAACGACGTCTTTCTTTTCCGTGAAACCCGTCAGGCGGCGAAGATCAGAATCGAGGTGGACGGCCGTGAACGTATGCCGGAGCTGATCTGCGATGGTGTTCTTGTTTCCACGCCGGCCGGCTCAACGGCCTATAACCTCTCGGCGCATGGTCCGATCGTGCCGTTGTCAGGGAACCTTCTGCCCCTGACGCCCATCAGTGCTTTTCGTCCGCGCCGCTGGCGTGGTGCCTTGTTACCCTCCACGGCGGTGGTGACGTTCTCCATTCTGGAAACGGAGAAACGCCCTGTTGCTGCGGTAGCCGATTTTACCGAAGTGCGGGATGTCGTCAGCGTGAAGGTGTGGGAAAATCGGGAACGCTCCGTCACGTTATTATTCGACCCGGGGCAGTCATTGTCGGAACGCATCATTCTGGAACAGTTTTCCGCCTGAAAGATCAGCATGCAAAGACGCCTTCTTCTTCAGGGGCTTTCAGTCACCTCTCTGTCAGTCATTTTCCCTTTATCCGGATGTGCTGCGAACAAGATGAAGCGTGATTTTTCTGACGTTGATCGCTTGTTGTCAGCGGCCGTAGAGCGAGGCGAAATTCCAGGTGTTGTTGCCGCGATCGGGCAGGGCGATGTGATCGAGCATCGGGCTGTTTTCGGCCAGCGTGCGCTTGTGCCGCAGCGGGAAGCAATGACGTGGGACACGCGTTTCGATATGGCGTCCCTGACAAAAGCGACAATTACGGCCCCGGCGATCATGCAGTTATGGGAGCAGGGAAAACTGGATCTTGATGCGCCGGTAGCGCGCTATCTCCCGGAATTTGCTCAAAATGGCAAAGGCGCCATCACGGTGCGCCACTTGCTGATCCATTATTCCGGCCTTGCGCCCGATGTTGATCTTTCAACGCCCTGGAGCGGAAAACAGGTTGCTGTGCAAAAGGCGCTTGCAGCTGTTCCGACCGACGCTCCCGGAACGCATTTTGTTTACAGTGACATCAATTATATCGTCCTAGGCTTGCTTGTTGAACAATTCTCTGGGTTGCCCCTGAACGTTTATGCGGAGAAGCATATCCTCGCACCCATAGGGATGACATCGTCCGGTTTTCTGCCTGCCGATGATCTGCGTTCTCTTATTGCTCCCACGCAATTTGATGAAACAGGAATACCTCTGCGTGGCGTCGTGCATGATCCTACAGCTCGTAGAATGGGCGGTGTGGCTGGTCATGCCGGACTTTTCTCCAATGCGGATGACATGGCTCTTTACGCCAGCAGCCTGCTTGATCGCTGGAATGGGCGTGCGAGTAATTACCCGCTGAAGATGGATACGGTTCGCCTTATGACATCGCACCAATCGCCCGGAAATACTGACATCCGGGGATTGGGATGGGACATCGCGACCCATTATTCGACACCCCGAGGCGATCTTTTTCCCGTCGGCTCATTTGGCCACACGGGTTACACGGGCACATCGTTGTGGATGGACCCTGCAAGTTCGTCTTTCGTGCTGATTCTAACCAATCGTGTGCATCCATCTGACCGGAATGGAAAAGCCCTTGTGCGCTTGAGGCACGATGTGGCTACTGATGCTGCCAAAGCGCTGGGATTTTTTCAGGCGGCTCAATAAGCATTTCATATCAGGCTTCTTCCCTGCAGCGGGGGTAGGCAATTTTGCCCTACTTACCCGGCAAAATTTGCCGCCCATTAACCGCAGAGTAAGGGCAGCCTCGCATAATCGTCTTCAGATCAAACAAAGTTGAAGCGAAAATACGTGCGAGACACTCCCAATCGATCTGCTGGAGCGCCATGCAAGTCAATTTTTTTGCCGGAAAATAAAACGTGAAAGCAATGCTGGCGAGCCTGAAAACCCTCGGGTTGCCGCGTCTTGCCGCTCTGGGAGCGGTAGGGCTTGGCATGATGGGTATGCTGACTGTCTTCGCGTTTCATGGGGATCAAAGATCAACGGCGCTGTTGTATCAGGATCTTGATCTTCATGAAGCCGCTCAAATGGCTGATGATCTCGAAAAAGCCCACATCGCTCATTCGGTGTCCCAGCAGGGTGACAGTATTTATGTCGCACCTGACAAGGTGGCCGAAGCACGTCTGCTGCTGGCACGTGACGCGCTACCGTCTGGTGGATCTGTTGGGTATGAAATTTTCGATCACTCCAATACTCTGACAACGACCGAATTTGAGCAGCATATTGATGAAACAAGGGCTCTTGAAGGAGAGCTTGAGCGATCGATCAGGCTGATTCACGGTGTTCGGAATGCCAGAGTACATCTGGTTCTGCCGCACCGGGAGATGTTCTCGGCAGACAGAATGTCGGCGCAGGCAAGCGTGCTGTTGACAGTGGCCGGAGGGCGGCTGGACCAGCAGAGTGTGCAGGCAATTCTTAACCTTGTTTCCGCTGCGACACCTAGTCTTACTCCACAGAACATTTCCATCATTGATAACCATGGAAACGTGCTTGCAAGGCCGGGTGCACCTGATAGCGCGGCTGGTATGGCGCAGACCATAGAAGAACAGAGGCAGGCTATGGAAGCTCGCCTTGCTCAGACGGTGGAGACGATGCTGGCTCCAACATTGGGTGCCGGACACGTGCGGGCGGAAGCATCAGTCTTAATGAATCTCGATAAGGTTCATGAGACGCAGGAAAGCTATGATCCTGACCAGCAGGTCTTGCGCTCACAGCAGTCCACGAACGACAAGTCGGTTAATACCGAGGGTCAGCAGAGCACTTCTGTGGCCAACAATCTCCCCAACGCCAATGCTGGGCAGCCACGGGCGGGTAGTCAGGACGATCGTCGCGAAGAAACGAATAATTACGAGATTGGAAAGCGGGTCAGAACTCTTGTTCAGGATCAGCCTCGGGTATCACGCATAAGTCTTGCTGTGATTGTAGATGGTTCTACGAAGAAAAGCGCGGATGGAAAATCCGAATGGGCGCCGCTTGATGCTGCCGAGCTTGATCGTATTACCGTTCTGGCAAAAGCCGCAATTGGTTTCGATGCCAAACGCGGAGATACAGTCAACGTTGTTTCTATGCGTTTCGCTAAAGAGCAGGATGAAGCCGAGCCATTACATGCTTCCTGGATGGGGCTGCCGGTCGACAAAAGCGACGTTATTCAGATTTCTCGTAGTTTGATACCTGTTGTTTTCATATTCTTGGCGCTTCTGTTTTTTGTGCGGCCGTTGCTGAAAAAGGATGAAAACTCACTTGCGGGCATGGATCCTATGCGCTTGGCGTCAGATAGCGATGGTAATGAACGTGGTGTGATTCCTTTGACGGAGCAGTCTTCCGGTCAATATGGAGGCGCGGGAAATCAACTGGCGCTCGAAGGTCCGAAAGAACACACTCCAGATTTCATGAATCTCTCTGGTATTGATGGGAATCTGAAAGCGTCGGCAATTCATCAGGTAAGAGAATTGGCGGCTAAAGATCCTGAAGAAAGCCTTTCTGTCATCAGAAGCTGGCTCATGCCTCAGCACGAAGGGTGATCGAAGATGCTGGCGAAAACAACAACTGCCCCTACCGGCGCTCAGAAGGCTGCTATTCTGTTGCTGGCATTGGGCGAGGAAAACGGAACACAACTCCTGTCCTCCATGCAAGAAAATGAAATCAGAGAGATTTCAGCAGCCATGGCGACAATGGGTGTTATCGGAGCGGATGTCGTAGAATCAGTTTGTTCCGAATTTGCAGGCAGTTTTTCTCGTCCCGATACTCTTGTGGGCTCGTACGATACAACTGAAAGACTTTTGAGAAAGTCCCTTCCAAATGACCGCGTCAATGTGATCATGGAAGAAATCCGTGGGCCTGCGGGAAGAACATTATGGGATAAACTTGATAATGTTCCAGAAAATGTACTCGCAAATTATTTGCGTAATGAATACCCGCAGACGGTCGCTGTTATTTTAAGTCGACTTCAGCCAGGACAAACAGCACGTGTCCTTGCCTTATTGCCGGAAGATTTTTCTGTCGATGTCATGATGCGTATTTTGCATATGGATAATGTGCAACGAGATGTCATCGATAGTCTGGAGACCACTCTTCGTTCTGAATTTATGGCAAGCCTAGCTAGATCTTCTAAGCGGGATAGCCATGAATTACTGGCCGAAGTATTTAATAATTTTGATAGGCGCGTTGAAAGTCAATTTATGAATGCGCTTGAGAAACGAAATTTGGAAGATGCTGAGCGCGTCAAATCCCTCATGTTTACTTTCGATGACATCAAACGGCTACCACAAGAAGCCATCATGCGTTTGATGAGAGATATTGATCGTGAGCGTCTGCCTCTGGCACTCAAAGGAGCTTCCGAAGAGCTACGTAAACTGTTCTTGTCTTCAATGACCGCCAGAGCAGGAAAAATTCTTGAGGAGGAAATCTCTTCCCTTGGTCCTGTGAGGGTAAAAGATGTGGATGCTGCGCAGGCAGAGATCGTTTCTTTGGTTAAGGATTTGGCCAATCAGGGTGAAATCGATTTAAATCCAGGTTCTGATACTAATGAAATGCTGCCATGAAGCAGGATCAGCGTAATACAGTAGATTGCAGAGCTTCATATGCTTTATTTCAAGAAAACTTTGAAACAATTCCCTATTTAGAAGAAGAACAGACACTGCAGAATGATGAAACTGATGTTGTGGAAGAAGATCACCAAAATGTTGTTCTGTATACTGAAAGTGAATTAGAAAGTATTGTGA
>NZ_JBDNXK010000135.1:0-5366 GCF_047721705.1 Acetobacter sp. | reverse complement strand
ATTCGCCACCCGCTTCGCCCGCGTGGTGGCAAAGCTGCGGGTCGGGCCGGGCAGCAACCCGGATGCCGCCATCGGGCCGCTGATCAGCACCAAAGCGCTGGAAAAGGTGGAGGAACATGTCCATGACGCGGTCGCCCATGGCGCAACCGTCCTGTGCGGCGGCGCGCGCGATGGCGCGGGCGACCTGTTCTACCAGCCCACCGTGCTGCGCGATGCCACACCCGCCATGCGCATCGCGCGCGAGGAAACCTTCGGTCCCGTCGCCCCCCTGTTCCGTTTCCATACCGAGGCCGAAGCCATAGCCATGGCCAATGATACGGAATACGGTCTGGCCGCCTATTTCTTCACCCGCGACCATGCTCGCGCCCACCGCATGGCCGAAGCGCTGGAATATGGCATGGTCGGGCACAATACCGGCCTTATCTCCAACGAGGTCGCCCCATTTGGCGGCATCAAGCAGTCGGGCATGGGGCGGGAGGGATCACGCTACGGCATGGATGAATACATGGAAATAAAATACATTTGCACAGACGTTACTAACTAGGGCTCTGTTAGCAGACTGTCGGGGTGGGGTGCCTACCTCTGGTGATCTGGGATAAGCTTTCAGGATGAGCAGCTTCATTCCGTTTGATCGATCGCAGCCGTATCTTCTGCCGCCGGATATGAAGTCATGGTTGCCGTCGGACGATGTGGCGCATTTCATCGTGGCGGCGGTAGAGCGGGTGCCGTTGAGGTCATTTTCCGTTCCTGTGCGGACAGGCGGCAAGGCGCAATATCATCCGCGCTTGATGCTGGCGCTGCTGATCTACGCCTATGCGAATGGCGTGTTCTCATCGCGTCGGATCGAACGGGCGACGTATCGTGATATCGGTATGCGCTTTGTGGCGGCGAACCTGCATCCTGACCATGACACGATCGCGGCGTTCCGACGCGGCAACCGCACGGCGATCGAGGCGGCGTTCGTGCATGTGCTCCTGCTGGCACGCGAGACGGGGCTGGTGCGGCTTGGCACGGTGTCGATCGACGGCACGAAGATCGATGCCAATGCCTCGAAATACCGTTCCATCCGTTATGATCGCGCGAAAGAACTGCGCGAGACGTTGGCCACCGACATCGCAATCCTGATGGACCAGGCGGAGACGGCGGATACAACCGATACGGATCACCAGGTCTTGCCGGAGGAACTGGCCCGCCGGGAGGCTCTGAAGGCAAAGCTGGATGAAGCCTGTGCGCGACTGGAAGCGGAAGCCCGCGAGCAGGCCGAGACCGCCCGGCCCGAATACGAACGCAAGAAAGCGGCCTTTGATGCGAAGCGGGGACGGCGTGCCCGCCCGCCGAAAGAGCCCGACGATGAACCGCCACCAGACCGGCAGATCAACCTGACCGATCCGGACAGCAGGCTGATGCGCCGCTCCGACGCGCATGAATACCGACAAGCCTACAATGCCCAGGCCGTGGTTTGTGCCGAGGGCAGCCAGTTGATCCTGGAAAATGGGGTCGTTGTAACGACGGCGGACGCGCCCAGCTTCGCCGCCACCATCCTGGGTATGGAGGAGAGGATCGGCCTGCCACGAACCGTCCTCGCCGACACGGGTTTCGCTAGCGGCAAAGCCATCCAGACATTGCAGGCCAGCGGCGTGGACCCGCTGGTCGCCATCGGACGCCCTGTGAATCGGCGCCCTTATGACTTCCGGCCAGAACCACCACCCAGGGAGCCGCGCCGGATCACCGAGCCCTGGCGCCTGGAAATGAAGGCCAGGCTGCAACAGAACCCGGCAAAAGCCCTTTACGCCTTACGCAAGCAGACCGTCGAACCGGTCTTCGGTATCATCAAGAGCGCCATGGGCTTCACCCGTTTCCATCTCCGTGGCCTCCCCAACGTCGCAACAGAATGGACGCTCGTCGCCCTCGCATACAATTGCCGCAGGATCACGCGACTGACGGCCGCATAAACGCCGTCGTCGCCGTCACTTATCACTACAGCAGCGCCCAACGCCAGCCCTACGGCAGCGGTGATCGACAGCCAGAGCATCAAGGCGCCTCACGCGGAAACAAGAGGCTACGACGCCGGCAAGAAGGTCGTCGGCCGCAAGCGCCACATTGCCGTCGATACCGATGGACGCCTGTTGATGATCAATCTTACCTCTGCTAACATCTCGGACAGTGCGGGTGCCCAGATAATCCTGGATGCCATCCGCAAACGCTGGCCCTGGGTGAAGCACCTGCTCGCCGATGGCGCCTACGATCGGCTCAGCCTCATGGACAAGGCGGCTTATCTCGACTTCGTCCTTGAAATCATCCGCCGCCGCGAGAGCGCGAGAGGTTTTGAGGTACTGCCCCGCCGATGGGTCGTGGAGCGAACCTTCGGCTGGATGACCAGATGGCAGCGCTTGGTTCGGGATTATAAACGTCGCATCGACGTGTCAAAGGCCATGATTCTCGTCGCCATGGGGGCCAATCTCATGCGCAGAAACGCTCACCCGTGATTTTCCAAACAGGCTCTTAGGCCTTGATATAGTCTGCTGTAGTAGCGATGAGGATGACAGAGAGGAAGGATGCCGCGGTTTTCTCATATCGGGTCGCGATAGCCCGCCCCTCCTTGGGCCTTGCCCACAGATTTTCGACCAGGTGTCAGTGTCTGTAAGCCCATCTGGGACAGGCGACTTCTGGATCATTCTTCCTTGGCGGAATGACAGGACGAGATCCCCGGTCCCAGAGATATTCACGGAATTTATGCGAGGCATACCTACGGTCACAGACGACATAGATCGGTGGGTGTGGCAGGTCGTCGAGCAGGGCATAAGCGGATGGCAGTTCATGTGCCTGTCCGGGCGACAGTGTGAAGGACAATGCCTTGCCATGTCCATCTGCCGCTACGCAGACCTTGGTGCCAAAGCCTCCACGTGAACGGCCAAGCGCCTCACGATCTCTGCGGCGTTCCCTGTATCCCCTTTTTTAGCGGCCCCGGCCGCCTTGTGATGAGCACGGATCGTCGTGCCATCGAGAAAGACCATGCCCAATTCCGGGTCCGCGCCTCTTACCTTTTCAAAGAGGCGCTGCCACACCCCAAACTTCGACCAGCGAATGAACAACTGTGCGGCAATCCACCAGGGACCAAACTCAGATGGCAGGGCACGCCACTTCGCGCCGTTCTGATGGCGCCAGAAAATCGCAGAGATCGTCCGTCGAAGGTTTGTCGGTGGGGTCTTTCCCTTCGGACGGACTTCTTCGATCAAAGGCTCCCAGACGGCATCAGAAAAGACAGACTGCATCATGCTCATCATAAACAGCTATGCAGTCCGTTCTGTCATTCAAGACCTAACAGACCCTAATTGGCGAGCACCGTTCCACCGGAGAACGGAAATACTACCTGTCCAACCTGTCTGCCGGCACCTCCCTCAGGCTACTGGCCGCTGCGATCAAGGCCCGCTGGGTCTGCGAACAGGCGCATCAGCAACTCAAGGAGGAACTGGGCCTCGATCACTTTGAGGGACGATCATGGACAGGCCTGCACCGACACGCATTGATGTCCATGATGGCCTACGCCTTTCTCCAGTCCCGGCGCCTCATGGCGATCGGGCGGAAAAAAAAGAGTCACCGGCCGACCTCCACAGTCCAGTCTGCCAGCAATACGACAGGCCATTCTTGATCGCATCCTGCGACCACCCACCGGGCAATGCCCGCACTGTGAAAACCTTCTACTCCAGACCCCGCAATACATTCTGCCAAAGTAGTGCTACAATCCACATCGACGCCATTTATATCCGGGCGGTTTCCCCCCCTTGCTTTCGAAGCAGGAATATTCCTGACCAGCACTCAGCTTGTTTTCCGCCCAATTTACTCAATCTGCGACAGTCGGGGGCACATATTTTGATGCGTTCGGTTTATCAGTAACTTCCACAGTGAATTTGATGTTCCATGTTTTTCCAAAGAGAGGATCATCCTGCAACTCTTTAGGTTCCTGGAAATTCATCCCAAAATCTTTTCTGTCGACTATCCCTGTCAAAGTGAAAGCACGAAATTTGACACCATCGAAAGGAACAATTTTCGACGCAGTCATTGCCAATGTCACTGGGCGGGTAACCCGATTCATGGAGAGATTACCTTTTACTTCATACGTATCCGCATTCTGCTTTTTGATCGATGTACTTGTGAAATATATTGTAGGGTTCTTTGCTGCGTCAAAAAACCCTTTTTCCCTTAGCATGGTAACAAAGAGGGAATTATGGGACCATATGCTTTCAGGCGCACAAGAAATATTGAACTTTGCATTTTCAACATTATCACCCGAAAAAACGACTGTAGCGATTGAATTGGGTATTGTTGTCGTATTCACGAATAGATTGCTATGTGTGAAGCTGATTTCCATCCATGTACCAACAGGATCAGATACCCATGTTTCAGCCGTAGGGGCGGCACAGGCATCTACATTATGAAGCGCGATTGCAAGCACGGAGCCAATAAAGGCAGTTTTTACTCTCATGTCTTTATCTTTCGTTATTTTTCAGAATATTTGGCCGATCTCGAACCCAAACCACCTAGGTGTCTGGATATATTGTCCACGTGAATTGTCAGGTGTCGAAAAAGAATAGGTGTCGCCATGCCGGTTGGTCAGGTTGTCGACATAGAAATCGACATGCCACGGCTTCTTTCTTGTGGATATAAGAGACATTCTGAAGCCAAGGGACTGTATCTTACTGGTCTTGGCATTCATATCCCCCAGAGACGTCCACATATTATCCTTCCATGAATAACTGACCTGTGTCCGGAATATAAGTACATCTGCAATTTTATGAGAATAACTTGCAATAGCCGACCATGAAAACTTGGGGGCAAAAGGAAGCGCGCTATGCGCCGTAATGGGCAATACAATTGTGGCGCCACGCAATGAATCGGGCCCTTTCTGAATAATACCGTCCAAGTACGCAAAATTACCTTCGATATTCAGACCCGGCAGGGGTGTCTTCCACGAAGCCTGCAATTCTCCGCCCCGTGTCCTGGATTTAGGAATACTGCCCAGACTTACGAAATATCCGGTAGGCGACTCAGCAAGCATCAAGGTCTGGCGGTTGCGGTATTCATAATCAAACAACGATCCGCTGAGCGATAGATGCCCGTCATTGGAGAGGTATTTCAGACCGACTTCATAAGCAAGAAGATTTTCCGGTTTGATATATGCAATAGACGATGCTGATGTAGATGCTTGGGAAAAATATGTTCCCGGTTTAAACCCGTTCGATATGGTTGCATAAGCCATTAGTGAATGAATAATATTATACTCAAGTCCAAATTTTCCTGTAAATTTGTCTGTCTGATGTGTCTGATCTATTCGATAAAGATAGTTGCCGTTTGCACTATTTAAATCC
>NZ_JBDNXK010000134.1:0-5390 GCF_047721705.1 Acetobacter sp. | reverse complement strand
ACTATATTCCGACAAAATTTAATAATAATTCGAAAGTAAATCATAATATTCGGTTGCGGGAAGAACAAGCCATCAAGGATGAATAGCATCCTTACATTTTTTGTCATCGCTCGGCCCACATCTGTCTGTCTGCTTACATGAATTTTCTGCTCGTTAAGTTGGCTGGAAAACCGGAGCACCAATCGTTTGATCTGTCGCCTACGTCCTTTGGCTGTGCCTGCATAGGCAGAGTCCGTCCAGGACCTGTTAGGTCTTGAATAACAGAACGGACTGCATAGTTGTTTATAATGAGCATGATGCAGTCTGTCTTTTCCGATACCGCATGATCCGTCTGGGAGTCTTTGATCAAGGAAGTCCGTCCGAATGGCAAGACCCCACCGAAGAACCTTCGACGGACGATCTCCGCGATTTTCTGGCGTCATCAGAACGGCGCGAAGTGGCGTGCCCTGCCATCTGAGTTTGGTCCCTGGTGGATTGCCGCACAACTGTTCATTCGATGGTCGAAGCTTGGGGTATGGCAGCGCCTCTTTGAAAAGGTTAGAGGCGCGGCCTAGGCCCTCGGCATGGTTTTTTTCGATGGTACGACGATCCGTGCCCATCACAAGGCGGCCGAGGCCGCCTAAAAAGGAGATACAGTGGATGCCGCAGAAATCGTGAGGCGTTTGGCCGCTCACGTAGAGGCTTTGGCACCAAGGTCTGCGTAACTGCGGATGGACATGGCCGGGCATTGTCCTTCACACTGTCGCCCGGACAGGCACATGAACTGCCGTGTACCTATGTCCTGCTCGACGACCTGCTACACTCACCGACCTATGTCGTCTGTGATCGCGGATATGCTTCGCATAAATTCCGTGAATATCTCTGGGACCGGGGATCTCGTCCTGTCGTTCCGCCAAGGAAGAATGATCCGGAAGTCGCCTGTCCCAAATGGGCGTACAGACACCGGCACCTGGTCAAAAACCTGTGGGCAAGGCTCAAGGAGTGGCGGGCTGTCGCGACCCGATACGAAAAGACAGCCGCGTCCTTTTTCTCCGTCATCCTCATCGCGGCTACAGCGGACTATATCAAGGCCTAACAGGCCATAGTGGCGCTACGAGTTCGATGCTTATGCCACGGCGGTCTTCGCACGTGGGGCGTGGATCGCGGGTTCCGGCAAGGTGTCGGCTTTTCTGCAGCGGGGGCGCTGTCTGTCCGTCGTGCCCGCGAGGCGAACCGGACCGTGACCTGTAGGTCACAGCCCGTTTGGCCGAGGGCGCGGAAATCCACGCAGTGGGGTTGCTGGGCGAAGATGTCCCTGATGTCCGGGCAGAGAGCGGACATTACGGAAACAGGGCTCCTACTGGATGAAGTCGATCCAGAAGCCTTTATCGCTGACAAGGCGTGTGATGCGGACCCGCTCATCGAATTGCTTGAGGAACGGCAGATTGCGGCGGTCATTCCGTCAAGGAAAAACCGCCGCAGCTAGGGAAAATTGACGTCTCACTCTACAAAGAGAGAAATGAAATCGACCGGTTCTTCGTCAGACTGAAACAGTGTGGGGCGTTGTAACGTGTTAAGGTGAACCGAAAGCAATTATTCTCTGTCATTATCGAACTCAATTGCCATTATGCCCTAATTGTATAATTACTGGCATCCCATTTTTAACTACCAAGTCAATGTTTAATTGTTTTCCGCATAGCATCCGTACCTGTTCAGGAGCGGGCGCATCAAATAAATCATAAGCAAATTTATATTTTGTAAACCAGGCTCCAACGCCCTGATCAAGGAGTATCGTGAGGCATTTTCCGTTTGTAAGGGTTATTTGCAGACTGCGCGCGTGCGGTATATCATTTTTTTCTGCAACAATGATGCTTGCTTTAGGAAAAATAGCCTGCAGAACAGCATACCGATCTGAGTCATTATTATAGCTTTTTGTGATAAAATGTCCTGCTCGCGTATTATAAGGTATGGGTGCTGTTATGATTTCAAACTGTATATTTTTTGCTGGCCCTGCTTCTGATGGCATATTGTTCATCACCTCCCACAGCAGGCGAAATGACAGTGGTGTCAGCAGATAGCGGTCAGAATAACGCACCCTGCTTATGCCATGCTGCATGAGCTGCACGATGCTCAGCGTATCCGCTTCCTTCAGCTTTTCCCAAAAAAGCCGACCAAATTGCGACACGGGCCAGACGGCGTTCTTTCCCATGTATATCATTTGCGCGTTGCCGCTGCTCAGTTCTATGAGCTGCGCCGTTTCCATGCGCTGCAAGGCTATTTCATCCGTATAGGGACCAACAACCAGAGGGGCGACCTCGCCCATGCCCCAGCCGGGGCCGGGCAGGGCGTTGCGCACATCGGATGAGGCAATGGCCAACTCCTCGCCATCAATATCCATGCTGGCCAGTATGGGCATGCCGTGTATTGCGGGCAGCGTGTGGGCAATAGCTATGGTTTTCTGGTCACACAGGCGGTACAGATCAAGCTTCTGCGCCATTTCAAGATTTGTGTCGACCAGGTCATTCTGCCGCACGACCAGTTCTGTGCGCACCCCCGTGGCCTGTGCGCGCTGGAGGAGATCGCGCATGGTCCATGCGGGGAGTTCCCACTCCGTCGGGTTGCTGTGCATATAAAGGGTAAGAGAGCGTAACTGGCCGGAGATGTTTTTCCTTTCCAGCCACTCAACGGCGCTGCCGCTTACAAACTGGGTGTTCTTGCCAAACACGGCCAGTTGTGGCGGCAGTTCAAGGCAGGACAGAATGTGGCGCGCATGCTCGAGTGCCGCAGGCCGATCTGGCTGGATATCACCAAAAATCATGTCAGGCCGGAGGATGCAGGCCGGACAGCCATGCGCGCAGTCTTCCGGGCAGTCCAGCCGCGTCACGGCGATGGCAAGACAATCCCGGAAATAGGCAGGTTCCGCCAGCCGCGTGGCCAGGCCACTCCCGCCCGCCGCCCTGTCATACAGGAAAACGGATGTCGCATAGCCGCCTACGGGGTTCTGGCTGGAACTGACGGCAATACCAATTTCACGCGGTTCCGCGCCCAGTTTTTCCGCAAGGGCTTCACGCAGGCCTGCGCCCAATGCCAGGCCCGGACCGAACTGGCCGGCTTCAGGTAACTGGAATTCAAAGACATCGGTACAGGTTTCGTGGGCAAGGCGCAGGTTGCGTTGAATACGATTTGGCTGCGTGGTGCCACCGGGGCACAAGCCGCGCTGGAGCTGTTCGCTGCGCAGCGGCGCAAGGGGGCGATGGTTGAGCAGGGTCGGGGGTATGGCAAGGCGTGTCCCGCCATTATGGGGGAGTTCCTCGGTCTCGGCGTCCGCCCGGCCACAGCACAGGCAGAGCGCATAACCTTTGCCGTGCAGGCCCGAACTCTGGGTAAAGAGGCGGCCCGTGCTATCGCCGCGTAGACGTCCCCCTTCGGGGTTGGGGAGGGCCTGCCACGGGGCATCAGCGGAAAGCCGGGACATTTCATAGGGAATATAACCCAGGCTTTCATAACCGGTATGGGGTGCCTTGCGCCCCAGAAAACCCGCAGGCCGCAGCGTCGTATAGGACTGGAAGCGGGTGGAAGGCGCGTCGCATTGCGGGCATTTTTCAGGAATGTCCTGAAAGACGCGTGCAGTGCCAAACTGATGACAGTTCCGGCATTCCCAGAAAACCCGCATGTCTTCAAGGCCACTGGCATCGGCCATAGCCGACCAGGCCGGTTGCAGGCCCTCGCTTTTATGGACCATGCCATCAATGACGATTTCCGCACCCGGCGCATATTCCCGAATGGCGACATCAAGCGTGCGTTGCGCGGCATTGCCGTCATCTGCATCGCTTTTCTGCGAACGCTGCGAAAGAAAGCTGAAGCCGACAACATCAACGGGAAAGCCATAGGCAGGCGTAAAACCGCGCCGCGCCAGTTCGGAAAACAGATATTCCTTATGCATGCGCTCGGCCCGCCGTTCAATCGCCAGGCGGACATCTTTCTCAGTGGCGTCTTGCGCGCGTTTTACAAGCTGTTGATACTCATTGCGCCAGTGCCGGAAAATGGCATCGATTTTTTCCGCGGTCTGCAGGCACAGGGTTGTCGCATCCTCATCTGCCAGGATCGTGCCCCGTGTGAGCTGACGCAGGGCGTCTTCCTGCGCGCGCATGAAGGCAGGATCGCGCAGGGCCAAGATGAAATCCTGCGCCAGATTGGAAACAGAAGTTTTTTCCGCATCCTTGATAGGACGCTCGCCAAAAAAGGTGCCGATCCTTTCATTAATGTTGACGCCGGAATTCTGGCGCAGAAAACGCCCCAGCAAGGCTGCATGCACATGACGGATCACAATGGTGCGGCTGTGGAGCCTGACGGCCGGGGCAGCCACCACCGCATGGAGGAATTTCTGCGGATCGCGGAAGACGACATGGTCAAGCGGCAGGTCGCGGCAGAAAGTCACCCCGAACGCCCACGGCTCCCCCCGGCGCCCCGCGCGGCCAATACGCTGGCGGTAATTGGCAATGCCGGGGGGGACATTGGAATTCCCCACCAATGTTACGTTGGGAATATCAACGCCCATTTCCATTGTGGTCGAACAGTTCAGGAAATTGATCTCGCCGTTCTTGAACAGATCTTCGTAACGCTGCAATATCGCGCGGTCGATCTGGGCTGAATGTTCTTGCGAGCGGAAGAAGGGCGGATAGGTGGCCGCCTTGTCATGCAGGTCGGTCCACAATCCCCGCCTGCGCAGGGCTTCGACATCGGGGGACTGGGCGCACCATTGCGTAATCTGGGCGCGCTGCCGCGGGTCCAGCCCGCCGGGATTGCTGCACGACAGGCGTGGAAAATCGATTACTTCAACCGGTCGCGTATTGTCGGGGTCATAGGGCGAGGCCTCGCCCGTGGTGTAGCCAAAGACGCGGCGTGTCACCGGGCACAGCCAGCCCTGGTTCACCCGTGCAAGAGCCGCTTTTTCATAATCAAGCTGATAACCACCCCGCCCGGAATCCCGCGCGGCAGTCGTGATGATCAGCGACCACAGGGCATCAAGCACGTCCCTGGCCCGTTCCTGATCGGCTGGATGGTTCGGGTCGCCTTTAATGACGCGGTAGAGCAGTTTCTGGAACCGTGAAGCCCTGCCTTGATGGGGGCGGGGGCTGACCCAGAATTTCTCATGGCTTTCCGCCGCATCGGCGGGCGCGTTGTCGCGGTTGTAAATCTTGCGCGTGCCAGACCGGCGGGGCAGGATCCAGCGCATCATCTGTTCATCAGGCAGATGAACGGCCAACTGTTCACGAAATACAAAATCCACGGCGGTGAGGGGCCCCCCCCCCCCCACCGCCCGATGCCCAAATCCCGCCGGGGTTAAGGCCGGCGGCCCCCCCCAGGCGCCCGAGTGGGGCCATTGGGGGGAAACACCACCGGGCCCACCC
>NZ_JBDNXK010000133.1:0-5530 GCF_047721705.1 Acetobacter sp. | reverse complement strand
TTAACTGGCGGCTTTCTGCATCTTTTGTCCGGAAGCAGACATTCCGTTTGCCCCCGTGATCTGCCTGTCTGCTCAGTGATAAAGGAGCAGATAGGCAGCAGTCGCTCTCATTCTGGCCATTTAACCGGGATGCGTAACTTTCCGAAAGCGGACATAGTTTGGGATCTGTGCTCTTCACATCCTCGGCCTTGAACTCACGGCTGAACTGCCATCTGACCCTGCAACACCTCTTGCCTTAATTACTGTCGGCACTGATTGTTGACGCCTCTGCGAATGATACAAGGATGCGGCACGCCCTCATCGCGCGCCTCGACCCGATCACGAAGATGCCGTCCAGTTTCCGCCAGCCGGCGCTGAGAGGCACCATCTCAGGTGTCCAGAGCCTTAACTTGAGTGGGGAAGATCGATGCAGGTAGCCATTGCCTCCTGCGCCGGCTCGTCAGATGGGTATGGCGCAGTCCTTCTTCACCTAAGTAACTGGTCGCGTAACATCCGACGATCAGCGACAGCGCCCCGTTGTCCCCACGACGTCCTAGATATCTAAAAGTTCAAACGGGCCGTGTGCCGCGTCACATACCGTTAATCTCAACGTTTCTGTGGTAAGAGTGATCACTATCAAGGCGCGCCCGTCGCTCTTTGAGGGAATTAAGCTCTTTCCTAACAATGTGGCCATACCTATGTGGGTCTGTATCAAATATCTGCGTTATGATGGCCAACTCACTCCGCATATCCTCTGGAACATCCAGGTTATTGCCGATATCATCTAATGATAGCGGTATAACGTTGATGTTCTGAAGCGTGGATTTTACCGCTGATAGTCGCCTCATAACACCATCCGCTTCGTCAGGCTTCGCCAGCTTCATCAGAAGATTTTGGCCGTTTTGTTTGATTTCGTCCGCCGCGGAAAATGATATCTTCCAGCGGTGCTGTCACATTAACTGTGGTGTGGTAGATGGCGGCGATGAGCAAGGCGGTAGTGAGCTACAAACGGCATCGTTTTCCGGGTGAGTTGATCGCGCATGCGGTGTGGCTGTATTTTCGGTTTCCCCTGAGCTTCCGTCTGATCGAGGAGATGCTGCTCGAACGTGGAATTGTCGTGTCGTATGAGACGATCCGCCGGTGGAGCGTGAAGTTTGGAGTGGCCTTTGCCCGCTCGTTGCGCCGCAAGGCCGCAAGGCCGCAAGTGTAGGGGATATCTGGCATCTGGACGAGGTCCGGATCGTGATTGGCGGCAGGCCACACTGGCTGTGGCGCGCCGTCGATCAGGATGGCTATATTCTCGACGAAATCCTGCGGACCCGCAGGAACACCAAAGCCGCAAGGCGACTGCTGACGCGGCTGCTGAATAAAACAGGGTCTCCGGCCCCGACGCATGGTCACCGACAAGCTGGGATCCTATGGAGCCGCCAGACGCAAACTGAAGCTCACAGTCCGGCATCTGTCCCACAAGGGCCTGAATAACAGGGCGTAGAACAGCCACCTGCCGCTGCGAAAACGAGAGCGCGTCATGCAGAAATTTCGCTTGCCTGGGGGCTGTCAACGCTTCGTTTCTGTCTTCTCCGCCGTCCGTAACCTCTTCGTCCCGCCTCACTCCATCGACAACGCCCTCTCCCGGCACATCCATCGGCTCAGGGCCTTCGCCCAATGGAATAACGCAACCTCTCTCACCGCTTGAAAATCACGTCAGTGGCTCTACTCACATCCCATCCCACTTATCGTGACAGCATCCGCTTTCCCGCGTTGTCGGTGGTCGGCAACAGTCCGTCGATAAATAGAGAAGCCATTTTTCAACTAGCCTCAGGAAACGTAATTTTTTACGAAGGACACGGTGGGTGGAGGAGCTCAGAAAGTAATGCCCGCCCTCATGCCCACGATATTGCCACCCGTCACGCCCGGATACTGGCTGGTGCGGTTATTCACATATGCATAGGTGTAATTCAGCATCAGGCGTGCATAGTTCACAAGGTACCAGTTGACTCCCGCAGTCGTGGTCCAGGCATTGCCTCCAGATGGGATATCGTTTGCATCCAGCCAGTCTCCCCGCAGAGCCACTTCCCATGCTCCGGGGCCGCCATCCAGAACAGGGGAAAGCACGCGGGGCGCAGCCCATTGGCCGGTATGGGCAAAGTAGTTGGGGGTTTCTCCTGTAAGGAACAGGCCTGCCTGAAGGCTGGCGGCTTGCATGGTCCCGGTATGGCCGCCCAGATCCACTCCGTTATAGCTGTTGCGGAACTGCATGTGCCGCACTCCATATTCTCCCAGAAGCCACGCTGATTTCCATATTGCGAAAAACTCCAGTCCACCGGCAAGGGAGTTTGCGAGTGGCACCGTGTTGATGCGTGCGGAGAAAGCATCATCCGTGCGGGCGAGCAGTCTGATGTTCTGGGTGAACTGGGCGGTCGGCTTGACGTCTTCATAAAACCCCCATGCGCCGAGATGGATCAGGGACTCTTTCGAACGGTAGGGGATCCAGTGCGCGCGGGCCTCGTACGTCAGGTCATCACGGAGGTTATTCGCGCTGTTGACCGAATTGACGTCGTCGCCCGAAATCTGGGCGGCGAAATGCCAGTTTTCGCCAAAAATCTTGAAGGCGCCGCCGAGACCATACCATCCTTTGACCGGCAGGATGGCGTTGGCGACCAGATCACGATCCAGAAAGACGGTCGCATCCGATCCTGTGGATCCGTCAAAACCACGTTCGTTAAATTTGTTGCCCAGACTGAATTCGGTCAGATGGCTGCCGAACTTCGTGCTCCATGTCGCAAAGGCGCTCATGATGGAAGGGCTGTTGTCGGCAAAGTCACTTTCAAACACCCATGACAGCTGCTTGGCACGTCCTTCCACGCCGAGGCGTGCCGCGCGAAGCCGGGTACGGGAGACGTTCTGCTCATGATAATCCGAGCCGAACGACGCGCCGTAATCCGCCAGAATACGGCCACGAATACGAATGGAATACTGACCGTCAGGTGTGGTGATCGCGGGGAGGCCCCGTCCCCATTTCAGTACGAGTCCCCCCACTGTCGTCGTGTGAGAAGAGTAGGGGATGGACGATTCAACACCATAGACTGGTGCTGAACCTGAAGGCATGGCTGAAACCGCGCCGGAGGTTCCGGGCGCTGCAGCTTTGAGGGGATAGGCGGACAGGCCGGGATCAGAGAATGCAGTGGATGCCGTATGAGGAACGACCGCACCGTTGAAAACGGGCGTGACGTCCGGTGAGGTGGCCGACTTTGGTTCATTCACGACAGACGCTGTCTGCGTATTTCCATGAATGGGCATCCGGACGTGCGGCTGGTTCACTTCAGCGACGCTCTGATGGTGCGACACCGATGCCGGTGCTTTATGGGCCGGGACATGCTCGATGGCATCCAGACGACTTTGCAGGGCCTGAATCTGTCTGGCTTGTGATTTTACCAGTTCCGCAAGGGCACGCACATCCACGCCGCCAGTATCCGCCGCCATGGCCTGAGCCGACCAGAGCAGAGAGACAGTACCGCCAGACAGAAGCAGATTACGCAGGGATTTTTTCTGGATGTGCATCGGACGCAATTCTTGTGGATCGAGGTATCGGTTGATCATTGAAGCCGTGTCAGGAAACGGAACGTTTCCTGTCGTAAGGGCGTGCAATCAGCGTAGCGATCAGCCCGCAAACTGCGGCAAGGGAAAGCCATAGGCCGGGCATGGAACGATCATGTGTCGCTCCGATCAACCAGGTGCAGATGGCTGGAGTAAAGCCGCCAATGCAGGTTGCCAGACTATAGGCCAGAGAAAATCCTGTTGTACGTATGCGGGGAGGCACGATCTCCGTCAGGAACGGAACGGCTCCGCCATTATAGGCGCTGTAAATCAGTGCAAGCCATAATTCGACAACCATCAGATGAATGAAGGATGGGTCGGCAGTCAGCCATTTCATGGCTGGCCACGCTGTTGCGATTGCAAGAATGGTTGAGCCAATCAGTAGGGGCTTGCGTCCAATACGGTCGGACAACGCTCCAAACACAGGTAGTGCGAGAAAATTCATTATGCCGACGCAGAGCGTTACAACAAGAGCGTCACGCGATGACAGATGCAGGACGGCATGCCCGAAAGCCGGTGTGTAAGCTGTAATGACGTAAAATGATGTGGTGGTCATCAGCACCATCATGATTCCGGTCAGGCAGACGCGCCAGTCGTTCAACAGGGCCGAAAGTGTTTCACCAAATGTGGGGTGATGATGAATCTGCTCAAAAGATTCCGTTTCTTTCAGGTTGCGTCGTAGAAAAAAGAGAACAGGAACAATGAGGCAGCCGATCAGAAGGGGAATGCGCCAGCCCCATGAGGCCATCTGGCCTGGCTCAATGAAAGCCGTCAGAGTCACGCCAATAGCAGCGGCGGCCATTACGGCCACCTGTTGTGAGGCGGACTGAAAGGCGACGACAAAGCCTCGAGTCTTCTCTGTCGCAATTTCAGAAAGATAGACCGAAGTCGATCCCAGTTCGACGCCAGCGGAGAAACCCTGTAACAGCCGCCCGCATAGAATAAGAAACGGTGCGATAAACCCGATTGTCGCATAGCCCGGAGTCAGGGTGAGGGAGAGTGTTCCCACTGACATGAACGCGAGCGTGAGAAGCAGTCCTTTTCTCCGGCCGATCCGGTCCACATAGGCACCCAGAATGATGGCTCCCAGTGGGCGCATCAGAAACCCGGCACCAAATGTCGCAAATGACTGCAAAAGCTGGGCTGAAGGATCTTTGGAAGGAAAGAAAGCTGCGCCAATGGCCGCCGCATAGTAACCGAACACCATAAAATCGTACATTTCCAGCATGTTTCCGCTGGTGACCTGAATGATGGCCCGAACAGGGGACTGTGTTCGCTGGTGGTCCGCAGAGGTTGACGGGGAAGAGACTGGTTCGGGTGCGATGGTCATGGGCTGGTCACATTCTCACTTTTGGGCTGGCCTCTAGTTCACTTGACGCCTTACGTCCAAATTCATGCATTTGTTTCAATTGTGTCTATCCATAAAAGACCGCTTGTCTCGTTTGCGACGGAAAAGTGATATGTTTGTCGCACTTCAGGGGGTCGATCACAGGGCTTCCGGAAGGAGATATCGAGATTTCCGGCCGCAGAAAATCTTTCCCGGCTATGCGTTTATCTCGGTAGGGAATAAGTCCCGACGAGGCAGGAGGTTTCATGAAGATACGAGACAATCGGGCCGGGAATCGTTTTGAGACGGACGTGGATCAGGTCACGGCATGTCTGGACTACGAGAACTCCAGCGAGAGCCTGATTATCCTGCAGACCGACGTGCCCGAGGCTCTGGCCGGACGCGGGGTGGGGTCAGCGCTTGTGAGTCACGCCTGTGACGTTGCGCGGGCAGAGAACCTGAAACTGGTTTCTCACTGCTCATTCGCAATAGCGTGGATTAAAAAGAACATGAAATAAAAATAAACTATTGAAAAATTATGTTTTATTTTTTCATGTGGTTTGAAAAATACCCAATTCTGCATTATGCTATTCTGAAATATATAGGGATATAGATAGAACTCATGGT
>NZ_JBDNXK010000132.1:0-5844 GCF_047721705.1 Acetobacter sp. | reverse complement strand
GTCCGCAGCCTTTGCCGGGCCGCTGCTGGATATCGCAGGTGAGCAGTCCGGCGGCATCCATCTGGTCGGCAAGTCCCAGTCCGGCAAGTCCACCTCCGCCTATATTGCAGGCAGCGTGTGGGGGCGTGGTGACCGTGATGGCCAGATCCGTGCATGGCGCGGCACGGCCAACGGGCTGGAAGGCGTGGCGTCCGAAACCTCCGACACCGTCCTGATCCTTGACGAGATGGGGCAGGCCGACAGCCGCGAGGTCGGGGACATCATCTACATGCTGGCCAACAACACCGGGAAGATGCGCGCCGGACGCAGCGGCAATGCCCGCACCCGCAAGACATGGCGGGTGTTCTTCCTCTCGACCGGCGAGGTCACCCTGGCCGCGAAGATGGGCGAGGCAGGCAAGCGCACGATGGCCGGGCAGGAGGTGCGCCTCGTGAACATCTCCGCCGATGCCGGGGCCGGGATGGGCGCATTCGAGAACCTGCACGATATGGAATCCGGCGGTGCGCTGTCCGACCACCTGCGTGTGGCTTCGCGCACCTGGTATGGCACGGCGTCACGGGCCTTCCTGTCGCGTCTGGCGCAGGATCGGGGCAATGATGCGGAGGGACTGCTTGAGGCCATCAAGGCCATCCGTGCCCGCTTTGACGATGCCTACTTGCCCGAAGGGGCTGATGGTCAGGTGCGCAGCGTATCGGCCCGCTTTTCCCTGATCGCGGCAGGCGGTGAATTGGCGGCCGGATATGGCGTGCTGCCCTGGCAGGGTGGTGAGGCCTTCCGCGCGGCGGGTGCGTGCTTCCAGTCATGGCTGGCCGAACGTGGCGGGGCAGGGGCCAGCGAGGACCAGCAGGCCATCGAACAGGTGCGGGCCTTTATCGAGGAGCATGGGGAAAGCCGCTTCACCAACCTCAGCCGTGACACCGGGGGCGAGGTGGTCGCCAACGAGAACATCCGCACCAATTACCGTGCCGGGTTCAAACGGCGTGTTGGCACGCCGGAGGGCGATCAGTGGCAATACCTGCTGCTGCCCGAGATGTTCCGCAAGGAGGTGTGCAAGGGGCTGGATGCCAAGCGGGCGGCCCGTGCGCTGTGTGATGCAGGCTACCTGCTGCCAGATCCATCGGGGCGCATGTCGCAGTCCGTGCGCATCCCCGATGTGGGTCGGTCGCGCGTCTATGTCGTCAGCAGCGCGATTATGGGGGATGACGATGCGTGACATTCCCCCGTCCGGCTCCGGGTCAGTGTTTTTGCGGTGTTCCATGTGTTCCACGTGTTCCATCTCTCTGGAACCCGCACAAAACTGCCATTTATCACATGTTCAGGGTGGAACACCGCGCAATTTCGCCGGTGTTCCACGTGTTCCAGATGCGGCAAAAACCGGGGTGGTGGAACACGTGGAACACGTTGGCATCTGCTTACGTGTTCCAGCACAAAGCGGAAAATATGGCTGTTTACCGCCATTAAATCGGCATGGAACACCGGGAACACGTGGAACACCGTATTTTTCATGTGTCGGGCCGGAACACGGCATATGGTGAGCCGTAACCTGTCGGACTGGGTATCCGATCTGTTGCCCCAACTGGCACCAGAGCAGGTGCCAGATATGGCAATGCCACCCGCCAATGATTCCCAGCCGGTTGAGGTGGTTCCCGCCATGCCGTCACCTCCGGCGGAGGAGATCGACCTGTCCAGTGTCACCCATGCCGAGCGCAGGGCGGCGCTGACCGGCTCCGCTATGGCGCTGCTGGGGGAAGCCCGGCATTACGGCGTGTCGGTCATCGTGCGGTGCGGGCATCCCCGCCTGTCCGGCAAGCTGCCACCCGAAGCCACCGAAACCCGTTTCCTGCATCGCCTGGGTGAAAGCCACCGGGCGGTGGTGATTGCCGTCGATAGCCTGGCACGTGGATGGTCCGTGGACTGGGATGAAGAATACACCGAATATCGTATCACCCCGCCACGACGGACAGTGACGGCTGATGTTGAGCCCTACGTCGTGGATGCCCCAGCCAATCGCAGGCCCGCGTCATGGGTCGATACGGAGGGTAAGCCGGTGCCGGAGGGATCGGTCTGCCAGTGCTGTCGCGGCACGCTGTGGTGGCGTGAGATGATGCGCCCGCAGGGATGGCGCTGCCGGACCTGCCACCCACCGACCGGGGCTGTGCCGGTCACCGAACAGGATACCCGTGAAGGGGCGGACGGCGCACCCGCAAGGATTGCATCATGAGCAACAAGGATGAAACGCGCCTGGTCCGCAGCGTGAAGGGGCGCACCACAAGGGCGGTTCTGTCACCCGACCTGATCCACTGGCCCTCCGTGCGCTATCTGACGATCGAGCCGGTCATGGGAGTGGATGAAAAGCCGGTGCCCGATCGCTGGTTCCTGTATTGCTGGTTTCAGGATATGAGCGTGGGACAGATCGC
Organism: Acetobacter sp.; assembly: GCF_047721705.1. Taxonomy (GTDB): domain Bacteria; phylum Pseudomonadota; class Alphaproteobacteria; order Acetobacterales; family Acetobacteraceae; genus Acetobacter. The sequence goes on along the minus strand of NZ_JBDNXK010000132.1, from coordinate 3,427 downwards.
CAGCGCAGGGCTATTGTCCGACCAGCGCCGGTTTGCCCTGCGCATGGGCGCCATCCATGACGTGACAGTGATGGATACGTCCCGGCCTTATCCGGCAGGGCCCTCTGTCACCAATGAGGACCGGCTATGGAAGCGCATGCCCGGTGTTTATGGTGGGGAGGTTATGGGCGAGCGGGTGGCCGCCCATATGGCCTACACCCACAACCTCGATAACACCCAGGCGATAGAAAACACGTTCCGATACCTCTCCCGATGGGCGGAGGGCATCACGGACGTCCGGCTGAGGAACGAGATCCGGCACCAGAGCTTCTGGGCCGCTATGGACTACCTGCAGAAGTTTTTCACGCCAGATGACGAGGATGATGGCGACGCCCCCGATGCCGATGACATGGGCGGGATCGGTGATAGGGAGCCGGTGTAACTGCAATGACAGAGTGGAGCGTCATTTTGTGCAGGCTCACGTCTTTATCTAAAAAAAATGGGGGCCGAAGCCCCCATTCCCTTAAACCCGTCCATCCCGGATCGTTGTCCGCTTTCCATTCTTGAACTCGGAAAGCCGTCCCTGATTGATCTTGTAGTCTGCAGCAATGAGGTGCTGATGTTCACCAGCACTGAGGCGCAAACGGATATCAGCCAGTTCAGCAGGGGAAAGGTGACGGATTGGTCGTTTCTGGGCTGCCATCGCAGGCCCTCCTGTAACAAGTTTCCACTTGACACCAGGACCCCAGACGGTAAAGGCTGCCTTTACTGCGGCGGTGGTGATTTTCTCCTCTTACCGTTTCGGGCCCTAACCCGGTTGTGGCTTACGAGTTGATGCACCAGCGTTGGATGGCTTGGGGCTGCAACCCCAGCCATCCGAAACCAATGCATCAGCATCACTGAAATATATCTCGTACTTTCCGTCAGTTTGGAAGTACTCTCCTTTGGTATTCTTTTATGAATACCAAGCGTCCCAAAATTCATAGAAAATATCAGCGAATTTTCGCAGTCGATTTTTGATGCGAGAATTTTAGAACTAACTGCGAACAGATCGAATCGACTGTCCTCGATTCAACCTCGCTATCTTACTGCGTCTAAACATAAATATTATGTCACATACACGAAACTGCGGAGTGGGCATCGACAGGTGATGAAGCTGCTAAATGTTGCTTCTGCGCGTATAGAATGGTTCTTGGTAACATCCTCCATACAGGAGGTTGTGCCGCCTAAAATGACGAGTGCAAATCTGATTGGTTTGCCTGTTTCAATCAGGTTTGGGCCTTCCGAAACTGGAAAGCGCAAAAGTCGTCTTCCTGATTAACCACGAGCCTTTTTCTGTTTTTTAAGTGCTGCTTGGCGGCATTTTTCCTCGCATGCTCTTTCTAGGATTTCGTCTATCTCTCGTCGTCTTTCTGCGGCTGCACCGATCCCCATGGTTTCATCAACCTGATGGCGGTCCCAGCGTGGCAGGCGCGGGCCCAGATGATAGGTCGGTTGAGGAATTTTCCCTTCCCGCTGAAGCCGGGCAATGCTGTGGTATTTGACGGAAAGGTAATCAGCCAGTCCCTGGCGATCCAGCCAGCGTGGTAATGCATCATCCATTGTCGCGTCTCCCTATGCGCCAAACAAGCGGCTGAAAAATCCCTTCCGTTTGCCTTCTCTGTTCTCGTCGGTGGCCTCGTCAGCTTCGAGCGCATCAGGCACCGTCGAATGGTCCGCCAAGGGAGATTCGCTGCTCGTGGGCACCTCCGTCATGGCGGTTCCCTCATCACCAGTCATCGGCATTTCGGTTGGCGGGGCTTTAGTGCCCTGATCGTTCTGTGCAGGAGGAGTTGTTTCCCGTGCCACCGTGGCGCGCTTGCGATGAATGACCTGTCGCTTCGGCCGGGTCAGTTCATGCTCCTGCCGGACGCGGGCCAGGGTAGTGATGAATGAGCTGAACGTGAGGGTCAGCCGCTCCTGTTTCCTGAGCATCTCCCAGACGGCTTCCCGGCTGTATCCATCCTGCATCTTGCGCTCGATCCACGGTAGTCGCTTGCGCATCACGGCGACGGCTTTTCGCTTGATCGGCATGGCAGGTCGCTCCGCTCAGGGGATGGGGACTATGTTTCAGGCCATTGTGCTGGGTGGCGGGTGCCTTTTCAAATATGTCTCCGTTTTGTGTCCTTAATCTGGTCTATACACAATACGCAGTCCCGATGGACTGTAAAGCATTGAAAAACCTATGATAAAAAATAAGAGCTGCTCGGAAACGGAAAAAAGTTTAATACCAGACCGGCATTTTTCCTTGGGAAACCGCCAACGCGGGTAATAAATTTTGACCCGTCCTTTTAGGCAGGTCGAGAACAAGGATTTCCCATGCCAATCATCACCTTCAAAGTGACCGAACAGCAGAAAATGGACCTCGATGCGGTGTGTGGGGCGAACCAGTCCCAATACATTCGCGACGCGGTGTTCAGGCAGGTGGAACAGAGTGAGCGATTGGACAGGATCGAATACCGGCTGTTTGACCTTGAGCGTACCGTAGGGCGGCTAGCGAACAGGGTGGAGAAGGCTCATGCCAAGCCGGATGCACCCGTGAAGGCGGATGTGTCGCCGGAGGTTATGGGGATGCTGGCCGAGGTGGTGCTGCAGTTGCGTGGCATCATACAGCCGGGCAAGACGACCTCCGCCATAGCGAGTGTGAAGCAGGCGGGCTGGCCTCCGCTGAGTATCCGGTAAGAGCAACCGATCCGCGCTGCCGGGGATCTGGGTAGCTGACTTGGCCATCCAGGCACGCCCTTGCGCGTGTGCAACTCGCTTATGGTTCGTCCGTATTTCGGACGATCAGTGCCGACGGATTTCGTCGCCACACGGGGCTGCATCCGTCCGAATTGCGGACGCTTGCGTTTCTGGTTTTTGGAGGTTCTATGCGGATGAAATTCGGACGCACAAATCGTCGGTCTGGTAATTTTGATCCGCCGGAACTGGCGAACCAATCCTCTCTCGCGCGTGCGCGTATCTCGTAGTGAAGGCGGTCAGCGGGTCATGGTCCTGTAGCGCTATTGCGCGCGTGTGTGGACCTGTCTCATGTGTATCACAGCCACCGCTCAATGCCCTCAGTCGGGCTATTTCCCGAGTGACGGATTCCAGCGTCTCAATACCAACATTGACCAGTAGGCACTTTGCACAGGAATGGCGGAATACAGCCAAAAATAACATGCTCCCTCGCGTGCGCGCGCGTACTGTGCCACTAATCCCGGCATTGCCGGGGTAGTTCAGCCCGTAATATGATGCGGCATGGCAGGCACCAAACCCATATCCGAATGGATACCGCCGGAGGTGGTGGACGTGTTCAGCATCAGGCAAGGGGCACGAAACCCTCAAAGCCGGTACTACCCAATGTCACAGGCCGCATTTGCCAGGCGGTATGGCTTTACCGCTTCTGCTATGGCCGACTGGGAGCAGG
>NZ_JBDNXK010000131.1:2854-5948 GCF_047721705.1 Acetobacter sp. | reverse complement strand
ATCAATATTCTAACAGAGTCAACTTGAAAATACTTACGTTGTAATTGCGGTTTATCAACCATTTTCGCATATGCATAATCGTGACCGATTATCGATCTAACACTTCACTACTCGTTCTTCTGTTTGCTTCAATAAATCTTAAGAATAAAATCTTGGTTGAGCACATTAAATTATCTGAACTCCTTGATATGCTGGTATAAAGCCGCCCGATAGATGGGTCTTTTTTGTCCAGCGTGGTTGTCAAAATATTGATGACGTCCAGAGAAAACCATGCCTAGGATGGCAGGGTAATGTTGAGAGAACTGAATAATGACCGTTAAAAAAAACGAAAACATTATTTTTTCAAGCACGCGACAGTGGAACCCGGGGGACGAATTTATCCTGATGGGCGTAAGGGCTATTCTGAAGCGCTTGAATGTTAAATATAATTCAATGTTATTTAATCGCAACCCAGACATTCGTTCATGCTTCGAAGACCGTCAGATTTTCAAATACTCTCGTCTTGATGAGCACTTCATCCACAATCCCGACCTCATTGATCTAGAGGCGAATATAAAATTTGATTTTTTCGACAACTCGGTCAAACCGAATCGTGATTATTCATACGTTGACTGGGTCATTTTTGCGGGCACGCCGGAGTGGAGCAGTGGACGCATGTGTGACTTGTATTCGGCCATTATCCGCTATCAACTTCCAGTTATTATTTTAGGGGTGGGTGGTAACGCAGACCTCTATTGTGAGAATTTTCGAGAAGTTATCCAGAAATCGAAGCTCTTTACAGTCCGAAGTGAAAGCACGCTGAAGGCTGTCGAAAAGCAGGGTTTCTCAGCGTCTCTCATGCCTTGTCCTGCATTGTTGTGCGCGCCGACAGTCTGGGAGAAGACCATCATTAAAGTAAAGAGGATCGGCTTAATTTTTCATGCAACACGGGATGACTCTGTGATTTGGAATGGGTTTTCAGCCCAAGCCTACGCTTTCATGATGTCGCTGTTTCAGCAGGTCATTACGGATTACGGCGAAACGCACGAGATTTCTCTGGTTTGTCATTACATTGATGAAGTCGCAGTGGCTCGTGCCGCTTTCCCGGATTTTAATGTTGCCTACTCACATGATGCGGCAGATTACTTTGAAATCTATTCAGCTTACGATCTGGTCATCGGGCCTCGCGTGCATGGTGTAGGCGTTGCGGCGTCAATGGGTATCCCTGGAATCGCGATTTCCCATGACCAGCGCGGCTCAACCACAGCAGGCTTCCTCGCCGATATTCTGGATATTAACGACGACCCTGAGGCATCGCGTATCACAGTACGCCAGGCCATTGAGGCAGCTCCAGCCAAAAGCGCCCAATTGCGCGAACATAAAGCACAGACAATGGAGCGCTATGTTGAGAGGGTGCGGGAGGCTATGACGGACAGAACGGTCTCCTATCAATCCCGCTGGGACTTCATACCGTCAAAAACCTACATGCTTGACGATCTACGACCGTTGATGGGCGCACTGGAGATGGTGAAGTATGGCCATCCAGCAGACGTTCCGGGCCGGGAAGAGCGACTGTCAGCTCTGGTTCCGGAAATGCGAGAACGACTGATCAACATCGAGCACAAGATCAACCAGATGATGCGAGAGCGGGAGTAAGCTCAAACCGGTTACTCCCGCGATTTGATGAACTAGTAGCTATATGCCTCCTCATATTGGCGTGCCAATCGGTGACCACGCACCCGAGATGGCACCTCAATGAACCGATAGCTCAGCTCGCTCAGTAGAAATGTTCCGAGAATGATCGACGCCAGAGTAATGGAAACACCCACTACGTTCTGGTGAAACGAGCCGATCGGCGTCAAAGTCATGACAGACCAGATAACGAAATAGTGGAGGAGATAGACGGAGTAAGACCTGTCTCCGAGCCACAGTAGGAATTTTCCGATAATTCCCGAGATCCCGAGATAGGACTTATTGTAACTCGACACGAACACCAGCACTGCACTGGCCATCGCTATCAAAGCGACCGAGAACGGGAGAAAATAGAGCAGCTGCGTCGAGCAGATCACCAGAACCATCAGCATCGTAACGACCCTGCCTGTCCACTTGTGCCGTAGGAAGGTCGGCTCCAGCAGTGCCTTGTAAGACACGCACGTATCCAGAATACCCAGAAGAACACCCCATGCCAAAGCGTCACTTCGGATAAACCACCACAGGTTGGTTGAGCTGGCCGGCCGGATCAGGAAAAACTGCGCCGCAATCGCCAGCATCATAAGAATGGCTACCGTTCTTTTGTGCAGGAAAAGAACGAGCGGCGCTATAATAATGTAAAACTGGGTTTCAGCGGAGAGGCTCCAGTAATGCTCCCAGACCGTATCAGGTATTCCAAGTCCTAGCTTCGCGCGCCATTCCTGAAGATTGGCTACGTTAAGAACCACACAAAGTATGCTGGCCGCTAAACTGCGCAGGGCGTCGGCGTCATGCAAAGCAGGTGTTGCCACAAGCCTGGCGACAAGAGGGATCAGCAACCAGAACCATGCAGCTGGCCACAGGCGCCACGCACGCTTGATCCAGAATACCACCAGTTGCATGAGCTTCTGGAACCCGTTTGATGCTCTCGCCTGCTGTTTGAAGAGCGATAGCGAGATGACGTAACCTGAAATGGCAAAGAAAATATCATTCCCACCCCAGAATGACATAAAATTCGAACTGAATACATCCAGCGCATGAGCTTGAAAATTTGCTTTGATGTGCTCAATCAGAACCAGTGCAATGGAAATTCCGCGCAAGCACTCGATGTCATTGTTTTTCTTCATACTGAACAGCTGCGATTGAGTGTGCACGCGTTAGCCTTATCTGCGTCATAACATTGGGCACTTCACACACTTCCAGTCAGAGGCTTGGTCATGAGTTTTGATAGTGCAGATTTTAGAGGGCTCTTGATGGATCTTTTTTTCATCGCTGACAAATGAATTCTTACGGTGCTGTCGTTAGCGCGACGGCAAAAAAATGTGGACTTGTAACGGTTCTGTACCAGTCATCTGAGCGTTTTAAGTTCGTATCAGGAGACCGACGAAACCATAAAACATACGGAAGATTTCAAGCGCGAGGCCGT
>NZ_JBDNXK010000131.1:0-2844 GCF_047721705.1 Acetobacter sp. | reverse complement strand
GAGAATGAACGTCTTCATCTGGAGAACCGAATTCTGCGGGAGGAGAGGGAAATTCTAAAAAAGTCCCCAGTTCTTCGCGAGCCAAAAGCCATGAGGTTCGCCTTCATCCATGGACATCCGCATGCTATAGTCAATCAAGAGGTTGTGCTAGCACTACAGTTGCATTTTGTATTGTGAGTGAGAGCGCATAGCGTTTGCCTGATGTTTTCGTCGAAAGACGGACCATCTGAGGATATGGGCGACGGGTAACCTGCGTTGTGCAAGCTTTACGACGAAGCGCCTGATTTCCTGTATGGACCAGCGGACGAGGACGATCGTGTCCTGCGCTGTGTTTTTTTTGGTTTCCGTGAGTTTGCCTGATACCGGACACTTGCCATGACGGCATAGGCGAGCATGACCAGAGAGACATGCCGATGCCAACCATGCCAGGAGCGGGTTTCGTTGTGATCAAGACCGAATTCGTTTTTGGCTGTCTCGAAACATTCTTCGATCCTCCAGCGCGTCCCTTCAACGTTCACGAGTTCCTGCATGGTTGTCCCTTTCGGGCACCAGGTCGTAAAATAGGCTAGGTCTCCATCGCCTATACTCCGACGGATCAACAGGCCGCGTGTCCATGGTCCGGCAATAGGGCAGTCAAATTCTTCAGAATCCAGATCAGCAAGCGCAAGATACGCCCAGTCATACAGCCGCTCACCTTTTGTGCCGTGTCCCGCAGATAGGCGGTACCAGTCCTGCTCTGGGAGGTTTGCAGCAATATCTTTGGCTTCTCCTGCAATCAGCGGGTTGGTTGCCCATGACCCGAACCAGTGATTGCCTTTGACGCCAAGGACATATCCAACGCCTGCCCGACGAAGCGTGCGTTCCACATCTCCCACGCCATAAACGCTGTCTGCTGCAACCCAGCGGAAGGGCACACCGGCCTCAATACTCCGCTCAATCATCATCGAGGCTAACGCCGGTTTGGTTGCAAACACCACGTCATCGGGAACGTGGGCCTGCTTCAGGCGCTCACGGTCAGATGTCCAGTCTTTCGGGAGATACAGGGCGCGGTCAATAAAAGCATGGCCCCGCGCCGATACATAGGTGGCAAATACCCCAATCTGGCAGTTCGTGATCTTGCCGGCAGATCCCGTATACTGCCGCCCCACACCGCACGACGCCTGACCCTTCTTCAGAAAACCAGTCTCATCGACGACCAGAACGCCATCGTCAGTGCCCAGATGCTCGATCACATAATTCCTGACGATGTCACGTAGGGCATCGGCATCCCAGCGCCCGCGCCCCAGAAGCGCCTGCTGCCGCCAGGGACCAGGATCTCCTACGGCTTCTGCCCGCATCCATCCTGTCTTGCGTGGATCATTGCCAATTAAAACATCGAGAAAAGAACACGCTGAATCCGCGACACGCTTTTGCGTAAAGAGTGGAACAATCCGCTCCTTGGCTGATCGAAGCGAACGCACCCATAATTCCAGCGTCTCTTCAACAGACGCACCACCGGTCATCATATCCTGAATCATGGGTATCCATAGAGTCAGAACTCAACACAAAATGCAACTGTAGTGCTAGGGCGTGTCGTCAGTTAAGTCCGAGAATTGCGGCAACAAGTTGCACTGCTGCGATGAAGGTTGATTTCAGCTTGTCATATCGTGTTGCAATGCCTCTGAACTGCTTCAGTCTGGCGAAGAACCGTTCGATGATATTTCGTTTTTTATAAATTGAAAAAAGGGTTTTTCGTGGACAGATACGATTTTTCTTTGAGGGAATAACTGGTGTGATCTCCTGCTCTTCAAGTTTTTCGATGAGGGGATCGGCGTCATAAGCCTTGTCGGCGATGAAGGCCGCGGGATCGACTTCATTGAGCAATGGCTCTGCTTCAGTGATGTCGGCCCTTTGTCCGGGCGTCAGGGAAAGAGCCACAGCCTTCCCGGCGGCATCGACAATGGCGTGGATTTTCGTGGTCAGTCCGCCACGGGACCGCCCGATGGCCTGATCCACCCCCCTTTTTTACAGGCGCCCGCACTATGCTGGTGAGCGCGGACAATCGTGCTGTCGATCATCATGTATTCGTTGTCATAGTCAGCAGCTAGATGCCGGAAAATCCGTTCAATCACACCGCTTTCACACCAGCGACGCAGCCGTCGGTGCACGTTCTTCCAGTCCCCAAAGCGGACAGGCAGGTCACGCCAGGGAATGCCTGCGCGATAACGATATAGCACGGCTTCGATAAACAGACGGTTATCCGCAGCCGTCCCACCGACATAGCCTTCACGACCGGGGAGAAAATCTTTTATCCGCTCCCATTGACCATCGCTCAGACCATACCGTCGCATTCACACTCTCCCTGAAAAACAGAGAGAAAACATCACAGATCAGGCAGAAGTACAAGCGGCATAAGCATCCCGCTTAACTGACGACACGCCCTAGGTCACATAGTGACCGGGGGTCTGGGGGGATTTTTTTGATTTTTTGACCAAAGTATCGATTGGGCTTTTTGTGAGACTGGTTGTGTCCCACCATATAACCACACATTTCATGGAAACGCTCAGAATTGCCACATCATAAACATTTTACCCTTCAGGCATATAATCCTGCCCCTTAAAGGTTTGTCGTTGCTCCATATGTCTTATGTCGTGTTTTCCAAGCTATCCCGCGTGATGGAAATACCGGGTTTTTCCAGAACCTTGGTTTTCTCTGGATTTTGGCATGATTTCCCTTTTTATCTCCATTGCTCAACAGGTTTTTATGTTGAGTAACGCGCTGTTTTTTCTTCTCATAGTCAACACAAAACCCTGTTGACCATTCCACAAAAAACATGACAACCATCCAACATAAATAATAAAATAC
>NZ_JBDNXK010000130.1:0-6010 GCF_047721705.1 Acetobacter sp. | reverse complement strand
CGATGAAACAACAAGCAACGGCCCAGAACAAGGCTTTACACATTATCAGGCTTATGATGTCTATTATGACTTTAATATAAAATATGATGAAACAGAAGAACAATTAGAAGACGCCATATTGTCGATAAATAGACTAAACGGAGATATTCAAAAAATCTTCGATGTGTCTGACTATTCAGAAAAAATAGAATATGTTGACGAACTATATTCTTTTTGATTGCACACAAAAAGGGAGAAGAATTCTTCTCCCCTTTTTCGTCGCAGAGCAGGAAAAAAGGCAGAGCCGTAGGCAATGCCGACGCGACTGATAGAGTAATCACTTTTCAGATTTCTGATAAGCGATATTAATAATCCGCTCTTGCTCTTCGGCAAAGTTTGCAAGGTCTTCGAGGACAGGCTGATAATATCTGTCCAGAGACTTTAAATCACGATGTCCGGTAACTCTGCAAAGGTCGAGGGGATTGGTGAAAATCTTTGCCAGTCGGCTTGTCGCTTCATGGCGCAGGTCATGAAAGGTCAGGTCTTTTAATCCTGCCTTTTTCACATATCGACCATATCGCACGCTGAAAGCATCTTCCGTCCCCACATTGAAAATCTTCTCATGAGGTTTGGGCTGATTTTCACAGGTTGCCAGTTTCTCAAGCAGTAGCCTTCTGGCTCCCGGCATTAATGGACGTTTCTCAGGTCCATGCTCTTCCCGGTGCTTCTCATTTTTCGTGCGAGCCAGTGAGATGGTTTTCCCCTCAAGGTCAACATCTCCCCATGTCAGAGATAAGGACTCTCCACGTCTGCAAGCCTGTTCAATTGACCATCTCACAAGCCAGATATCATCAGGGCAGACCGACCCCGACATACATTCAATCAGTCGGTCATATTCGGACTTATCGGAATTAATATCATTGAGACGACGATTCCGTTTTTTGTCTGCACCCTGAGGACGCTTCACAATACGTCCTGACGCGGGATTCATCGTTAATGGGATATCCCATTCCGAGATGGAATGTTGAATCACGCTTGCCAGCAGATTGAGTCGTTTGACGCACGTTGAGGGAGCCAGACCAGCCTCAAGCATTCTGTCCCTGAACTTCCGCACATCTCCCGAGTTCAGCTTTGATAATCTGACCTGAGAAATATCGTCTCTCAGGATAGCGGGAATATGTCCGATTCTGTCCGTCTGCCGATGCTCCATACATTCATCACGGAATCGGGAGACCAATGATTCAACTGTATGCTTGTCCAGTGGGGAGGTGTCACGGAACAGCCCAAGCTCCGCCTCGGCTGATTTCTCATTAATCCACCGTTTGGCGATAGCAGCGGATTCGAAGGTTTTAATAACCCGCTTTCCGTCAATCTGCTTGCGAGCCTGATACTGCCTGGGACCGCGATAGTAGATTCCACGTTGCAGAGGTCTGCCCGTCGCTGGGTCTCGATTTTCGGTTTTTGAGGTTGCTTCAGACATATCCAACACCCCCACCATTTTTAGATGGATGGCGCAGAAATGGCGCAAAAAACCTAATTATTAGGTAATGGAAACCAAAAAAGCCAATAAAATCAATGGCGTCCCATAGGGGATTCGAACCCCTGTTGCCGCCGTGAGAGGGCGGTGTCCTAGGCCTCTAGACGAATGGGACATTGGCCGTGGGCGGCTTCTTACGGCAACGCACTCATCAAGACAAGAGTAATAATTTAAACAACGCAACTCTTCTCAGGGAGCCAGTTGCAATTCCCCGACTGAGCGTCCCGCCACCGTGTCCCACAACACCACACGATCGGGACCGCCACCACTCAGACGCACCGCCATTATGGGACCGTTTCGCCATTCAATCTGCTCGATTTTCGAGCCAACAGGCTGGTGGAGGTAAAAAATCTTTGAAACAGGCGCGATAGCCATCTGCGATGCATCGACAGAGTGAGCCGGATGAGCCATTCGGTGGACAATGATTGCTATGAGTAGCGCCACCCCCGCCACGATCAGAATTCCCATTCCTATGACGGCAGCGAAAAGCCCTCGTTGCGCGAAATTTCCCTGCTGCACGGCATTACTCCTTCCTGTCGGCCCCGTGGGCCTGTAGATGACACCCATGACAGATTCAACCCACGGTCCACGCACACTGACGGTTACTGAAGATTTTGCCGGGCAGCGGACAGATCGTGTGCTTGCTGCATGTTTTGGCGATCTGTCACGGTCGCGCATCAAGAATCTGATCGACGAAGGGCGTCTGCGCCGTAACGGTGAACAGTTGGGCAATGCGGCCGAGCCTGTTCGGAGCGGTTCGATCCTTGTGCTGGATATTCCGGCTCCTGCGGCCGCCTTCCCTGTTGGGGAGAACATTACTTTCCCCATCCTTTTTGAGGATGACGATCTGATCGTGCTCGATAAGCCCGCTGGGCTCGTCGTGCATCCAGCGCCCGGAAATGAAACGGGCACTCTCGTCAATGCTCTCATCGCGCATTGTGGTGACAGTCTTGTCGGTATTGGCGGAGAACGGCGTCCCGGTATCGTGCATCGTCTCGACAAGGACACCTCAGGACTGATGGTCGTCGCCAAAACAGAGATGACTCATCGCGCCTTATCCGAGGACTTCGCTGCTCGCCGCATTGACCGGGCTTATCTTGCACTCTGCTGGGGCGTCCCCTCCCCCACCAAAGGAGAGTATGAAGGCAACATCGGACGCGACAAGCGCGACCGAAAACGCATGGCTCTGGTGGAAAGAGGCGGGAAGGAAGCCCTTACCCGCTACACGGTCCTCAAAGCCTTTAGAGTATATGCCGCGCTTGTGGAGTGTCGTCTCGCAACAGGCCGGACGCATCAGATCCGCGTGCATTTCTCAGCCAATACGCATCCGCTGATCGGTGATCCTCTCTATCTGCGGCGCATTCCGGCCATTGCAAAATCCTGCCCCACAGATGCCCGGGATGTCGCACTCGATTTTCCCCGACAGGCCCTGCACGCTGCCCGCTTGGGATTCATCCATCCCCGTACGGGTGAAAAGCTTCTGTTCGAGACATCTCCGCCCGAGGATTTCCTCACCCTTGAAAAAGCCTTAGGAAGTGATTAAATAAGATGTTTTTTTGTTAATCTTGACTTTTTAGCCTGTGAGCTTTAACAAGTAATAGTCTTTTCGACGCGCCGATGCGGCCGCCGGAATGGATGTCCCGATCTTTTTCGCCTCAATGGGAGAGAGCGTCGGGGACAACAGAAATCCACTCCCCAGCGTCATCCGGTTTGTTAAGCTTGTACAGTCTGGCGTTCATTTCCAGAAGTCAGAACTGAACAGAGTTCACAGATCGGGATGAAGGAGAAATCTCCATGGCATCACCGTCTCTTACACTCACCCCCGAGACCAGCCTGAACCGTTATCTTCAGGAAATCCGCAAATATCCGCTACTTTCCCCTGAGGAAGAGTCCGCCCTCTCGCGCCGCTGGCGTGACAAGGGAGACGTAAAGGCCGCCCACAAGCTGGTTACCGCCCATCTCCGCCTCGTGGCCAAGATCGCCTTCGGGTATCGTGGTTATGGCCTGCCGCTGAACGAACTGATCAGCGAAGGCAATGTCGGCATGATGCAGGCCGTGCGCCGCTTCGATCCGGACCGTGGTTTCCGTCTTGCCACCTATGCCATGTGGTGGATTCGTGCCGCCATTCAGGAATATATCCTGCACAGCTGGTCCTTGGTGAAGATGGGCACCACTTCTGCCCAGAAGAAACTCTTCTTCAATCTGCGTCGCCTGAAAGGTGAGATGAAAGCCATAGATGATGGTGATCTGCAGCCAGAACAGGTTGATCACATTGCCAAGACGCTTGGCGTCCCTGAGCAGGATGTCGTGGCGATGAATCGCCGCCTGTCGTCAGGCGATCATAGCCTGAACGCGCCACTCCGCAGTGATGGAGATGGTGAGTGGCAGGACTGGCTGATTGACGAGGGTGAGAATCAGGAAGATGCACTGGGAGAGCATGAAGAGTTTTCGGATAGGAAAGCTCTGCTCAAAAGCGCCATGGATTCTCTTAATGAGCGCGAACGCCATATCTTCACAGAACGCCGCCTGAAAGATGATCCGGTGACACTGGAAGAACTTGCACAGCAATATGGCATTTCACGTGAACGCGTTCGTCAGATCGAGACACGCGCGTTTGAGAAGGTGCAGGCCCACATGAAGGAAGATATTGAAGCGCGGCGCAAAGAAGCCGCCATCTAATCTCCTTTTCCGGCTACAAAAAAGCCCGGTGTCTTTTGAAGACACCGGGCTTTTAGTGTTTGGTTGTTCCTATTTTTTCTGTTTGGTTTTGAGTATCCAGAGCTGTGCGATGTCTTTTGCACCGTTGGTGCCCTCGACGGTGCCGAGGGTTGTGACGGCATCGCCTGCGCGACCGGCGTCGAGCTGGGCCTCGCCGAGACGCAGACGAGCGATGTTGATGTCACCCCGCACGCCCTTGTCGATGGCCTGCTGCATCAGTCCAAGCCCCTTGTCGGCCTGACTGAGCGTCACATAGTTGTAGCCCACCGTCAGCAGGGCGTCGCCCGTAGGCGCCTTCAGGGCCGTCGCTTCCTCGGACGCGATCGATGCCTTCTTCTTCTCCACTGCCGCGGCGATGAAGTCCTTCAGCTTCGCCTGACGCGCCGCCCCCGGCTCCTTGCCCAGCACACCCGCGTTGTAACCGGCGGTCATGATGTCGAGGCCGATCTTCGGCACGCCCGCCTGCACGGCGATCTCGGACGCATCCAGGAAGTCCGACGCCTGCGTCAGGTTTCCGGCGGCCAGACGCACGCGATAGACATCGAGCTGCAGAGCCGGCGGCAGGCTGTTGTTGGTCACCAGCGCATGCAGAAGCTGCGCCCAGTAATCAGGCTTCGGATAGTAGGTCGCCAGCAGCACGTAGGTGTGCATCTGGCCAGCCGTGTCCTTCACCTGCGTCTGGCACGTCGCCAGCATCAGCAGGTCGTTCTCGGCCGGAACCTTCTTCGCCTTCAGGGTCTCTTCGACCAGCTGCTTCTGGATACGGCCCGCGTTGGCGTAGTCCTTCTGCAGATAATAGGACTGCACGAGATATTTCTCGATGGCGGCGTTCGGGCCAACCTGCTTGAGGTAGCGCTCGAACCCGGCTGCCGCACGGGGATAATCCTTCGCGGTGTAGGCCGTCGTCGCCTCGGCCTGCAGCAGCTGCGCCTTCTGGTCCTTGCTGGTGCGTGAGGAGGCGATCACCTTGTCATACGCCTCCGTCATCGTCGCCACATCGCCAGACTGCGCCGCGATCGCCCCGCGCATCTGCTCGATCACGTAGGAATCATAAGACGACTTGCCCGATACCGCGTCGGCGGCTTTCACCGCTTCCATCGCCTTGGCGTAATTCTTCGCCGACAGGGCAGACTCCGCGGCAGCGAGCGGCTTGCTCACCGACGGGCTCAGCTCGTCCGCCGCATGGGCGGCACCCGGCAGAACGGGTGCGAGCGCGAGACCGCACAGGAGGGACGCCGCCAGCGGCAGACGGGAAAAGCGCAACACCATGACCTTCTTCACTCTCCGTACTCTTTACTGGTCGTTCATGAACTGATCCTGCCCGACGATCCCGAGCTTGGTAATGCCCAGTCTCTGCGCGTCAGCCAGTACATGTGCGACAGTCTTGTAGTCCGCCAGGCGGTTGGGGTTGATGTGCATCTCGGGCTGATCCCCTTCCGCAGCCGCGGCGCGGAAACGTGCCTGCAGGTCATCCTCGCTGGTGATGGGCTCGCCATTCCAGCTGATCGAATTGTCAAAATCGATCACCACGTTCACCACCTTCGGCTCTTCCGTCGTCGTCGGTGGCGGCGGGTCGCCCTGCGGCAGGTTCATCGACACCGTGTGCGTCTGCAGCGGAATCGTGATGATCAGCATGATCAGCAGCACCAGCATCACGTCGATCAGCGGCGTGGTGTTGATATCGACAATGCCTTCGTCTTCGGTCGTGCTGTCCGACCCGACATTCATGCCCATGACTGGATCACTCTCTACATCTGTGGCGCCCCTCCTCCCGCA
>NZ_JBDNXK010000129.1:0-6054 GCF_047721705.1 Acetobacter sp. | reverse complement strand
GAATAAAAAAAAGACCAATATAGAGCGACTGCGCCAGTTATCCAGTCCGGGCCAACCGGACGATGAAGGTGAGGTTCAGCCGCTCTCCATTGATGAAATAGACGCTGCGATCTGGATTTTGCTGGAGATGCGCCGACGCAATCCCGACGTGACATTTGGGAATGCAATGGCGCTCCTTCGGATGGTTAGGCGCATGGTGTGGGATGTCGAAGGGCTCTCCGCCCAAAAACTCAAGGTGATTTATCCTCGGCGCTTCATGGTGAATGCTGTCCGTCGCATGTTCGGGAAAAGCTTCGAGCATTATATGAGGGACGTTAAAATAGACCGCGAGATGTAGACCTTGTTTATTTATACAAAAAGTGCCATGTTCGCATAACATTGCTATCTCTGTGTTCGCCGCATTTTGAGCGGCTTTTTTTGTGTCCGGACACCATGACATCGCTGCTGCTCGACAGAACCACGTGGGATTTGGTTCTGGATAGCGCTGGGAATATGGCTGTCTGCTCAGCCCCGTATTCAGTAATTCAGGACGTCGCATGCGCGCTGCGGGTGTTTCTGGGCGAGTGTTACTACGACACCACCAAGGGTCTGCCCTACATGCAGAATATCCTCGGGCAGTATCAATCAATCAGTGTTTTTCGTGAGCAAGCTCGTCAGGTGGCGATGTCGGTCTCTGGCGTTTCTGATGCCCAAGTCGTCCTGACAGGAATAAATGCGAAGCGTCAACTTGCAGGGTTTGTGGTTGTGGCGACGAGCGATGGAACGGTGAGCAGTGTCTGGATCTAGCACTTATGGAACCACATCAGTTCCATCCCCGTCTTTCACAGATAGCGGATTTGTGGCCCCTGCTGAGGCCGATATTCTTTCTGGGGCGTTGGATGACATCAATGCAGCCTTGGGGGGGGGTGCGAATACAGATCTATCCACCCCGCAAGGACAACTTGCCATGTCGTTCACGGCAGCCCTTGGGGATGCTCTGGATCAGATACTTGCAGTCATCAATGGCGTAGACCCCGCCCGAGCATCGGGACGCCTGCAGGATGCTGTTGGCCAACTCTATTTTATCTCCCGGAAAGGGGCGACGGCGACCGTCGTATCGGTCGTCTGTTCTGGAGCCAGTGGCACCGTCATCCCCGCGGGAACGAGAATTCAGGATCAGAGCGGATATTATTACGTAGCTGATGGAGAAATCTCAATAGGCGCATCTGGATCTGCTACAGGAACGTTCTCCTGTGCCGCATTGGGTGCAGTCGTATGCCCTCCCAATACGGTCAGCATCTATCAGGCGATTCCAGGTCTTACTTCCGTCTCGAATCCTACCGCAGGGATTATTGGCAGCGAAGAAGAAACGCGCCAGCAATTTGAGGCAAGGCGAACGGCTTCCGTTGAGAAGAATTCCGTCGGTTCGAATGAGGCAATTTACGGTGAGGTTATTGGCGTAAGCGGCGTGACGGACGCTTATGTCACGGACAATTCTGCTGATACGGCTCTATCTATTGGTGGGGTCAGTGTCGCGGCTCACTCCTTATTTGTGTGTGTGAGTGGTGGAACCGATGACGATGTTGCGCGGTCCATCTTGCGGAAGAAGCCGCCCGGGTGCGGATACACAGGCACGACAACGGTCTCCATTTCCGACGATCAGAGCGGATACAATGTTGCGCCGACATATTCCGTGCAGTTTACGAGACCAACAGTCATACCAATCTATTTCTCGATAACTCTCAAGAACAGTTCTCTTGTTCCTAGTTCAGCAGTCGCTTCATGCATTGAAGCGATTACTTCTGTTTTCAACGGCGACTATGACGGGCAGAAAGAACGGATTGGTGGCACAGTATTTGCCAGTCGGTACTATTGCGCCGTTGCTGCCATCGGCAGTTGGGTAAAGATCGTGGATATTTATGTCGGCACATCAGCCAACCCCACGGGGCTGACGGCAGATATGGGTATTGACCAGATTCCTTCCCTCTTATCTGGCATGATCACTGTCACGCTATCCTAATGCAGAACATCGAGAAAACTATTCTCTCGCAATATGCGAGTGCCCGTTCGCTTTGCACGATCATATCCGGCTGGAATCAGGCACTTGATCCATCTCCCCTTGTGGATCAGTGGTTCGCCAATGTCTGGAACCTTGAGACGGCAGTCGGATATGGACTTGACGTATGGGGGCGCATAGTTGGTGTTAGTCGCGTTCTGAAGGTCGCAGACGATAAATTCTTCGGATGGACCGAAGATGTGACGGAAGAAACATTCGGATATTCTGTTTTTTACAACGGAATAATCTCCGGAGATCAGGTGAGTATTTCTGACGACGCCTTCAGGCAACTTATTAAGGCGAAGGCGCTCAAGAATATAACAGATGGCTCCGTTCTGTCTCTAAACGCAGTCCTGATGACGCTGTTTTATGGACAGGGTGATGCGTGGGTAGAGGATGGCCTCGATATGAGCATGACTTACGTATTCGGGTTTTCTCCCAGCCTTGTTCAGAGGAGCATCATTCAGAATAGCGGTGTTCTCCCGCGTCCATCCGGCGTTTCCGTTTCCTACTCCATTAAAGGCACATCCTGATGAAGCAATCCGATGACGGCGCTCTGTTCGGCGTCCTGATTGGAGCTGGCGCCGCGCCCTCATACATCCGGTCGATCCCAGCTAACCAGGATACCGCCGGAGACGGGTCTGCATCTATTGGGCTTGGGTTCCCGCCAGAGACTTTCCTATCCCCCTCAGGAGGAGGGAAATATACGGATGGGAGAGATTTCAATGGATTTCTAAATCTTCTGTCGCGCGCCATCCAGAGACTGCAAGCGGGATATTTAGGCCAGTTTAATGCGGATTTCGCCAATAGTATTGGGGGTTATCCAAAGGGAGCAATTATTGCAGGAAGTAATGCTGGAGAGTTTTTTATTTCAACAGCTGATTCGAATGTAACAGACCCCAGTTCTGCTGGATCATCATGGAAGAACATGATGGATGATTATGCCCTTCAATCATGGGTATCGGGAAATTTTGTCGGAACTCCAGCGGCTACCAACGGAAATAATGATCTCAAGATTTCGTCGGCGGCTTGGGGATATGGTTATTCTGCGCCTTATCTTCGAGGGACTGATGTATCAGGGGAAAGCAAAGACTATATTCTTGCAACTAGAGATGTTCTCTATAGTTATTTTTCAGGTGTTAATGGGAACGCTACCCTCTCTAACTTACAGGGTGTCAACTGGACATCTGATTCTATAAATTCTTATGTTCAGGTTACTGCTGGTGGTGTGAGCCTCGCTGTCCCGACATTGAATTATATTGGACAGTATTTCGTCGGCGGCGATGGGCGAGCCAGCATGACCAATTTTCAAGGGGTAAACTGGACAGAAAATAACCCACAGGCTTATCTGCAGGCGACGGGCGATGGAATTTCCATGGCCATTCCCACGCTTTCTTACATTACAGGCCTTGGATACGCCACTCAGGATTGGGTCAAAGGCTACGCGCAGCAGCCTCTGGGGCTATATGACGTCAGTATCAGTGCCACAAACACGCAGGCGACTACGGCGTCCGCAACATTCATTCCATCGCGGTCAGGAAATATACTTCTGAACTTCAATGCGGGGAATGATAGCGGGCAGACAATAAATGCAGCCACAGTGACCGGAAGCGGCTTCACAAAAACTGCCGGTGGTTTGAATTGGTCATCTTCGAACGTGTGTGCGGGAACGTTTATCCTTCAGGTTGTTTCTGGTGAAAGTGTCAATATTGACATCAATGTGGTTTTGAATGGGACTGCATCAATCCTGAATATTTCAGG
Organism: Acetobacter sp.; assembly: GCF_047721705.1. Taxonomy (GTDB): domain Bacteria; phylum Pseudomonadota; class Alphaproteobacteria; order Acetobacterales; family Acetobacteraceae; genus Acetobacter. The sequence continues at coordinate 2,258 of NZ_JBDNXK010000129.1, read as the reverse complement.
AACTGCCGTTCTTATTTGATCATATAATCATACGCCGCCTCCTAAAAACGCCCCGCCACTGAGCGGGGTTTTTCATTTCTGGATTTCTTTATGTCTGACGAACAAACGCCGCAGGTCAATGTCGAGATGGGGATTCTCAGGCACCGAGTGGATCAGCTCGAAGATGGCCAGAAATCTTTGTCCAATCAGGTCTCGGTTCTTTCCGCTGAAAACAAGGCGCGCGCCGAGCAGTTGGAAAAGCAGCTTGCGACAGGATTCGCGCAGTTCAATACAAAGTTGGACCGCATCGGCTCTCTACGAACGTATGTGACGCTTGGCATATCAGTCGGTGTTGGTGTGGCGTGCGGCATTGTGGCCCATCATTTCGGGTTCACAGCACTATGACTGCTGCCAATTTCCCTGCCTGCCTCGACTTCACCCTGCGGTGGGAAGGCGGGTTCCAGAACGATCCAAACGATGCCGGGAATTATCTCTACGGCACCATCGGTGGTGGTCCGCTGATCGGCACAAATATGGGGATCACCCCTCACACGCTGATGCTGCATGTGGGGCGCCCGTTGCTCGTTACCGACATGCGCAATCTGTCGCGGGAGACTGCGGCGGAAATCTATCGCACGCGATACTGGGACCAGGTTTACGGAGACAGCCTCGATGCCGGGGTTGATCTGATGGGATTTGATCATGCGGTTATGGCTGGTCCCGACACCTCTCTGGCGGCGATTGCTGCTGCTCAGACAACTCACGTGGATGCTCAGGCGAAGAGGCTCGGCGCGGAGAGAATGAAATCCGTACAGATGCGACTTTCGGTGGTCGCGGACGGCATTTTCGGCCCGGTGACACAGGCGGCTCTCGCGCAACGCCCGGTCGCTCAGAAGGCGCTCCACATCCTCTATCTCGGACAAATTCAGGAACAATATTACCAGCGCCTCGACGGCTTTACGCGGTTCGGCGTCGGCTGGCTCAACCGCCTGAAAGCCCGAACGGAAACAGCGCTCAACCTTATGGATGATGCCAATGTCTCTGCCTGACAACCTCATCCCGGTGCCGGGCCGCACATACACCGTGCCTGCCGACCAGTCGCCCACAGCCACGCAGGGATGCGGCGGATGGGCGGCATTTCGCCTGAGCGGCTTTGTCACGAGCCAGTCATGTTCGTGCCAGTCGCAGCCGTTCATCAAATCGTCTGCGGATTGCCTCGATTATGCGGTCGATTTCACCGGCTGGTTTGGCGACACAGGCGATGCGATCGACACGGTTTCAGTCTCGTGCCCTGATGCGCAGGGACTTTCCTACGATCTGACCGCGCTCTGGGATCATGTCTACAGCGACACGGTTGTCGTGGTGATGCTGGCGTCCGGACCGCCACGCACACGGCAGAGGGTCGTGGTCGAGATCACCACGGAGCAAGGGCGCACGAAAGCGGCGACCTTCGTCGTGCAGATCAGCAACGCGACGATAGCGACCGATCCGCCCGGCGACGACACCATCCCAGCGAATGCACTCGCCCTCAACGGCACTTACCTCATTGACGATAGCGGAGCGTATCTCGTCCCATGACCACGACATCACTTTCCCAGACGAGCGCCATCACCCCGCAGAAGGGCGATAGCATCCCGGCAGTCCGCAATGGTGAATGGACGCATGTTGACGGTGGTGCGCTTCTCCTGAGCGGAGCGCTGGTTGCCGGCATGCCTTATGCCGAGACGCTGGATAGCAGCGGCAATTCGTCCACGCAGTCGGTGGGTGATGTGATCAGCAGTCTCGTCTCATCTGGCGGCGACGTTACCGAGAACACAGTCATGTTCGGCGGCAAGGCAACGCCTCTGGGTTCGGCGCTGGCGCAAGTCGCATCGAGCGGGGGAGGAACCGGCGGCAGCGGCGGCGCTAGCGTCACGATCGACAGCATCAGCATCGATCAGGGTGGCACTGTCACGCCCGGTGAGAACAGTTCCGCCACACTGACGCAGACGCTCTCTGATGGCACGACAAAGGAAGCAGCGCTCGTTATCCCGTGTGGCCCCGCTGGCGCGAAAGGGGATGCTGGTCCAACCGGCCCGCAGGGATCGTCCGGTGCAGCAGGCGCGGCTGGCCCTAAAGGAGATACCGGCGCGACGGGTGCGACAGGCCCCGCTGGTCCAGCTGGTGAGTCCGCCTATCAGGTTGCTGTGGATAACGGCTTCACGGGCACGGAAGCTGAATGGCTGGCGTCTCTCAAGGCGAAACCGGAGCGACAGGCGCCACAGGTGCGACCGGTGCAA
>NZ_JBDNXK010000128.1:0-6187 GCF_047721705.1 Acetobacter sp. | reverse complement strand
CTTTTATATAGATACATCAAAAATAGCCATGCGAAACACTACATTCCTTTTCATCAGAGGATGCTTCATGCTGAAGCTATATGCATTGGAGAAATGCTAGCAATATCGATAGTGCATTTTTCTTTGAGAGACATCTTTATTGCCTCAATAACAATGATATTCGAAAGACCAGCAGAAGCTGGCATAAGAGGTGAAGCAAGGTTAAGAACGACATCTTCGAAATGACGGAACTGCTCAGTCAGGGGGTCGCACGCCGTCACGCTGATTTCTCCTTCTTCAAAATCACGCCACCACGAAGCGGGATTTTCTTTTCCATAGCTCCGAAAAAAGAAATTAGGAAAATCCAACGAACCTTGAGTCCCGGAAAAATGATAGCATTCAGTTTTCCTATAACACGGATAGGTAGGATTTTCACCCGTGGTCATTTCCCAGCTTCGGTTACTGGCGGCGACATCCGAAAGTATAAATGTTCCAAGCGCTCCATTGCAAAACCTGAACCCCATGACGGCCGTATCTTCAACTGCGAAGCCACGCCTTGCGTTACTCGACTCGGCCCAGACAGATCTGATAGGTCCAAAGAGATATTGCATGATTCCAACTTCATGAATCATGTTTATAAGAATAGGACCTCCCCCTAGTTTCGTGCGCCACGGTCCATCCTCAAAGTAATCATCAGGTTTATAGAACAAGGCTGCCCCCTGCATTACAACAGGTTTTCCAAATCGAGAAGAATTAATAAAATCACGTGCCGCAGGGAGAAAACTACTATACGTGCGATGATGACCAACAAGGACAGGAGTTTGACAAGCGATCGACCTGACGCAAATCTCTCTTGCTTCTTCAGAAGTTGTCGCGAGTGGCTTTTCCACAAGAAGAGGAATGGAACGATCAAGACAAGTCATGGCTTGCTCGTAATGATATCCATTTGGTGATGCAATAATTGCAGCATCAATTCTTTCCAGATCAAGACATTTTTCTATAGTATCGAATATCGGAACACCACGCTCTTGCGCAAATGCACAATTTTTTGCCGTTAGAGGTGCGACGATAGCCGCCAACTTACTGCGTGATGACTGCGCAACGAGATCAGCATGTTTGCGTCCGATAAGCCCTGGTCCAGACAGGAGAATGCGTAGCGGCACCATAGTTTATTGTCTTTTTTTGGAAAGAAAGAAGTCAAACGCAGCCAGACACCGCTCATGCGAAGAAAACCGTTGAAAAACAACAGCCGTACGCTCATAACCCGCTCCTGTTATATCTTCTCCAGGCATCCGAAGCGGGATGACTTCGGTATCGGCATTCAATTGTGGAATAACTAAACCCTGAAAAGATGTACCAACCTCTTCTTTAAGAGTCATACGCAAGACCGATTTACAGAACAAAGAAATTTCGTCTGCGCGTAAATTATCAGCGATTGATTCATCAGAAATCGCCGGAGGAAAATGGGACATCGTGAAACTTAATGCATACCAAGATGCATAGGGAAATCCTGTACTATCTTCGATAAGTTTTGCATATAAATCTCCTGGGCATCGTCGGGTGATCTCTATAATTTGCGGACCAAATTTTCCCGCGATGAACTGTACATGAACAAGGCCATTGCAAAACTGCAGTCTTTTGGACAATTTCTCGATAGCACACGTTAGTGGGGCAGTCTCAGGCCACTCGTCCAAAGGAACCACATAACTCGTATCGACCGAAAAACGATCATAACGTGACCCTTCTCGAACGACAAATGAACGAAAAATTATTCCATTTACAAGAAAAACACTAAAACTATAAAGAGGACCCTCAACGAAAGCCTCACACACAATCTGTCCTGTTGGACTGGAGGCGCGCGCCATCGCCAGCGCTTTCTGTATGTCAGAAGGGCATGATGCATCGAAGATCGAAATACCACGTCCGCTGAAGCCTATGGCTGGTTTGCATATAAACAAACCTTCCGAGGGCAACGCATTTGGCAAAATTACTTCCGGACAAGGCAGATCCAGTTCAGTGCAAAGAGCCCGAAACTGATCTTTGGAATTCAGGGAAGCCTGCGTCTCTGCCGAGCAGGGATAATGGAGTGTTCCTCCAAGAGCTGCAAATGTTGTCATGGCAACATCAGTACATCCAGGAACGACCAAATCGATCCCTCTCATATGCATTTCTGATTGTACAGAAATAAGGTTTCCATAATCTCCTTCAATCCAAAGTTCCGGAAATGCCAGCGCTAGAGCATCGCGTGAGCGATTACCCATCGTCCAGACTCTGTGTCCCGCTGCACGTAAAGCCTTATGAATGGGAACTGCAGAAAAAGACGCATCCAAAAGCAAAACATCAGAAAGGAATGGTCTATTCATTTGATAACTGCCTTACGTACAACATCAGAACAATGGCGACAGAATATCGGCGACCTGCAATTCTTCTGCGACATTCAACAGTTCATGCATATAGCTTCGCCCCCCAAAGGAATGAGTTATCAGATCGACACCTTTTTGGGTCGCTTCTGTATAATCGGTAGTATCATGATAAAGCTCGAAGAAATATTCAGTTAAATTCTTTGAATTTGCCTCAAAACCAAAGAACGTAGGAATATCATTCAGTATTTTACGTGAAAAATCGTTTTCATCCGACACGACACAACAACGAGCATCTAAACCATATGCTACCCGTTCATGCATACCTGAGCCAATATTGGGGCTCGTGTTTATAAGAAATTGTGTTGCAGAATAAATTGTGGAGATATTTTGTGCGTCGAAAGCAGGATGAAATTGGGCGCATGCTGGCAACGCAGCGAGATGATCCCATCCTCGTCCGTAAATGTGCACAGGGAGTGGTAAAAGTGCTTTAACCACCGTATTCATGCGATATTCACGAACATAAAGATCAAGTTCTTCCATAAGATGGAGAATAATCTCGGGTCTCTGATCTGCTTGAAGCCCATGCTGCTCACAAGCAGCAAAAAGCAGGTCATTGATTCCTCCCGTACCCTGCATCACGGCCGCAGAACTGGCATCCTCTAAGATCGCGCGCCATCGCGGAGGATAGTCCCGCCACCGTTCTCTACGGGCTTCCGGGTTTCCACCTGTCTTTATAAACGCCATACGTTGGGGCCGATCACGCCATGGGATCACATCCCTGTTCTTATTGGGGACGACACCCACACAGTTGATTAGCGTTGAATATTGTGGTGCATGAATAAAGCGTTTTTGAATATCCAGCCATTCTGAAAAAACATATGCGTTTGCAACCATCCGTGAACGGATATAATGATTTAGAGGCATTCTTCCCGGTGGGTCAGCCAGAACTGATACAAAGGGAATTTTTAAAAATTCCCATATATTTTCATCTTCATGAGAAAGGCGCGCACCAACGCCAGCATGCCCCCACGCCATCGCGATTCCTGATCGCGCAATATCCAAAAAATTGGCAAACCAATCAGGCTGGTAGAGATCAATAATATGTCCCTTATAACCATCTTGTTCAATGGTGCGCATTAGACCCGAGCTTAATTCGCGAAGAATTCCATTCTCATTCTCTCCAATAAGAGCGACAATGTTGGGTCGGTCTGGAGCAGCAATACGGTTAGGTGCTTCAGATAAAAAAATGCTATTGTTCATCTGGATTCAGTTTCGCCGTTTGGAAAAGTGCATAGATCTACAATATCGTCATTTGAAGAGACGTCTTCAACGCATTCCGCCACTGCGCGGCATACATGCTCGACAACAGCACGACTCATGTCCTGACAGAATGGTAGTCCAAGTGCATGCTGCCCCATATATTTGGTGACAGGCAGCAATTCTCTCGGACAGGATGTGTAGGCAGGCTGTTCGTGACACCCTTGGCTCCACCACGCAACAGTGCCGATCCCACGTTCCGCAAGATATGCCGCCATGTTTTTAGCTCCTCCCGGACATAGCACAGTGAGTGTTGATCCGACCCAATTGCTTCCAAAAGATGGCGTCAAGATAACAGACTTAGGCAAATATTTGGTATAGTAGCGCGAGGTAGTTTCCCATCGCTGGCGCGTCCGCGACCATCCGTCAAGTCCGGCCAGTCCGACGGCTGCGGTGTATTCAGAAATTTTGGCATTCACACCCGGATATTGAGCAGCACGTCCTCCGATAAATCCAAATCGCGCATAAGACCGGATGCGTTCTGCAAGAATTGGATCACGCGAGATGACTGCTCCACCTTCCCCGATGCCGAAAGTCTTTGTAGCATGCAAACTGACCACGACCGTGCTCTGGCCAATTGGCATTGGTCCGCCGTTTCTAATCGTATCGAAAGCAGCAGCAGCATCAACGATTACAGGTTTGCCTGTACGAGCAGCAATATCATCCCATACGGCCAGATCAAGTGGGGCACCGAAAGGTGCAACAATTAACACCGCGCCAATTGATGGATCGTAAGCTAGGCGCTCAACTTCGCCAGCATCAGGGATCCACGTATCTGGAAGAACATCAACAAAATGCGGAATCAGGCCCGCTGCTGTGACTGCAGCAGCGCTTGCTATAAATGTCCAGGAAGGCATTATACAAGAGGAGCCCTCTGGAATATTCTGGGCGCGCAAGGCAAGAGTGAGCCCTGCAGTGGCGCTTGTTACCAAGGCGACGTTCGAGGTCTCCATTCCCCATATACGACCCAAACGGGCCTGAAAAACCTCACAGAGTGGACCTTGGTTAGAATACCAACGATTTGTATCGATTTCGCGTAAATACGGGATGATTGTGTCAGTCGCTGGTAAAAGGGGGTGTGCAACGGGGATATCAATTTTTGGATATGTGCTCGCCTTCAAATTTCTACTTTTGGAGGGCAGCAGCTGCTCCAGCGCCTGGCGTCGGTGATCCAAAACCGCGGGCGGAGTAACCTGCTCTCTCCAGAATGGTCTCATAAGCTACTTCCTTTATGCGCTTCAACAATTGCGGCAGGCAACTGTCGGCCACAGAAGTTAAGATCTCCTTTTTCAAGTATGAAGAAGTTGTCTCACAAAATAATCCCTGACCTGAAAGTAATTGTCGCTAAGGATGAGTGTGGACCTGATAAGGCACGGCGCGCAGTAGATATCGGGCAAATTTCCAGGCAGTTTTCTACTAGCCTTGTCCATAGATTGTGTTAGGGCAGGCTTGCTTGTCCGGCGCCCGTCCGGATATCAGCAATATCGATATAAAAGAAATCAACCGGACAGTGTTTGAAGCGCTATCATCCGGATTTGTGTCGTCAATGTTAGGGTCAGAACCCATTGATTTTTTAGGGCTGGCGTGCTTCAGGCTTTCCATGAAGGAGCCCTCAAGGATTGAGTGATTTGTTCTGGCTGACGGACGAGCAGAAGGCGCGGCTTGAGCCATATTTTCCGAAAAGTCATGACAAGCGCCGAGTGGATGATCGTTGGGTACTGAGTGGAATTATCTTCATCAATCGCACTGGACTACGTTGGCGGAATGCGCCGAAAGACTACGGACCACACAAGACGCTCTATAATCGCTGGAAGCGGTGGGGCGACAAGGGCGCCTTCCTGCGGATGATGAAAGGTCTGGCTGCGCCCGAGGCTTCCGGGCGCAAGACGGTGATGATCGACGCGACTTATCTGAAGGCGCACCGCACGGCTTCCAGCCCGCGGGTAAAAAAAGGAATGTGGGCCGCCTGATCGGCCGCACGAACACCACAAGCTTCACGCTATTACCGATGCTTACGGCCGCCCTTTGAGCTCTTCATGACCGCAGGCCAGGTCAGGTCAGTGATTATATCGGTGCCACCGCTCTGCTTGATGAGTTGCCGAAAGCCCAATGGTTACTCGCCGACCGGGCCTATGATGCCGACTGGTTCACGGACACCTTGCAGGAAAAGGGTATCAAGCCCTGCATCCCGGGCCGAAAATCCCGGAACAAGACCGTCAAATACGACAAACGACGCTACAAACGGCGCAACCGCATAGAGATCATGTTCGGACGCCTCAAGGACTGGCGCCGGGTTGCAACACACTACGATAGGTCCCCCACAGCCTTCTTCTCCACCATTGCACTCGCTGCCACTGCCATCTTCTGGCTCTGATCAATGCGTCCTGCCCCTAGGAAACGCCTGACAATCCCCCCCCCCTCAATAGGTTAAACTGTGCACGTGAACCATCACAAACAATATTGAGCCACACCAGTCCAACACTTTATTAAATAAAAGCATATTCTGAAAAAATTTCATACTTCAGTAT
>NZ_JBDNXK010000127.1:0-6299 GCF_047721705.1 Acetobacter sp. | reverse complement strand
CGCTTAATCTACTATCTAACGCTACAGTGCTGCTGGTGCCACGAAGTTCCCATGGCGAAAGATCTTCGATGGAGGCTGTTTCACTTCCATCATTATACACGTTCTCATAAGTATGCTTTGAATTTTCCCAGCGAAATGTCTGAGAAAATGAAATGTATCTATTGAAATCATGTTTGAACTGATATTCAAACATTGCTTCTTTATTACCTTCGACATTCCAATTTGGCAGTCCTAGGAAATTATTGCGCGAAATTCGCGGATACGCGCTATTCTGGATGAGTGTCCCTCGCGCAGGATACTGCATAATATCTCCTGTCCCGTCACCCGGCGTATACATATACATTCCCAGCAATGTAAGAGACGTTTTGTGGTCAATATCCCATGTAATAGAAGGGAGCACACCGACCCTATGATAATTCAGATAGTCAGTCTGTGTACCAGACGTGACTCCTATTGCTGCAACGCGATAACGGAGATTGCCAGATTTTGTAATCTTATCGCTGAGATCAATAGTCGTTTCATAACGGTTCCAGTTGCCAAATCCCACGGATACTTGATGAAATGGAATATCTGTAGGTTTTTTTAGATCTTCTTCAATCATTCCTCCTGGATGAACTTGGCCGTACATAACAGATGCCGGACCGTTGATTGCCTGAATTCGTTCTAAAAACGCCGTTTCGCCAGACGCGGCCGAATTCCATTGAAGACCATCGACAAATGGAGTTGAAGAAAACCCGCGCTGAAAGATTCCACCTCCACCTGTGCCGGCTGGATTAGATCCGTTAGAATAACCGCCTTCGGCTTCTGAATAGACACCTGGCGTATAACGGAGAGCTTCCACCACGTCCTGCGGTTGCTGGTCCTGCATCAACTGCTTCGTCACCACATAAATAGAATTAGGGATCTCGGTGATAGGTGTATCTGTTTTCGTTCCTGCCATAGTCGTCAATGCGACATAACCTACGCCGGGGCCGGTCGGATCCTGATGTGCGACAGTTCCACCCACACGCACTGGACCAAGCGTGATGTTGGCGGCTGCCGGAACGAGCGAAATTTTATTACCCGTTCTCGAAAAACTGTAGCCACTCCCGGCCAGAATACGGGACAGGGCCTGATCCGTCGTCATCGTTCCCGATACGGCGTTGGCATGCAGCCCTTTCACTTTGGCCATATCATAAAAAATCTGAAGGTGAGCGGTCTGGCTGAATGTCAGGAGCGCGTGGTTCAGTTCGCCCGCCGGGATATTCACCGAGACGGTCTGCGCGGTCACCGGAGCGACCGTTCCCTGTGCCAAGGCAAGAGACGGGCAAAGCTCCATGGCGCACCAGGCAAGGGTGCTCCCCGCCATGAGCTGACGAATCAACACTCCACATCTGGTCTGGTTTTTTGTCCTGCGCGGTGCATCCCCACGTTCCATCATCGCCTCATTTCATCCATCGCCACGGCACCCTCGAACCGAGAATGCTTTGCATTTGCGTCAATGAGTAAGACGCCTGAGGCTTCAGGACTCAGTAAGGAATTCCGCGCGGCGGATGCAGGTTTTTTTATTTTTGTTTCTGGATCAAGGGATTAGAGAGCGTGTTTCAGCGGGTGGAAGTGCATCCAGGGGACAGGACAAACAGGCTCTCAATAAATGATTGTCGCAAGACCGGCGACCGATACTGATCGCACGGCGAGTTGCCGGGTGATCGAGGATACCGCACCGTCAATATCGGAACAGGAGAAGACCCCGCTCACCCGCCGATCCCTGAGACGCGCCCCCATCAGCATGATGCGCCCCCGCCGATAACGGTTCAGACGCGCGATCACATCCGATAGCGCCGCGTTGTCGAAGACGAGTTGTCCGCTGCGCCAGGCAGTCATGGCTTCCACCGGAGCGGCCTGCGGCGTCTCCAGCGAACCGTCAAGGTCGTATCTGACGCTCTGCCCCTCCGCGACGACGACCGAATGTGTCAGGCCATCAGGGGTGCGCGTTACAACCCTGACACTATGCTCGGTCACGGTCGTGCGAACACTGTCGTGTTCACGTTCGACCATGAACTGGGTGCCAAGGGCGGTCGACGTGCCATGCCTCGCTTCGACGACGAAAGGCCGATGCTCTGTCGCGCCCAATGGTGCGACCCTGAACCAGGCATCGCCATCGATCAGCACGATCCGCCGCTCGGCGTTTCCATAGTGGATCGCAAGCGCGGTATGACTGTCGAGTTGCGCCGTGCTGCCATCCGGCAGGGAAACTGTGCGTATTTCACCGGTTGCGGTCGTATAGTCAGCTCGCCAGCGATCAAGACTGAGCCAGCCGCCATCGCCCTGCATTGTCAGGACAGCGAGGCAGACCACGCCCAGCGCCACACCCGTTCCGATCTGACGGCGACGTGTCACCCGTTTCTGTCTGGTCCCGACATCAAGATCAGACCACAGCGCCGACGCGCGTCGAAAAGCCTCCTCATGGTCCCGGGAGGCGGCACGCCATGTAGCGAAGGCCCGTTGTTCCTCGACTGTCAGGGGCGTTCCGCCCTGTCGGATCACCCAAGCAGCCGCCTCTCCGTCGATCCGGTCCTGCCGTTCGTCAACGGATTCCGTCATTGGCACTGCCCTGAAGACAAAGCGAGGTCATACGAGATAAGACGTCCTGACACGCTCAGGACCGTAAAAAAATCTGCATGACGTCAGCGCGGCAGACGACGCAGGAGATGCTGGAGCGCTGCAGCGAGATGCTTCTGGACCGAGCTTTCCGAAATATCGAGTTTGACTGCCGTTTGCTGATAACTCAGGCCGGACACACGGTTGAGCACAAAAATCCGCCGGGTGAGTGGTGGCAGTTCCTCCAGATGCGCGGCAAGCTGCCGTATTCGTTGCCGGGCCGCCGCCACCTGATCGGGCCACGCCTGATCATCGGCAATGTCGGCGATTTCCTCGTGCGTGACGGCGGTCGTGCGGCGGCGCTGCGTCGCACGGATATGGGCCACGGTCAGGTTATGGGCGGTGCTGAAGAGAAAAGCGCGGCACGCTCCTGCGGGCAGTGCGTCGCCGTGCTCGACAAACCGCAGAAATGTCTCCTGCACGAAATCAGCCGCTAGATCACGGTCGCGCAACCGCTTACCGACATAGTCGGTGAGTTCGCGCCGATGACGCGAAAACAGCCCGCTGATCCGCCCCTTGCTCACGACCAAAATTACCTGAGAAACATTGCACCTCGGCTTTGCCTAGCACAAATGATAATCGTTCGCAATATCACGTGTTTTTTTTGTTACTGATTTCACATCGCGCAGACGTCTTCTTCCTTAGTGGGACACTCAAATCCGCACAGGAGGCTGGCATGCGTCGACCACCGCTCGATCTCCGGGAACTGCTGGTTGTCCGTGTGATTGCATCAGAAGGCAGCATCCATGGCGCGGCCCGTATGATGGGAGGCAAGCAATCTGCCATCAGCCGATCACTTCGGTTGCTGGAGGAGCGGTTGGGTGTCCACCTTTTCCGCCGGACGTCCAGTGGGGCGAAACTGACACCGGCCGGGGCGGCGTTCCTGAAAGAGGCGAACGAGCTACTGGATGGCACGGCGCGGCTTTATGAACACACAAGACGCTGGAGCGTTGGTGAGAACGGGATTGTGTCAGTGGGTCTACAAGGCAGCCTTCCTCCTGGCCGGGTTTCGGACATGCTGGAGCCATACCGCATGACGGAGCCGGGAATTTCCTTCGCATGGCAGGACGCGACAAGGCAGGATCTGCTTCAGGCCCTCAAAGAGGGTGCGATTGATCTGGCCGTCATGACGCTGCCATTACCAGGCGCCGGGGTGGCATCCGTCCCACTCTGGAGCGATCGCGTCGTTGCGGTCATGTCTGTGGAGCATCCGATCGCACAATCCGGAACCGCGTCATGGGCCGAACTGCATGGTGCGACTTTTCTGATCGGCAAGGATGATATCGGTCTGGAACTGGGCGCATTGCTGGAACGCAAGATGCGGCAGGCAGGATACGCGCCACGCATACAGCCCGAAGCGATGAGAAGCCTGCGGGTAATTGCGGTGGTCGCCAATGGTGAAAGTATCGCCCTGCTCCCGGATGCCTGGCTGGCATTTCTGCCATCCTCCATCCGGGAACGGATCGCTGTGGTGGAGGTGGCCGATGGCGACGGTTTCCCACACTTCGCCTATGGCGCGGCCTGGCGACAGGCGGTCTGCCCGCCAGCCGCACGGAAGGTCATCCGATTTCTGGAGCAGCAGGCGACTACGTTTTAGGGTTGGGTCGCTGTGCCGCTTGCCGGAGCTTTCGGAATGCACGATCGGAGGTGATGAAGCCACGGATCATATGGGGCACGAGACGGACCGGATCCACGGGCTGACCATTCTGGCTGACCAGTGCTGCGTAAGCCACCAGATCACGATGGAGGTCCGCAGGGATATCCACGGCCATACGGACCGGCTTTTCATCCGGAATTTCGGTGATGCGGAGCGTGGTCATGGGACTGGTTCCTTCGCGTGCCAGGGTTTGAGTATCCAATCTCTGGAAAGGATCAGGGTAAAGGGCAGGCCGGGTCGGTCGGTCAGGGTGGGCTGGACGTTGAGGCTGCGGTCGATCAGGCGGTTGCCGACCATGGAAAACCCGTTACTCGCCCCGCTGCGGATGGCCTGGGCCAGATTGTTTTCACTCTGGCTGGTCCCCGCCTCGGAGCCGACGCTGAGGAGCGTGGTCACTAGGGCCGCCTTGAAAAGCTGGCCCCAGTGATTGTTGACCTCATCGGACAAGCCGGACTGGCCGATGGCGTCGCCACCGGGCAGCTTCTCCAGCACCAGACTCTCACCATCGGGGAAAATCAGCCGCGTCCAGATGATCTGGGTGCGCTGCTGCCCGAAGAAGACGCTGCTGTTATAGGCCCCGAACAGCAGGCTGCCCTGCGGGATCAGGAGATAGCAGCCGGTCGGGCTGTCATAGACGTTCTGGGTGACGTGCCCCACGATCTGGCCCGGCAGGTCGGAGCTGATTTTTGTGTTCAGCGCACCAGCGATGACCGTGCCCGCCTGCAGGACATAAGGTGAGGCCGGCGGCATGATGCGGTCGGGACTGACGGTCATGCGGTCCGGCTGGCCCGCCAGAAAGGCACGGTTGCCAGACTGTGCGTCGGTCGCAGGGGCCGCTGGTCCCTGAGAGGCCGGAGCGCCCGGCGCGGGCGGGATCGCCTGTTCGCTGGCGTGGTCGCGCTCCCCCGTCTGCACGAACAGTCGGCTGGCGATCGCGGCCTCGACTTCCTGTTGCGCGCGCCGGTCGTCGCCACCCGAGGTAGCCTTGCCCTGCTCCTGTGCCTTCAGGATGGTGTGTCCCAGGTCACCGGGCAGAGCGGGACCGAGCTTCGGCACACCATTGCCGACATAGTCTGAGGGCAATCCTGCCAGCCCATCGGCCGATGGACGCACATCCGTATCCTGGCTGGCGGCGGGCGGCGCTTTGTGACTGCTGTTCTCCAGCGCGTAGCCAAGAGCCAGACCAATGGCGAGCATCCCTACCCCACCCAGCGCCCAGACCACGGTACGATTAAGACGCATCACGCGCGGCCGTTCCGCCCGCAGGCGCAGGTCGGGCGGTGATGATGCGGGATTTCCCCCTGTGGCGGGGGCCGCAGGATTTTCGCCCGCTGTTGGAACCTGCCCGGTCATGTCCGCCGTCCGTCAGTGCGTACGATACGCACCCTTTGCTCGGAATGCTTGTCGCCCAGCCGCAGTTCGGCGGCAGCGAACAGCCGGTCCACGATCATCCAGTTCTGCCGCACCCGGTAATTGACCAGTTCAGGCCCGCCATCGGCTCCCAGCACGAACAGAGGCGGCAGTTCCCCCTGCCCTATGCCGTCCGGAAAGGCGATATAGACCTTGTGGCCGTCATCGAAGGCCCGACCGGGCAGCCAGGGCGGTGTGGCGCCTTTCACCGGCTGGATGGCATAGCGGAAATTCAGCGTGTTCAGATCCAGTCCCACATCCACGGGGGTGGCATCATCGGCCGCATTGTCCTGCCGATGCAGGGCGATCAGGTCGTCCTCGGGATAGTTCCACGACACTGACGCCATGTAGGTGGCTGGCGTGGAGCGCAGTTCCGCCAGATAGGTGCGCCGGTCCGTGTTGACGATCAGGTTAGTGGTGAGATCCGGCCGCGTCGGCTTGACCAGGATATGGATGCGCTTTGTCGCCCCTGCCCCGCTTTCGGTATCGCCGATGATCCAGCGCACCGTGTCACCTGCCGCCACGGGACCGGTGCCCACCAGCTTTTCACCCTGCTGGAGCATGATGTCAGTGATCTCGCCCGGCGAGGCAT
>NZ_JBDNXK010000126.1:0-6474 GCF_047721705.1 Acetobacter sp. | reverse complement strand
ATATATTACAAATTTCAATTATTCGATGTGGATTCTGTTGTCAGGCAGGGAAAAAACTCATCATTTGTTTATAAAAATGTTGATCTGAAGAATATTAGCTTTCAGGTTCAGGCGGTAGATACACTCAATCATCGTTATGCAAGTGCTGATATAATTTTGGCTCATGCGCAGGGGACCGGACTTTCTCTATCAAGTATAATATTCTGGTGTTCTGTGACGCTAATTCCTCTTTTTGTTGTTTTTGGTATTGCCTACAAGAAGATAAAAAATGCGAGAGACAGAAAAATTGAATTTGCGGTTCGTGGCCGCACGCGAGTCATGGAAGAAATGCAGGCGCAACTTCTGCATCAATCAAAGGTAGACGTATTAACGGGACTCTTGAATCGCCGTGCAATATTTGATGAAATGGGGGACGTTGTGTCCGCACTTTCCCCCAGTGACTCAGTTGCTGTCGCTTTGATTGATATAGATCATTTCAAATCGATTAATGATACAATGGGGCATCAGGGTGGTGATTACGTTCTGGAGCAATATGGCCACCGTTTGAGACAGGCTTCAGGTTCTTCTGCGTCCTGCGGGCGTTATGGTGGTGAAGAACTCATCGTATTTTTCATCGCTGTACCAAATAAGGAAGCTCTCGTGGAGCATGTTAAGAAAATACATGCTTTTCTCTGTGAGCCAATTCCATTCGGAGCATCAAGTATAACGGTTACTTGCTGTATCGGGCTTGCAGTTTTTCTGCCCGGTGATACAGCAACACGGCTTATTGGACGAGCAGACAGGGCCCTTTATAAAGGGAAAAGAAACGGCAGGAACTGTGTCGTTCTTGCAGATTGATCGAGGATCGAAATACAGAAGAAAAAGTTCTTCCCTCTTCTGTATTTAAATGTGCTGTCAGACCCGCCGCACCACATAATGCCCCCGCAGTGCCTCGGTGATTTGTTCGGCATGCTGCGGGTCGCGCGCCTCGATCATCACTTCAAGTTCCGCCGCCTGAACGGATGGTGCAGCAAACAGACGCTGATGAGACACTTCGATGATGTTGCCGCCCGCTTCACCAATCGTCTTCGAAATATCGGCCAAAACGCCCGGACGATCTGGAATCTCCATGATCAGTCGCAGCAGACGCCCATCACGTAGCATCGCCCGCAGCAGCGTGTTGGCCAGAATGCGCGTGTCGATGTTGCCACCACTCACCGGCAACGCCACGCGTTTGCCTGCGAACAGGGAAGGATGACTCATCACCGCTGCCAGACCCGTGGCGCCTGCGCCTTCGGTCACCTGCTTGGCGCCCTCGGCCATTAGCGTGATCGCGTTTTCCACGTCACGCTCTGACACGACCACAACCTTCGAGACGAGCCGCTGGATCACCTCATGCGTCCGGCGCCCGATCTTCATCACCGCAATACCTTCGGCGATTGTTGCGCCACCACACGGTGTCACTTCAGCGCCGGGAAAAGCGGAAAGGGAAGAATAGCTTTCCACCTGCACACCGATCAGTTCGAGATCAGGACGCATGGCCTTGGCGGCAACAGCCATACCCGACAGAAGACCACCGCCACCAATTGGCACAACCAGTGCATCCAGCGGACCGGCATCTTCCAGCAGTTCCAGTGCACAGGTGCCCTGACCGGCCATGACCGCATCATCGTCATAGGGATGAATGAAAACCCGGCCTTCGCGCTCTTGCAGATCCTTTGCGAACAGGGATGCCTCGGCAAAGTTGTTGCCCTCAAGCACAACCCGCGCACCCCAGCCTTCCGTCCGCGTCACTTTGGACGCAGGCGTGAAGCGCGGCATGACGATCACTGCGTCAATCCCAAGCAGGCTGGCGTGGCGTGCCACGCCCTGCGCGTGATTACCGGCCGAAACGGCGATCACGCCGCGCGCGCGTTCTTCTGGGGTCAGCAGTGCCAGTTTGTTCGCCGCACCACGTTCCTTGAAGGACCCGACAGCCTGAAGGTTCTCAAGCTTGAGCGTGATCTCCGCCCCAACCGATTTCGACAGGGAGTGGGAAGGGACGGTGGGCGTACGCAGCACACGCCCCGCAATCCGCTGCGCGGCGGCGGTGATATCCTCGAACGTGATCACGCTGGCAGCTTTCTTCAGGCGTAAACGACGGAGGTGATTTCATAGCTCCGGTCACCGCCGGGAGCGGGTACGGAAACCGTATCACCCAGTGATTTGCCGATCAGCGACTTGGCAAGCGGGGAGGAAATGGAGAGCAGACCCTGCTTGATGTCGGCTTCATAGACACCGACGATCTGGTAGCTGACTTCCTTCTCCGTCTCTTCGTCAATCAGCGTGACGCGGGCGCCAAATTTTACCTGATCGCCCGACAGTTTCGAAGGATCGATGACTTCGGCGGTGGAGATGATTTCTTCAAGTTCCAGTACGCGGCCTTCGATGAAGGACTGACGCTCGCGGGCAGCATGATATTCTGCGTTTTCCGAAAGATCGCCATGCTCACGCGCTTCGGCGATCGCACGAATAACGGCTGGACGTTCCGAAGACTTGAGATGACGGAGTTCATCCTCAAGTCGCTGCAGGCCGGACGCGGTCATCGGGGTTTTCTGCAAGGTGCCAATCCTCGGAAAGCAAAACACGAAAAGAGGACCAGACCGGCGTCACTGCCTGTCCAGCCCAGACGAAAAGGGAGGAAACTCCCTCACAATTCAATGGAAGGCCCAAGCCTTCCATCAAATCGCTTCAGAACGGTAAATTCACCGGAACATCGCAGGGGCTACCCGCAAGGGCGTCCCCCGACACCATTCAGAACGATCCGTTAAAGTAGGACTGAAGCGGCGCAACTTCAAGCGGGCCTTCACGCATCGCCGCAATTGCATGGATTGCGGCCCGCGCACCGGCCATCGTCGTGAAGTTCGGAACACCCATCGTCAGGGCCGAGCGACGGATGTCATAGCTGTCCTTGACGGACTGACCGCCCTGCACGGTGTTGATGACCATCTGCACCTCGCCGGATCGGATCGCATCCACGCAGTGTGGACGACCTTCCAGCACCTTGTTCACGACCTTCACCTCAATCCCGGCGTCACTCAGACATTTCGCTGTGCCCCGTGTCGCCAGAATGGTGAAGCCCATGTCGGCCAGCATCCGTCCCAGACGCGGCAGATGCGCCTTGTCCCCATCGCGCACCGACAGGAACACTGCGCCGGAGAGAGGCAGCTTCACACCCGCCGCAAGCTGCGACTTGGCGAAGGCCCGTTCGAAGGAGGTGTCGAGACCCATCACTTCGCCTGTCGAGCGCATTTCCGGGCCAAGGATCGTGTCCACGTCCTGAAAGCGATGGAACGGGAAGACGGCTTCCTTGACGGCTACATGGGGCACCACGGCCCGGTCATCCAGCGTGAACTCGGACAGCTTGGCACCAGCCATCACGCGGGCACCGATCTTCGCCACCGGAACGCCAGTCGCCTTCGCCACGAAGGGCACGGTGCGCGATGCACGCGGGTTCACTTCCAGAACGAAAATGTCCTGACCCTTGATCGCATACTGCACGTTCATCAGACCGACGATGCCCAACTCCCGCGCCATGGCTTCCGTCTGCGCTTTCAGCTCCGTTACGATGGCCGGAGAGAGCGTATAAGGGGGCAGGGCGCAGGCGCTGTCACCGGAATGGATGCCGGCTTCCTCGATGTGCTCCATGACACCTGCAACATAAACCTCGTTGCCGTCGGCAATGCAGTCCACGTCAGCTTCAATGGCGTCGTTCAGATAGTGGTCGATCAGAACGGGACCGTTCGCCACTTCCGCACCGGCAAGCTGCAACGCGACTTTCATGTAGCGCTGGAGACTGGCGCGGTCATGCACGATCTCCATCGCCCGACCACCAAGAACGTAGGACGGACGCACAACGACCGGATAACCGATCTGCTCGGCGATATCCTCGGCTTCGGCAGGGGACCGCGCGATGCCGTTGGCAGGCTGACGCAGGCCGAGCTTGCGGAGAAGCGCCTGAAACCGCTCACGGTCTTCTGCGCGATCAATCGCATCGGCTGGCGTGCCGAGCAGCGGAATGCCCGCTTCTTCCAGCGCACGGGACAGCTTCAGCGGCGTCTGACCACCATACTGCACGATGCAGCCCAGAACCTCGCCCGTCTCCTGCTCACGACGGATCAGGGCGACAACATCCTCGCCCGTCAGCGGCTCGAAATACAGGCGGTCGGAGGTGTCATAGTCGGTGGAAACCGTCTCCGGGTTGCAGTTGACCATGATCGTCTCAAGGCCAGCCTCACGCAGGGCGTAGGCGGCATGGACGCAGCAATAATCGAACTCGATGCCCTGACCGATGCGGTTCGGACCACCACCAAGGATCACTACCTTCTTGCGTGAAGTCGGATCAGACTCGCAGACCGGCTGGCCGAAGCGGTTCTCGTAGGTCGAATACATATACGGCGTGGCGGAAGCGAACTCGCCAGCGCAGGTGTCGATGCGCTTGTAAACAGGCTTCACGCCAGCCTTCTCACGCAGGGCGGCCACTTCCTTGGCCTGCGTGCCGGACAGACGGGCAAGCTGCACGTCCGAGAAGCCCATGGCCTTCAGACGACGCAGACCCTGCGCATCTTCCGGCAGTCCCTTGTCGAGGACTTCCTTTTCCGCCTGAACGATCTTTTCAAGCTCACGCAGGAACCACGGTTCAAACTTGCAGGCCGCCGCAATCTCATCCACCGAGAAGCCTGCACGGAGCGCCTGCGCCGCCATCAGGATACGCTCAGGGCGTGGCTGCGACAGCTCGGCGCGGAATGCGTCCACACCGCCGTCGCCGGGAGCTTCGACCGGGTCCAGACCGACAAGGCCGGTCTCCATGGAGCGCAGACCCTTCTGGAGGGCTTCCGGGAAGGAGCGACCGATGGCCATCGCCTCGCCAACCGACTTCATGGAAGTGGAGAGCAGGGCAGGGGTGCCGGGGAATTTCTCGAACGTGAAACGGGGGATCTTCACGACGACATAGTCGATGGTCGGCTCGAAGGA
The DNA here is from genome assembly GCF_047721705.1 of Acetobacter sp. Classification (GTDB taxonomy): domain Bacteria; phylum Pseudomonadota; class Alphaproteobacteria; order Acetobacterales; family Acetobacteraceae; genus Acetobacter. The sequence goes on along the minus strand of NZ_JBDNXK010000126.1, from coordinate 1,482 downwards.
AGCCGGTGTCGAACCCGTAATGTCGTTGGTCAGCTCGTCCAGCGTGTAGCCCACAGCCAGCTTCGCCGCGATCTTGGCAATCGGGAAGCCTGTCGCCTTGGAGGCCAGCGCCGAGGAGCGCGACACGCGTGGGTTCATCTCGATGACCACCATACGGCCATCCTTCGGGTTCACACCAAACTGCACGTTCGAACCACCCGTCTCGACGCCGATCGCCCGCAGACAGGCGATCGAGGCATCGCGCATCCGCTGATATTCCTTGTCGGTCAGCGTGAGGGCAGGGGCGACAGTGATTGAGTCACCGGTATGCACGCCCATCGGGTCAATGTTCTCGATGGAACAGACGATGATGCAGTTGTCCGCCTTGTCGCGGACCACTTCCATCTCAAACTCTTTCCAGCCCAGAACGGACTCTTCAACCAGCACTTCCGTTGTCGGAGAGGCGTCGAGGCCGCCGGTGACAATCTGGTCGAACTCTTCCTTGTTGTAGGCGATACCGCCGCCCGCGCCGCCCATGGTGAAGGACGGACGGATGATGGCCGGAAGCCCGACATTTTTCAGCGCTTCACGCGCTTCATCCAGCGTATGCGCGATGAAGCTCTTCGGGCTTTCGATGCCGATGGCGTCCATCGCCTCACGGAACTTCTGACGGTCCTCGGCGCGGTCGATCACGTCCGCCTTCGCGCCGATCAGTTCCACGCCATGCTTCACAAGAAAGCCCGACGCATCCAGCGCCATCGCCGCGTTAAGCGCCGTCTGACCGCCCATCGTCGGCAGGATCGCGTCCGGCTTCTCCTTGAGAATAATCCGCTCCACGAATTCCGGCGTGATCGGCTCGATATAGGTCGCGTCCGCCAGACCCGGATCGGTCATGATCGTCGCCGGGTTCGAGTTCAGCAGGATGACGCGGTAGCCTTCCTCACGCAGCGCCTTGCACGCTTGCGCGCCGGAATAGTCGAACTCACAAGCCTGACCGATAACGATCGGACCGGCGCCGATGATCAGGATAGAGCGAATATCTGTCCGTTTGGGCATGATCAGTCCTTTTGCTCAGTCTTGTTGGTCGGCCGGGTCAGTGCCCATGGCGCGCATGCGGTGAAGGTAATTTTCAAACAGGGGAACGGTGAACGCTGTCTCGCCATGAGACGGGCTGTACACCATCCCCTTGCGGATCAGCGTTGCCCGCACAGGCGCTACGGCCTGCGTGCGTGACCCCATTTTTGCAGCGATTCCACCCGAGCGGTGAGGGCCCGCTCCGAGATCGGCCATCGCGTAGCAGTATTCCAGTTCCCGCACTGTGAGGCGTGCATAGCGCATACGGAAGAAGCCACTGTCCAGCGAAGTCACGGAGACTTCGGTCGCGACCTGAATGTCTCCCGGAAGGACACGGTCCCCATGCGCCACGTTCCACGCATGGTAAGCCCAATCCTGAAGGAAAAAGGGATATCCCTTCGTGATCCGTCAGGCTTCGTACACCGCTGC
>NZ_JBDNXK010000125.1:0-6590 GCF_047721705.1 Acetobacter sp. | reverse complement strand
CATGAGGGCATCGTCAATGATGATGTTTGTTCGCATGATGTGTATCTCCAATAGAAATAATACACATTAAATCATCCGCTCTCAAGCATGCCGCAGGACATCAGGTCTCCTCCCACGGATTGAGAACCCGCACACCGGCCGCCTCGAAAGGAGACACGTCGCGGCTGGCCACGACATAACCTCGGGATGCAGCGGTGGCAGCAATATAGCCATCTGCCTTGCCAATTGCGCGGCCCTCTGATCTGGCCCGCACCATCAGTTCGGCATAGGCCTGAGACGCCGCCAGATCGAACGACAGGACACGCCCCGCGAACAGGGGCAATACCTCCTGTTCCAGCCGCTCATGCAGTACAGAACGCCGCCGACCAGACGGCATCGCCCCGATCCCGAAACGCAGTTCCGCCACCGTGACGGCAGACAGAAAAAGCGTCTCGATCGCCTGTCCATCGATCCAGGCCAGAACACGCGGCTCCGGGACGGGCTTCCACGGCTCCGAGATCACATTGGTATCGAGCAGGATCATTCGAAGGACATCGGCTCGGCCGGGGTCTGATCGCGGGTCTGCAAGGCCGCAATATCCTGATCACACACACCGGCCTCCCGACCGATGGACGCCAGAAGCGATCCCAGCCGGACCCGCTGCGGCGGCCGGACGGCCGCTTCCAGAATGGTCCGGATCTCTGCTTCCGTACTGCGCCCATGCAGCATGGCCTGCGCCTTCAGCGCCCGATGCGTCTCTTCCGGAAGATTGCGAATAACCACAGAGGACATGGCAGAACTCCTAATTTCCAAGAGTGATATCATAAATATAATTCCGATATCATTCCAGAAAAACCCGACATCCCCTCATCCAGATTCAGTTTTCCGGCACGTCCAGACGATCATCGTCCCTGATCTGCCCCCTTGTTCCGATCCGCTCCAGAAGAGCTTTCGCACGGGCAGGCGTGGTCCGTGTCGCCCGTGCGGAAAAATACCGTTCCGCTTCTGCCTGCCCACCCAGCCGGGCCGCAACAGCCGTCGCAACAAAAAGGTTCATGCTGACACCTGAAAGCGCCGCCTGACGCGTTGCGGCTTCCCGCATATCTTCCGGAAGCCGAAGCTGGATTTTACTGCTACTCATCCTCTCATCCTTCGCAAAAGAACACCTGGCCGCACTGCTGGAATACCGAACCGTGATACGGCCCGCTGCATGTCTTTCAGATTGAACGTGGCGATCGCATCCGCATTCCCGTTGATCGCTGTCTCAACCACAAGTTCATCATCACCATGCGCACCTGTCGGTCGCCACCTGTAATCAAAAGAAACCGGCACGCAACACCCTGCAAGTCCATCAAGAACCTCCAGAACTTCATCTCCCTGAACGCCCATTCGAAAAAGATTTTCAGAGCGACGCAACACCGCCTCGTATTCGACCAGGAGGGTCGTGGAGAGCAGCAGACTGAAATTCCCATCCAAGGCCCCCAGCAAAAGCTGCCGGGACGCTCCATCCGGTGACATAAATCCCGAAAGAACAACATCCGTATCAAGAACAACACGCATAGTGACACCATATATGACGTCACTGGTTAACGTAAATCAAAATCTCCTACATCCCCATATCCATATCCCGCGACCTGGAGCGCGACAGCGAGCGCGTGCGCTGCGGCTGCAATCCGTGATCGAGCGTCGATCCCTTCCGGACACCCAGTTCATGCCCCTTCTGCCGCAGGAGGGATTCAAGCTGCGCGTCCCGCTTCAGCTCCTTGAGCGCCACACCCTGCTGCTCGCGGCTCAGCCCGTCCCATGCCTTCACGAACCGCGCCGCCCGCAACTCGGGGGAATGCCGCACCTTGTCCTCATGCTCCAGCCCCTCGACCAGCCTGCGCGCCCGTGCCGGCCCCTCCAGCCCGTAAAGGGCCTGCCGGATCTCCGGCTCATGCTTCACGGCGGTTTCCAGGGCGATCACCGCCCCGGGCCTTAGCCGTTCCAGAGCCGTGCTGGCGTTAAGCCATGCCTTCTTCTGGTGCTCCAGCACCGGCAGGTCCTGCTCCACCATGCGCCCGATGTCCCGCACCGCCCGCGCATACTGCTCCACCGCCTGGTGGAGCGGGTCACCACCCGGTACAAACCCACCCAGCCCGGCCGGCACCTGCGCGCGCTGCACACGCGGCAGCCGCAACCCGGCAAAGGGCGAGGCGGGAGCCTCACGCCCGGTCCCACTTTCCCCCTTGCCGGCCCCGGCATCCATCCCGGCCGATACGTCTTTGTCCGCCGCCCGGCCACGCCCCCGCACGGACAGGTCCAGCCCGTCGAACATCCCGCGCTTCCGCTGCGCCGGTGCCGGATCTGGCGTACGGACAGCTTCGGCCTGCCTGTCCTTCCGGGGGCCAGCGACGGCCTTGCCGCGCTCCACCACGATCTCGCTCTCGGGGACATACAGCCCGCGCCGCCGCGCGAACCCGGCATCCCGATCCCGGACCTGCGGGTAATCCAGCGTGGTATCCTTCAGCCGCTCGCGCGACAGCCGCTTCACCAACCCGTCCCAGTTGCCCACGTCATCCCGGCCCCAATGGACGGACACGCTCTCCCGGTGCCGTGACAGCGCCACATAGGTCCCGTGCCGGTCCATGCTCCCCGTCGCCAGCACATGCGCCCGGTCCACTGTCACACCCTGCGATTTGTGGATGGTGGCCGCATAGCCATGATCCAGCGCGTCATAATCCGCCACCGACACGGACACGACCCGGCCAGTCCCGGCACCACCCGGCCCGTCGAGCTGCACCGACAGCACGAGATCCCCGGCATCAGGCGACCCCGTGATGCCCCGCACCGTGCCCAGCGTGCCGTTCTTCACCCCCAGCTCCCGGTCATTGCGCAGGAAGTAGACCCGCTCCCCGTCGGCAAACATCCGCTCGCCCTGGACGGTCGGTACCAGCACGTCCTCACCCAGCTCACCCGCCTCCCGCCGGATGGCGCGTGCCGCCTCGTTCAGCGCCCGCACATCGACACGCCGGTGCGCCAGCATGATTTGGCTTTCTTCGGGCGCAGCCTGCCGGGCTTCATCCCACCCGGCCACTACCCCGGCCCGCGCCTCTTCCAGCGTATCATGCCCGCGCCCCATGCCAGCCGCCTCATAGCGTCCCAGCGCTTGCTCTGTCCGCCCGGTCGCAAGCGCCTTCGTGGCCGCCTGCTGCCAGCCTTCACGCTGCCGGCGCACCGTCGTGATCTCCACCGACCCGACCCGCTCGGCCACCGCCCGGAACGCACCACCGGCCTCGATCGCCTGCAACTGCTCGGGATCACCCACCAGCACGACCTTGGCCCCGGCACCGCGCGCGGCCGACAGCACCCGCTCCATCTGCCGTGACCCCACCATGCCGGCCTCATCCACCACCAGCACGTCCCCGCGCTCCAGCAGGTCGAACCCACGCTCCCACGCCCGCTCCAGGGAGGCCAGCGTCCGGCTCTCGATCCCGGACCCCGCTTCCAGCCCTTCCGCCGCGATCCCCGACAGCGCCGCCCCGCGCACCCGATACCCGGCCTCTTCCCATGCCGCGCAGGCGACACCCAGCATGGTGCTCTTCCCCGTCCCGGCATACCCGACCACCACGGACAGGTCGCGGGACTTCGTGACCTCGCCTACCGCCAGCGCCTGCTCGTCCCCAAGCCCGTCCCGCGCCATCGCCACCCGACGCACCGCCAGCGGCACCGCATGACCCTGGGACCGCCCCATCGCAAGCGATGCCTCTTCCAGACGCTGCTCGACCCCGATCATCTCCCGTGTGGAAAACCGCTCCCGCCCATGCCCGTCTTTCCCAATGGCAACCAGATCCGGACACGCTTCCACCTGAACCATGACAGCACTGAACTGTTCCGCGTCTGCCGTATGCCGGTCCACGAACCGCGCCAGGTCCTGGCGGGTGAATGTACTCTGCTGTCGGGTCAGCGCCTCCAGCGCCACATGCGGCTCGGCCAGCAACCTTTCGCCATTGCGCCGCGCGATCTCCAGATGGTCGGCAACCCGTTCCGCGTCCTCGCCCCGCTCTTCCCGGCGCATCCCGGCCGGACCGATCTTGTTCTGCGGCTCAAGGTCGATCCCCTGTGCAGCAAACGACCGATGGTCGATCCGCACATCCAGGTCCAGTTCGGCCAGCCGTTCATTGGCGAGCGACGCCCACCGCTCCCGCCACGTCAGCAGCAGGTCCTTGTCATTCCATGAACGCTCTTTCGCACCGAACCCGATGGAAGGCTGATCCTGCGCCAGCCCCAGGCCTTCATGCCGCAACCGTGCTGCCGCGATCAGTCGCGCCGTTCTTCCAGCCGCTGCAAGCGCTTCTCCAGCGTCGAGAGCTTCAGCAGGATGCCGCGCTGCGTCTCCCGGATCTCTGTCAGCAGACGGATCATGAGCTTGAGCGGATCGTCCTCCCCTTTCTGCTCCATCAGGTCCAGGATCCGGCGTGATGTCGTATGCGCCCCTGCCGCCTCGTTCAGGATGCGGGATTCTGTCTCGTCTTCCATGCACAGCCTCTCCGGTTTTGACTTCGATCCGCCGCGTGGACAGCATCACATGGGCATGGGGCTTCGCCTGTCCGTCTTCGCCAATATCCCAATGCACATTGAGATCGGCCACCATGCCGCGTTCCACGAACTGCTCGCGCACGAAATCCCGTGCCAGCGCGATCCCCTGCGCCTGGGTCATTTCGCGCGGGATTGAAAACTCCACCTCGCGGGCAAGCTGGGCATCCCTGCGCTTCTCGATCGCCTCGACCTCGTTCCAGAGGGTCGCACGGTCGAGAAACCGTTCCGGCGCGCCATCGGGTAGCAGGATCTCGGAATGCACCACGCCGCTCTTGTTGGAAAAGTCATGGTCGCGATCTAGCTGCAAATCATGCAGGCGGGACGCCGCACGATAGGCTGCTGCCGCCACGGCGCTCCGGCCGGTGGCGCGGCTGATGACCTTTGCATGCAGGTGATAGATCGCCATGGACACGATCCTATCACACCCTTTAAGCGCACGTCACGAAGTGACGTATAAGCGCGCACTCACATTTTACTGCACCATAAAGATTGATTGCTCTGGATGAGTGACGCGGTTCTCGCCTGTGTGGTAGAGTATGACACAGACCAGCAGGACAGGTGACCGGAAATGCGCAGGCCACGGGACATTGATGCGGAACTGAAGGCGCTTCAGGAAAAGGCGAAGCAGCTTAAGGCGCAACGGACCATCCAGCTCGGCGAACTGGTCGAGGCGACGGGAGCCGATACCCTGTCAATCGAGGCGCTGGCCGGGGTGCTGCTTGCGGCTGTCGAACAGGCGGAAGGTAAACCGGAAGCCGTCGCGAGGTGGACCGAACAGGGGACCGCGTTCTTTCAGGCCGGCGCAAAAAAGGGCGGCCGGAAAGGAACCGGACACGATCAGAACGGAGCTTCTGGCGCTTGAAAGACGGATCAGGAAGCAGGCGGCCCTGATCCATCGCCATCAGGCACGAAAGGCACGCACCGACATGCGCGACTGGGCGAAGGCGCGACGGGAACGCACTCATCATCTGATCGAACTGGGCGGCCTGGTCCAGAAGGCGGGACTGGTCGATCTGACCGATGATGACCGCGCCACCCTGCTCGGGGCTTTTCTGGATATTGCAGGACAGCTCCAGGGCAGCAATGATACTGCTCCGGTTGACCTGAAAACACGCTGGAGGCGCGCGGGGCTTCATGCCTTCGACAGGGACCGAGAACAGGACTGACGACGAAACACGATCATCTGATCTGTCCGCTATCGAATGCAAACGAAACCCTGAACCAGAACGGGAGAACCGAGGCCCATGTATTACGGCAAGAACGCCTTTTCTCTGCTCCTACGTTACACCCTTGCCCATGAGATCGAAGAGTGGGGCTGGGACATCGGCGACCATACATATGGTGCCAAGGGTTCTCCCATCATCATAGAAGCCGAATATGCCGGCCTGAAGATCGGTAAATACTGCTCCATTGCCCGCGAGGTGCTGATGATCCTGGGCAATCACCGACCGGATACGATCACCACCTACCCGTTCAAGAACCAGTGCAATTTCTGGCCCGAAGCGGCTGATGCAACCGATGACCATTCCACCAAGGGAGATATCGTCATTGGCAACGACGTCTGGATCGGCGCACGGGCCAATATCATGTCGGGTGTCACCATAGGATCAGGCGCGATCATCGCCACGGCGGCCGTGGTGACCCGGGACGTGCCGCCATATGCCATCGTGGGCGGCAACCCGGCCCGGGTCATCAAATACCGCTTCCCCGAAAAGACCATCGGGCGTCTGCTTGCAGTCGCCTGGTGGGACTGGCCTGAAGCATTGATACGAGAACGGATGCCCCTCCTGATGAGCGACGATATCGACGCTTTCCTGCGCGCTTTTGAAAAAGGACCCGCACAGGAAAAATCATGATGCAAAAACTGTTTTTGCTCCTTGTTGTCCTGCCGATCCTCTTCCGGCCTGCTTCAGGCTTTCATGCCTTCGACAGGCACCGGGAACAGGACAGGACAGGACAGGACAGGACAGGACAGGACAACAGGCAGACGTGACCATGACCAACCACAAGACACGATCATCCGGAGCTGACAC
>NZ_JBDNXK010000124.1:0-7205 GCF_047721705.1 Acetobacter sp. | reverse complement strand
ATTATTAACAGCGCAATGTAGAAACATTCCTATATTATGTAATTTAATTTTAAGGCCGATCTTTATCCCCATCTCACACGCGCAGGCGGCGCAAGTAATTTAAGATAGTCGTTCAACAAAGGAGATGTAACGGAGCTTTCTTCAAGTATTTCCATAGCATGTATTTTTTCTACATAAGTCAGCCCAGCCACCTGTTCGCCGCCATAATGCTCAACGAGCTTTTTCAACAGCGCCCTGTAGTCAGAAAAACGGGAAAACATCATTCCAAGAACAGAAAGTTTCCGAAACCGACGATTCCCTCTTTCAAATGCCAGAAGTCGTGAATCTGACCATGACATGACCGGCCACCGCAGCAGCAGATCCTCTTCCACCAGCAGAGTGAACTGCGCCCACACAGCCTTGGCGGCGACTACCTTCAAACGTGCGGCCACCAGAACATGCAATGAGCATCGATTTGCAAAACGGATAAGCGCACTCATCGTCGCCTGCTCGGCGGGTTCCAGCCATAACAGGACACGCCGCTCCTTCCGCTCTGCTGGTGAAATCAGGCTGATTTCCGTCTGAATGCGGGAACAGCGCATCTCAAGAAGATCGAATACATCTCCAAGAACCTTGTCGCATCTGTCCAGCCATGACTGTGGATCGGGCTGCATATACGCCACGGCTCTCGCGGCGGGGAGCACGACGTCAATCTCATTGCGCGAAACAAACAGCAGCGTAAGACAGAACGACCATGCCGTCATGCCAATCTGCATCGCCTGCTTCAGAAGGTTATCGAGTTTCTCATGATCGGGAACAACCGGCGCAACATCGTCTCTTGGAGAAAACAGAAGATCGGCATTGGAAAAAAGCAGATGGATGATCGGCACAAGTTCAGCAACTGTTGTTGTCTTGAGTCCCGAACTTTCGGCAATCTCATTGAGAACAGGCTCCGGAAGCGGACGCGAAAAGACATCGGCTCCCCTCGCCCACAGAATTTCCGATGCGCGGCGTAGAGGATCAGCCCATTCAGCCTCTTCCAGCGGATCGCGGTCAGGCAGATTGTTGCCGTCCCCTGCCTGTATCAGATGACTGACCAACGCGCGGTCAGGGAAACAGTCGAGCATCCAGATACGCAACGGATCAAGCAGACTATCAGGGATCGTATATAGAGAGGCGGCAGCCTTTTTACGCCATTCCTCCGCAGGAACGACCACCGGCCATAGGGGACGAAAAAGCAGTGTGAATGTTGTCGGGACCGGACCGTCAAGAACCGGCGATGGTTGAACTGGCGTCAAAACACGCGCTGGTTTCATGATATTCACAGTCCTTTCGCGTCGCAGATTACTGCGGCACGCACCAGTCTTTCATTGCGTTCGGTATAATAAAGCGCCTGATCAACTTCAGGCGGCCATGACGAAGAATTCGGACGCACTGTTGAAATCAGTCCGGATGTTTTCGCTATCGCGCTGTTTTTATGCGACAGCACCTGCGCGAGCGCAGAAAGTTCTGAAAGCGCAAAGGATGGAACCGGCGCATGGGGAATTTCTCGCAGAAGAAGCGCAAAACGCAGCCATCCTTCCAGTGTCCCCAAAGTGTCATTCAGTTCCCCACCCGTGATGGCCACCCTGCGTAAACGGTCCGGTTCGGCAAGGAGAACGGCGATTCCTTCGTAGAGAACTTCTATGCGGGCAAAGGCTTCCTCAGCCACATGCAGGACTCGTTCCGTGTTCAGGCTGGAGCAATCAAGAGCCTGCAATCGAGAGCGGACACAGGCTGCGCCTTCTCTGATGATCTGCAGACGGGCCGGCACAGACCGACGAAAAAGATCGTCATTTCCTTTTGTCGCAATCGCCTCCGGATCGGCGCCAATGCAAAGAAGCACAGAAACCAGCCATTCCAAGCGCTCGAAAGGCACGCTTGCGCCTCGGGTCACCTCGGTGGCCTTTATGAGCAATGCATCCCGGCGTGCCGCATCAGCTTTCATGGCAGCACGCCCCAGACGCTGAGCTTCCCGGCCCGCAAAACCGGTCGCCATGACAGCAAAGAAGCGCCCTCGGACGGCTGCCGCGTCCGGTTCATCCAGTGCGATGATCTGACGGATCAGCACGCGATCAAACGCTGTCGGGATAAAGCCGAAACTGTCAGGTTTATCGGATTCGATCACGAGAATGCCTGCACCAAACGGATTCGGCGCCAGCAGCTCGGCGGCCCGACGTTTCTGAATGCGCAGCACCAGTCCACCGACCAGCGCCCCCGTGGTGGGCAGAAAAAGTGACGTGCCGTATGTCGCATATGACGGCGTATCGGAAACCGGACGAGAATTGACGGGCGAACTCGCTACGAAAATCTCCATAAGCGCCGACTGACTCCCTTCCCGCGCGTGAAAATCGGCTTCAACATGGAAAACGTCTGGCCCCGACACGTTTGACGTGCCATGTCCTCGCCTGACGCTATTCAGACCGGGAACAATGAACATTCCGTCAAACACATCAAAGCCTGCGTCCCGTAACCCCCGCAGGCGGTCGGGACCAAAACGCTCTCAGGCCCGCAAACCAGCGGTGGATGTCGTACCAGATCCAACGCGCGAAATTGCCTACGAGATCGTGCGCGGCGTGATCGAAAACCGTCGTATGCTGGACACGACGCTCAACCGGTCTCCGGAAGCGAAAGCGGCCGATCCACGCGATCGCGCTGCCGCGCACCGTCTGGGGGCAGCAACGCTGCGACATCTGGGAACCCTCTCCGCCGTTCTGGAACCGTTTCTCCGCAAGGAACCACCGGAGCCTGTTCGGGCCGCACTGCTGATTGGTGCCTGTCAGCTGCTTTTTCTGGAAACACCGCCGCACGCCGCCGTTGGCACGACCGTCAACCTGCTTCGCAGGCGCGAACTTGCGCCATTCGCGGGCCTTGCAAACGCGATTCTCCGCAAGATCGCGAGTCAGGGTGCGACGCTACTGGAAGGGCTTGATCAGGATCGGCTCAATATTCCGAGCTGGCTGTGGTCCTCATGGAAAGCCCTCGGCCCCGGCGTCGCCCGCAGAATCGCTCAGGGGCTGAAAGAAGAAGCGCCACTTGATCTGACATTGCGTCCCGGCGTCCCGTCACCGGAAGAAGCCATCATCCTGCCTACCGGCTCGGTTCGACTGCCGGCTGGAACCCGCGTCACCGAGCTTGAAGGTTTCACAGAAGGCGCCTTCTGGGTGCAGGATGCCGCAGCGGCGCTCCCTGCCCGGCTGCTGGCGGCTCAGGCTGGCGAACATGTCGCCGATCTCTGTGCCGCACCCGGTGGCAAGACGGCGCAACTGGCCATGACGGGAGCCCATGTCACCGCGCTGGAACGTGATCCTGCCCGCCTGGAACGGTTGAAGGAAAACCTTGCACGCCTGAAGCTGGATACGGTGCAGACCGTGTGCGCTGACGCGGCAGCATGGCAGCCGGAACAGCCGCTTGACGCCATCCTGCTTGACGCCCCCTGCTCCGCGACAGGAACGGTCAGGCGGCATCCCGATGCGCTGTGGATCAAGCGCCCGCGCGACCTGACGGCTCTCGTGGAGACGCAGGCCAGTCTGCTCGCCGCCTCTGCGCGGATGCTCAGGCCGGGCGGACGTCTGGTTTACGCCGTCTGCTCGCTTCAGCAGGAAGAAGGACCGGAACAGGCGCGCAAAATAGCCGGACAATTCGGCTTGAAACCCGATCCCATCAAGGTGGACGAACTCCCCGGCTTCCCCGAGGCTGTCACACCGGAAGGGTGGCTGCGCACTCACCCGGGCATGTGGCCCGAACTCGGTGGGCTGGACGGCTTCTTTGCCGCGCGGTTCATCAAGGAAGGATAAGAGGCGCGTTCTGATGGAAACGGTTCGGGCGCAGCATATCGACACGCCACAGGGACGCTCCCTGTGGCGGGAGATGCTGGAAGCATGTCCGGGCCTTCGGGGCGTTCTGGATTATGTGGTTCGAAAACAGGCCACACCGAACATAACCCGATTGCATTGGTTCCAGCAGGAACTCTTCGAACGCTGGTTCTTTCGTATTCCCTGCCCTTCCGTCGGTCGTATGATTCACTCCGGCGATGCGTGGCTTGGAGAGTGCGGAGAGACAATCTTCCGCTTTCCTGACGCCCAGAATCTCCTGCTAGTGAGTGCTGGACGCTCAAACGGCTATCCCATCAGTGCCGTTCTTCTGGTGACAGAAAGAATGTGCCTCAGTTTCGGGGCGCGGGACACAACGCTCACAGCAGAACGTACAGAGCATATTCTGTCCTCCTTGCTGGACAGACCACCTGCCGCACCACCGACATCTATTGCGGCTGTGATCGACGAAATCGATTCTATCGATCTGACATCGCGGATCCTGCGGATGATTTCGGAACAGCGAGAATTGCGAGGTCCCGTCTCTTTGTGGCTGCCGCCCTCCACCTTTTCTGCGGTCGAGCAAACAGCCCCCATGTCGCTTCACGCACGAATGAACAGAGGAACTCCGTCTTCGGAGAGAACCTTTTCGGGGACCGTGACGTTCAGGGTGGCGCTCCCCTCGTGTCGGAGTGAATAAAAACGAGGGAAATTATGGATGATCGCCTGATCGAAACATTGAATTTACCCCTTTCGTATAAGTAATGAACTTTCCGTCATTCTTCACGTGGCAGCTATCCGCTTATTCACAAAAGAACTGGTCCTGCAATTAAAGAGAGAATTTGCTGAATCCGATCAAAAAGGCGGTTGCTTGAGACGCCACGTTTACCGATAACGGACCCATGAAAGAAAACACCTCTCCTCTGATTGCTCCAAGCATTCTGGCTGCCGACTTCGCCCGTCTGGGAGAGGAGGTCGCCGCGATCGAAAAAGCCGGCGCCGACTGGGTGCATCTCGACGTGATGGATGGTCATTTCGTCCCGAACATTTCGTTCGGTCCCGCTATCGTCAAGGCGCTCCGACCGCACTCCACGCTGCCGTTCGATGTGCACCTGATGATCGAACCCGTCGATCCTTATCTGGAAGCATTCGCCAAAGCCGGAGCGGACCACATCACGATTCACGCCGAGGCTGGCCCGCATCTTCATCGCTCCCTTCAAGCCATAAAGGCGCTTGGGGTTAAGGCTGGCGTGTCGCTATGCCCGGCCACGCCTCCGGAAATGCTTTCCGAAGTGATGGATATGATCGATCTCGTTCTCGTCATGTCCGTCAATCCCGGCTTTGGCGGACAGAAATTCCTGAGAAGTCAGGTTCGCAAAATCAAAACCCTGCGCAGCATGATAGCGGAAAGCGGGCATCCCATTCATCTGGCGGTGGACGGCGGCATCGACGCCGAGACTGCGCCTCTCGCAACGGATGCCGGAGCAAACGTTCTGATCGCGGGAAGCGCCGTTTATGGGCGCGAGAATTATGCCGACGCAATCAAGGCCTTGAAAAGCGCCTAGGGAAGTTTCCTTACCAACATTCGTTCAGACCAGAGAAAAAGGAGCAGAGACGATGGGAGCAGGCCGATGGTGGCGTGATTTAAAGTTCTCGTTTGCGCTCCTTGGACCTCTGGGTGGCCTGCGTTCTGTTCCGTCCGCTCCACAACAGACCATCCGCGATCTGTGGCCGGGCGATGCCGCCAGCGGCGAACTGCTGGTGCAGGGCTATGCGTCGCATGGCAACGTGACCCGCGCCTTTCAGGAAGGACAATGGTCCGGCGAGGACTGGCCTGCCCTATTCCGCGGCTGGTTTCAGAGCTTTGAGTGGCTGCGGGATCTGCGGGAACTAGGGTCTGAATCGGCGCGATCCAAAGCGCGATCCATGGTTGCCACATGGATCGAACAGCCCATGGCGCCCACTTCCCTTGAGGACCCGGCCGTAACCGGCGCGCGCATCACGTCATGGCTGTCACATTACGATTTCTTCGCCGCCTCCGCCGATGACGTCTATCGGCGGACCGTTCTCAAACGGATTGTTCTGGAAGCCCGGACCATCAAGGCGCTGACACCGACAGACCACCATGACTGGACAGCGCTGCGTGCTTTGAAAGGACTACTGGCAACAGCCATCGCCATTCCGCAGCAACATACGTTCCTGTCTTCTTTCATGCGGCTAATCGACCCTGAACTGGACGTGCAGATTCTGGCAGACGGCTGCCATGCAACCCGCAGCCCGGGCGCTCAGCTTCTGGCATTGCGGGAACTGGCGGAAATGCGACTGATGTTGCAGGCAGCCCGCATCCCCATGCCGACAGCTCTCGCTTCGGCGCTGGATCGCATGGCCCCGGTCCTGCGTGCCTTTCGTCACGGAGACGGCAGTCTCGCTCTTTATAATGGCACCTGGCCTCACAACGCGTCGGTCATCGATCTGATCATCGCCCGCGCCATGCCACGTGGCCACGTGCTGGCCCGCAGCATGAAAAGTGGACGCTTTGTCCGCGCTTCGGCTGGCAACACTATCCTTTTCGTCGATGCGGGCACGCCGCCACCCGCCGGTTTCGACCGACTATCTCACGGCGGTCTTCTGTCGATGGAATTGTCTTCGGGACGTTCGCAGATCGTCGTAAACTGTGGCGCTAGCCCGTTGCCCATCTGGCAGGAAGCGCTTCGGGATGCACCAGCTCACTCCGTTCTTTCCATTCCGGATCACTCGCCCATCGCATGGAATGCCGACGGATCTGTCGCCTCACGCCCACATGTAATGTACGAGCATACCATTTCCGGCACTGACCATATGGTGGAGCTGTCTTCGGACTGTTACCGCGCTGCTGGGGCAGGCAAGTATGTTCGCCGACTTTTCCTGTCAGCGGAAGGCACCGATCTTCGTGGGCAGGACAGCCTCGAACCGTCCGGGAAAACACCGGCTTTCGTCCTGAGGTTCCACCTCCATCCCTCCGTGCGAGTGGAACTGGAAGAAACTGACATCCTGTTGCACACTCAGGAAGAGGTCTGGCGTTTCCGTAGCGATGGGTATTCGACCATCGAAGAAAGTGTTTACTTCGGATGCCCCAAGCCCACGCGCACGCAGCAGATTGTCGTGCGACCTGCAGAAGTGCCGCAGGAGCAGCCTGTAGCAGTAGAAACGGCTGATGAGATGGATTCGTCCGAGCCGGAAGAAACACTAGAAACCGTAATGACCGAGGAGGATGCAGAGGTCGCCGCAGCCGAGACCGCTCTTGTTGCCGCTGAAGAAGAAGCGACCTTGAGTGATAGTGGCGCCCCTCTTCCTCCGATCCCGCCCGACCTGATCGAAGTTACACCGGACCCGGAA
>NZ_JBDNXK010000123.1:0-7559 GCF_047721705.1 Acetobacter sp. | reverse complement strand
TACTGATCGCTTCCTTCGGCGGCCTGTCCTCGCGATCGTCGTGACGATCCTGATTGTTCTCTTCGGGATCAAGGGCTTCAATTCCATCGCAACACGTCAATATCCGACCCTCGAAACCTCCACGATCCTGATCTCGACCCGCTATCCGGGCGCGTCGTCGGACCTCATGCAGGGCTTCGTGACCCAGCCGATCAGCGAGGCCGTCGCGTCCGTCGAGGGCATCGATTATCTTTCCTCCACCACGACGCAGGGCCTCAGCGTGGTGACGGTGCGCATGATGCTGAATTATGATTCCATGCGCGCCCTGACCGACGTGATGTCCAAGGTGAACGCCGTCAAATACCGGTTGCCGGAAGGCGCCTATGATCCGGTCATCAAACGCACCTCGGGCGGCTTTACCGCAGTCGCCTATATCGGTTTTGCCAGCACAACGCGGCCTCTCTACGAAATCTCGGATTATATCCACCGCGTCGCGGCACCGATGCTCTCGGGCATAGAGGGCATATCCGAAATCAGTTATTTCGGAGAGCAGCGCCTTTCGATGCGGCTCTGGCTCGATCCAGAGAAGCTGGCTGCCAACGACATGACGGGCGAGGACGTGGCACGGGCAATCCGGGAAAACAATTTCCAGGCCGCACCCGGCAGGATCCGTGGCGTTTATACGATCAGCAATATCAACCTCAACACGGATCTGAAAACGGTCGAGGAATTCCGTGATATGGTGCTGCGCTCGACCCGTGGCCGGGTTATCCGGGTGCGGGACATCGGACGCGCCGAACTGGGGCCGGACAATACGGACACCAGTTCACAGACCAGCACGCTTCGGCCGCTGAATGGCAAGCCAACACCACGTCCTTCGATCTTCGTGGGTCTGGAACCGTCGCCAACGGGCAACCCGCTGACGATCATCTCGCGTCTCAACGAGATCATGCCGAAACTCAAGGCGACGCTCCCGCCGGGCATTGATGTCCGCGTTCCCTACGAGACCGCGCATTTCATTCAGGCGTCGATCGATGAAGTCACCGAGACCTTCATCGAGGCGCTGCTCATCGTCATTCTTGTGATTTACCTCTCACTCGGTACCGTGCGAGCGGTGATCGTGCCGATCGCCACCATACCCCTCTCGATGCTTGGCGCGGTCGGGCTGATGTACACCTTCGGGTTCAGCCTAAATTTGCTCACCTTGCTGGCGATGGTGCTGTCGATTGGGCTCGTGGTCGATGACGCCATCGTCGTGATCGAGAACGTCCATCGCCATATTGAAGAAGGCAAATCCCCCTTCGACGCCGCGTTACTCGGGGCGCGTGAGGTGGCCGGCCCTGTTGTCGCGATGACCCTCACACTTACAGCAGTTTACGCCCCGATCGCTTTCATGGGTGGACTGACGGGCACGCTGTTCCGGGAATTCGCGCTCACGCTGGCCGGGTCCGTCATCGTCTCCGGGGTCGTCGCACTCACCCTGTCGCCACTCATGAGCGCCAAACTGCTAAAAGCGAAGGAGAAGGAAGGCTTCATGGAACGGATGGCGGAGCATGCCTTCGGTTTCATGACTGCCCGTTATGAAACCGTTCTCGATTTTTCGCTACGGCATCGCTGGGTTCCACTCGGCACGGCAGCAGTGATCTTCCTTCTTATTCCGGTCATGCTGCATGTCTCGCAGAGCGAGCTGGCACCCAATGAGGACCAGGACATTGTCTATACGGCGGTCAAAGCCCCGCAATATGCCAACCTTCATTATGTCGAGACCTACGCCCAGACGCTTTACGAGAAGATGTCTGAAATCCCGGAAGGCCATAGCCACTGGCAGATGAACGGAATTGACGGGATCGCCAACAGCGTCGGCGGGGTCAATCTGGATGACTGGGGCAAGCGGAAGCGTAACGCCGATCAGATCCAGATGGACCTGCAACAGCGTGTTGCTTCCATCCAGGGGACCAGCGTCTTCGTATTCCAGATGGGGGCACTGCCGGGTTCAACCGGCGGCCTGCCAGTCCAGATGGTCGTCCGCAGCGATGACAGCTATCGCAACGTCTTCAGCGTCATGTCACACCTGCGGGAAGAAGCCTCTAAAAGCGGTCTGTTTGCCGTGGTCGATAGCGACCTCGCCTTCGATAATCCGGTTGTTCGGGTCACGGTCGATCGGACAAAAGCCAATGCGCTCGGGATCCGCATGGAGCGGATCGGCAACGCGCTGAATACGCTGATCGGGGAAAATTACGTCAATCGCTTTGGCTATTATGGCCGGTCCTATGACGTGATCCCGCAAGCCGTTCCCCTGTCCCGCCTGACGCCTGATGCCCTGAAGACCTATTATATGCGCGATCAGAACGGCCATCAGGTACCGCTGTCGGCCCTGGCCAGCGTGCGGGTCGATGTCGAACCCAATCGTCTACCCCAGTTCGGCCAGCAGAACTCGGCCACGTTTCAGGCCATTCTCACCAAAGGTGTTACGATGGGTGACGCCGTGAGCTTCCTGAAGGCAAAGGCGGCGGAGTTCCCGCCCGGCTACAGCTATGACTGGCAGTCTGATTCACGACAATATGTACAGGAAGGAAGCGCTCTGATTTTTGCATTCCTTTTCGCACTGATTGCCATTTATCTCGTCCTGTCGGTTCAGTACAACAGCTTCACCGACCCGGTCATCATCCTTGTCAGTGTGCCGTTATCCGTGTTCGGTGCCCTTATTCCGCTCGCTCTCGGTGTGACGACCTTAAATATCTATACCGAAATCGGACTCATTACCCTGATCGGGCTGGTCAGCAAGCATGGAATCCTGATGGTCGAGTTCGCAAACGAGATCCTTCATCGTGACAATGTGGACCGCAGGACAGCAATCGAGACGGCAGCCGCGATCCGTTTCCGACCGATCATCATGACCACAGCAGCAATGGTCGTGGGGCTTGCGCCCCTGGTCATCGCTACGGGTGCAGGCGCGAACAGCCGTTTCGGACTGGGAACGGTAATCGTCGTCGGCATGATCGTCGGCACGAGCATGACGCTGTTCGTGCTGCCCTCGGTCTATACGGTCATCAGGCCGCGCCGTGGCAAGACGGTGTGACGGGTCATGCGTCGGCCGCCCTTCGATCTGTGGCAACTGCTATGCGTGAGGACGATCGCGCAGCATGGCAGTATCCACGGCGCGGCGCGTTTCCTGAATACCCGGCAATCGGCCGTCAGCCGCTCCCTGCACAACCTTGAAGAGCGACTGAATGTCACGTTGTTTCTCCGCTCCCCCGCCGGTGTCACACCAACGACGTTCGGTGAGGAATTCATCCGCTGGACCCAGACGATCCTGGACAACGTGGCCGGCATGAACGCTCGCGCGCGGCGGACGGGCAAGGGCGAGAATGGCCAGATCTCCATCGGCATCCAGACCTGCGTCCTGCCGGGAAGACTCTCGGCCTTCACGGCGGAGTTCCGCACCACGTATCCCGATATCGTCTTCCGTTATTCCGAAGGCACAGGCAAAAGACTGCTGCGCCGGCTCCAGCGCGGACAGATCGATTTCGCGGTCATCACACGTCGCAATCTGGCTCCAGCCCTGCGGGTCACGCCCCTTTGGAGCGACCGTATCGTGGCCGCTCTCCCCGCCGACCACCCTCTGGCGACACAGCCGGAAGTGTCATGGGCGGACCTGCGTCATGAAACATTCCTGATCGGACGCGACAACGCCGGTCATGATTTCGAGACGCTCATCCAGCGCAAGCTCGGGGAAACAGGCAACCGTCCGAAGATCCGGCGTCATGATATTGGCAGCAATCGGGTTGTCGCACTCGTCCAGAACAAGGAAGGCATCGCCCTGCTGCCCGCTTCGTGGCTGCCACTGATCCGCGATCAGCATGGGCATGGTGTCGCGACCATGGAAATCCGGGACGCCGACGGTTCCTCCCATCTGGAATTCGGCATTGTCTGGCGGCCCGACAATGAAAATCCCTGCGCCCAAACCTTCGCCCGGCATCTCGAATCCCATCGACCATGAGCCTATTTTCCCAATGACGCTGCTTTTGCCTGCCGCCGCGCCCTGGCGAATCCCTTGTCCGACATCATGAACTGCCGGAGCATGGGTGCGACCAGCCGGGCTGGATCCATTGCCTCGCCGCTACTGGAAAGAAGTGCTGCATAGGCAAGCAGGTCGCGATGAATATCGGCGGGTAGCGCCACGGTCATTCTGACCGGTTTCTCATCAGGCAGTTCCCTGATTTTCAGGTCCGTCATCGTATATCTCCCTGATCCCGATAAGGTTTGAGCAGCAGGTCGTGCCCGACCAGAACGGTGAACGGTAGCCCCGGCCGGTCGGTCAGCGTGGGCTGGACGTTGAGGCTGCGATCGATCAGCCGGTTGCCGACCATGGAGAAGCCGTTGCTGGCACCGGAGCGGATGGCCTGCATGAGATTGTTCTCGTTCCATGACGTGCCTGCTTCCGAACCCACGCTGAGAAGCGTGGTCACTAGGGCTGCGCGGAACAGTTGCCCCCAGTGGTTGTTCACCTCGTCGGACAGGCCGGACTGGCCGATGGCGTCGCCACCGGGCAGCTTTTCCAGCACCAGGCTCTCCCCGTTCGGAAAAATCAGCCGGGTCCAGATGATCTGGGTGCGTTGCTGCCCGAAGGAGACGCTGCTGTTATAGGCCCCGAACAGGGTGCTGCCCTGCGGAACCAGCAGATACCGCCCGGTCGGGCTATCATAGACGTTCTGGGTCACATGACCGACGATCTGGCCGGGCAGGTCGGAACTGATCTTGGTGTTGAGCGCGCCAGCGATCACCGTACCCGCCTGAAGAATATACGGGGACGCGGGCGGCATAATCCGGTCGGGGCTGACCGTCGCACGGTCCGACTGCCCCGCCAGAAAGGCGCGATTGCCGGCCTGCTGGTCGGTTCCTGCCGATGATGCCTGCGCTCCGGACGTGGCCTGTGCCGGGACTGGTACCGCTTGCGCGCTCTGACGCTCCCGCACCCCGATCTGCGCGAAAAGTCGACTGGCGATCGCGGCCTCGATCTCCTGGTCGCCGCGACGATCCCCCATGCCGGGAACCGGCCCCGCGCGGCCCTGCCGCTGCGCATTGAGGATCGGCCTGCCCAGATCACCGGGCAGGGGCGACCCCAGCTTCGGCACGCCGTTTCCGACATAGTCGGACGGCAGTCCGGCCAGCCCGTCGGCCGAAGGACGCACATCGGTGTCCTGCGCGGCGGGCGGCGATTGCGGTCGATGGCTGGCCTGAAGGGCATACCCAAGCGCGAAGGCCACCGCGATCATGCCAACCCCGCCCAGCGACCAGACCACAGTGCGCGACAGACGGACCACGCGCGGCCGATCGGCCCTCAGACGCAGATCGGGTGGTGGTGACGCTGGCGCAGCACCTGCGGGGTTTCCCGCTGTCGGGGCCTGCCCGGTCATGACGGCCGCCCGTCGGTGCGCACGATGCGCACGCGCTGCTCGCTGTGTTTATCTCCGAGCCTCAGTTCGGCGGCGGCAAACAGGCGGTCGACGATCATCCAGTTCTGCCGGACACGATAATTGACCAGTTCCGGCCCGCCATCCACCCCCAGCACAAAGAGCGGTGGCAGTTCACCCTGCCCGATCCCGGATGGAAACGCGATATAGACCTTGTGGCCATCATCGAAGGCCCGACTGGGAAGCCAGGGCGGTGTCCCGCCCTTCACCGGCTGAATGGCGTAACGGAAATTCAGGGCGCTCAGATCCAGTCCCGCATCTACCGGCGCCCCCTCGTCGGCGTCGCTGTCCTGCCGGTGCAGCGCAATGAGGTCATCCTCGGGATAGTCCCAGGACATCGACGCCATGTATGTCGCTGGCGTGGAGCGCAGTTCGGCCAGATAGGTCCGCCGGTCGGTATTGACGATCAGGTTGGTGGTGAGGTCCGGCCGCGTCGGCTTGACCAAAATATGAATGCGCTTTGTCGCCCCTGCCCCGCTCTCGGTATCGCCGATGATCCAGCGTACCGTATCCCCGGCAGCGACCGGCCCGCTGCCAACCAGCTTTTCGCCCCGCTGGAGCATGATGTCGGTGATTTCGCCGGGCGAGGTATAAACCTGATAAAGGGCGCCCGGAGAATAGGGATAGACCTGCACCGCATTGATGAAGCCTGCCCGCGTGGGTTGAATTCGGGCCGCCAGATTGGCCTGTGTCACGCGCGCGGTCGGATCGGCGACTTCGGGGGCCGGATGTATGACGCGTCGTGATGGCAGCGGCTTGAGCTGGCCCGGAAGAGGAAGCGGCGTTGGCACCTCCACGACCTGCACAGGCTTCGGTGGATCGGGCTTGCGTGTCGCCTGGGCCGCATCATCGTAGCGGATGACGGGCGGATGATACTGCCCCGCGCAGGCGGACAGGGTGAGCAGCGCCAGTGGAACGGCGCGCATGACCATGCGGATCATTGTCCGAGTTCCTTCGACCAGTTGATGGCGGAGACGTAGATTCCAAGAGGGTTTTTCCGCAGATGGTCGGCATCGCGCGGCGTGCGCAGAACAACCGACACGATGGCCGTCCAGCGTTCGGTGCCGGTGAAAGCGCCGTCGCGGTAATGGCGCTCGGTCCAGGCCACCCGGAAACTTCCGGGAGAAGCCCGGATGACCGACGACACATCGACCTCGACCTGCTCGCGGCCAATCCGCGAGAACGGATCGTTCAGGCGCGCATAATCGTTCAGGGCCTGCGCCCCCGAAATGGTGGCAAAGTCGTAGGCCCGCAGCCAGTTATGGCGCACGACCACCGCATCAGATGAAAGACCACGGACATCGCCGATAAACTGCGCCAGATACCAGGCAATCTGCGGATCGGTCGGTGTGTAACCCGCTGTGGCAGGCATCACGACCTGCGCCTGACCGGATATATCGACCTGCACGACCCATGGCACGACGGTGCCGCGCGCGGACTGCCAAACCAGACCGGCACCAAGACCGGCGGACAGAAACAGTGACCCAAACGCCATCAGACGCCAGTTGCGGGCCTGCACACGGGCGGAGCCGATGCGCTCGTCCCAGATCTGCGCGGCTTTCTGATAGGGCGTGACCGGTTCGGGCGTGATCCCGTAACGGCTGGTGGAGCGACGAAACATCGTCCTCATTCCTTTTCCGAGAGATCAATGCTGGAACTTCCGCCGCCGCCATCGGCCGAGCGGATGACATGCGCGGCTTCGGCGGCATGGGTCGCAGCATTGCGGCGCTTCATGCTCCGCGCCCATCGGGGTGGCGTGCCTTCGGGACCGCCACTTTCTCGACCACCATCCGCTGGGCCGCCGCCGTTCGCATCGGACGATGACCCACCTGTGAAACGTCCGCCCGTCGCGGTGAAAGCGCCTCGCGCGCCCTCGCCGTAGCTCTGCTTCATGGCGGTCGCCGCAGAAGACATTTTACTCTTCACGGCATTCGCGGCAGCGCTGCCCGGCGCGCGGGCGACACCGCCGAGCCCGGCTGCCATGCGGGCACCGGCAGTTTCGCCAGCAGCATTCATGGCACCCATGGAATAAGCCGTATTAGCGGCCCCCGCGATCGCAGCTCCGCCACGCGCGGCGGCAGCGGTCGCGCCCAGCACAGCCGCCCC
>NZ_JBDNXK010000122.1:0-7631 GCF_047721705.1 Acetobacter sp. | reverse complement strand
AAAGGCCCTTCACGGGGCCTTTTTTTATGACCTCCCACCTAGTTGCGATAAAGGGCAGAAACGGACGTAGATTTTTCGTCAGAAAACCGCTCTTTTTAGATATAGAGAAACTCTCTCGGCCGCTGTTTATCTGAACGCCCATCATAAGCTACAGTCCTCTGATCCATACGTCATTGACCTATGCGCCAATGACGTATAATTTGCTGAGGATGTCAAAGCTGCAGACCGTTGTCGAACTGCCTGAATTCATAAACCGGGCAAAAGCCTTGATGTCAGACGACGATCGTGTGGCTCTGATCAACATGCTCGCTGCAACGCCAGACTCTGGTATCTCTTTGGGCGGTGGTTTGCGAAAGGTCCGCTTTTCACGAGAAGGCCGTGGGAAGAGGGGAGGGTGCAGAACCCTTTACGTTTTTGGTGGAAGGCATATGCCTCTTTTCCTGCTGACTGTGTTTGCCAAAAACGAAAAAGACAATCTGACCCGATCTGAACAGGTCGCACTGGTGGAATTGAGCAAGACGCTGATCGCGAAATATGGAGAGCCATCATGAGCGCTTATGACAGCATTCTGCAGGGGTTGAATGAGGCTCTTGCATATTCGGAAGTTCAAGCGGGAAATACCGTTACCCATCAGGTGCGTGTTCCGTCTGTGGACGTAGCGGCCATCAGAACCCGAACCGGGCTTTCTCAGGCACAGTTCGCCAGGAGCATCGGGGTCGCCAAAGGGACTCTTCTTAACTGGGAACATGGACGTCGTCATCCGACCGGGCCGGCTCAGGTTTTGCTGGCGATGCTGGATAAACGCCCATCTCTGGTTAGCGAACTGCTGTCTGCGGCTCGCTGAGAAAACAGAGATTCGATAGCCCTCACCATTTCCTACCGAACTATCCGCTTTTTTGGGGGGGAAGCGGAATGTCGCCTATCGGTAGGAATGCTCGAAAACATCGATCCGGACGCCTTCCTCGCCGACAGGGCGTATGACGCGGACAGGCTGATCGATCGGCTGACAGAGCGCGAGATTACTCCAGTTATCCCGCCAAAACGCAACAGAACAACCCAACGACAAACTGACTTTGCTCTTTACAGGGAGCGGAACCTTGTCGAGCGATTCTTCAATAAACTCAAGCAGTTCCGCGCTATCGCAACCCGTTACGACAAGCTGAAATCTACCTTTCTCGCAGCCGGGCAGTTCGCTTCAGTTATCATCCTGCTTAACTGACGACACGCCGTAAGACTTGGCCGCTAATTGTTATCATCTCCGAACACCTCCATACCGGCAGCGGACGTCAATTCTCCGGTAGCGAACGCCAAGGCTGCGGCATTCATAAGCGCCCGAGCATGGCTAACGGCGTATGCGCTCGTGGCCTGAGCAAGTTGTGTCTGAGCCTGCGTCGCGTCTGTCAGATTGCCGACCCCGGCGGCATATGACGTGGCCGCCGCCTTGAAGGCGTTTTGTGCGGCGTCGCGGGCGATCGCGGCCGAGTGTACGGAAGAGAGGGAGGTTTCCAGCGCATCGCGTGCGTTTGCGACCTGTTGTTCGGCGGCCAGAACGTCTTTGTCGAGGTTCGCTCTTTGCGCCCGCTCGCGGGACTGAGCCTGCCTTAGCTGGTTTCGCATCAATCCCCCCTGAAAGAGAGGCCATGACAACTGGACCGCGACGGTGCCGTTGGGCTGAGCCACCCGTGAAGCTGGCGCGGTCTGGGTGTATCCGTAAACCTTTTGCTCACCAATATAGGCCTGCACGTTTGCGTTGAATTCCAGTTTCGGCAGCATGGCCCTCTGTGCGGCGCGTGTGGCGGCTGTGGCGGCGTCCATCTTATAGAGATCAGACAGGATGTCCGGGCGACGCTCGAGAGATGCGCGCATCAGACGCGATACGTCTCCCGGAATTTGCTGTGGAAGATGTGTGTCTCTAGAGGATGCAACTGACAGATTGGTGTCTGGCGGCAACCCCATCGCCTGCAGAAGGGCATATCGGGAACTGTGCTCGGCGCTACGCTTCTGGTCCTGCTGAAAAACTGCGGTGGTGGCGTTACTACGGGCCAGAGTGACGTCGACGACGGTGGCTTCGCCATGGGCGTATCGAGATTCTGCTGAAACCTGCAGCAAACGAGTATTTCGAACTGACTCTTCCGCAGCTTCATAATCGGCGACCGAGGCTTCGTGGTTATAGTACGCGTTGATGACGTCCATGAATAACTTTTGGTGGGTCTGTGTAAAATCAAAATTCGATGCGATTGACAGCGCTTTTGCGTTGTCAATGGTTGCGCGGGTGTGACCGAAATCAAACAGCAGATAAGACAGCTGAATTTCAGGAAAGGCAGCCGCCGCATTGGCCGCCATATACCCTTTAGGAGTCAAGAAGTTCGGCATGGAAGTAACAGTACGGCGTCCGCCCGCTAGCAAGGTTGCGGTGATTTGCGGAGCCAGCGCTGACTCGGACACGCCCACGGCAAGCGCATTTTGCCGAGCCTGCTCCCATGACAGGTGCGTCTGCGGATTGCGCCTCTCTGCAATGTCAATCAATTCAGAAAGCACAAGTTTTTTCCCAGACATTACAATGACGGCTGCAGAAGCGGCGTCTTGCCGAGCTGATTGCATACCAACTTCGGTTGAGGCTTGATCCAACCTACTCAAACTTTGGGAGATTTTACTGTGCGTCTGTTCCGAGGTTGGAGCGGTAAAGCCATCACTGCCCGGAGGCATTTTCAAACCTGTCTGTTCTGTCGGACGCCATGGGCGGTCTGCGGCCGAGGGAGCGAGGTCCGACGTATCGTGGCATCCGCTTGCTGCCGCAAGAACGAAGCATAGTGAAGAGATAAAGGGGAGGCCTGTTCTTCTCTTTGTGGCTACGACAGATTTCCAGCTCGAAGACTTAACCATGTGAAACACCCGCATTATTACGCTGTGCGGCATCCAAAGTACCCAGAATATTTTTGATTCCATCATCTACTGAAGAAAACCAGATTGTTCTCTCAGGATCATCAGGAATGATCGGAGGAACAGGGACAGATGATTTGAGCTCGTCATAGCCCTCACCTGTCACGATCCATTGGGCGAACCTGTCGAGCCATCCTCTCAACGCGACAAGAGCCTTATCGGCTATTGCACTCGACAGATGGGACATATCGACGATAACTGATATTTTTACTGCCAAAATCTGGATGTCGGTAAGAAGGCGATGGTTAAAATTACTGGCAAAAAGTCGCTTGCTGACAGCAGTTCCCTCCAGCGCGTCTCCACTGAATGATGATCTGACGGCCGCAATGGATTGACCGAATGCTTCTCGATCTTTTTCCTGCACAGGATCGAACGGCGCTTCCAGGTTTTCTTTTTTGAAAACTGTCATGTTCGCAAGAGTTTTTACAGCGTCGGCCAGATTCTTGCGCGCGATGGTGGCGACGCTGACGGGCCAGAGCGATGTCGAGACCAGGGCGACCACCACATTGCCCAACAGGACGCCGATGACGCGGTCTCTGGCCGTCTGCATGTCCAGTGTAGGACCATATCCCTGAAGAATACTGAGGCAAAAGGCGAAAGCTGTTTGCACTCCAGCATAGGCGATTCGATCACTGCCCGACTTTATCCAGGCAGAGACAAACAGTACGGGCGTCATCATGAGGATAAGTCCCATGATGCCTGTAATGACTGGCATGAACACGAGAATACAAAAAATACCCGCAAGACCGCCGGCAAGTGCGCCAAGCAAACGCAGAAACATCTTGTGTGTTGTATCGCCGATTGTTCCCATCGGAACGACAAAGCAAGTCAGAACGCAAGTTCCGATCTCAGGCCAGTCTGTAAAACGTTCGATGAGATAACATATGATAACCGACACACATAATCTTACCGCAGCGTGACGACCGGCGCGCTTGACGGCAGCCCCAGGCTTGAAAAGCGGTGCGGGCTTGTAGTCGATCTTCGGCAGCAAGGCTTCATCGACTTCGCCAGGTCTGGAGCTCAGAGCGAGAATAATTCCAACACTACGTGCGATCTCCCGAGCCAATGGGTGCAGCGCGGGGCTGGAAGCGAACGCTTTTGCAAGATGCTTCAGATTGTCGGCCACATCGTGACCGAAACCAGATGATGCAATCTCATCGTCAGCTTTTACGATCAGTCTCGCGGAATGTCGAAGAATGCCAGATGATGTCTTCAGGAGATCTGGTGTTGTCGGTGACGCCTCGGATTGCGGGATTTTTCTTTCGTTGACGGTGGTGGCCCATAATGTCGTCATTAGCGAGATACGGGAGATGTAGCGAATTAACGCACGGCTAGCTGCGGGATTTTCTGCTTCCGATTTGAACGACGCAGCCAGATTATGCAGCTTTCTCATGCCGGAAACGCCCTGGAGTGAAGCTGCGAAAACCCTTTTCATCGAATGGCTCTTCCGTTCGCACTCTTCGTCCATTGCATCGGCAACAAGTAATAATCTGTCAGATTCTGCCTTTTTCAGTACCTTGCCGGGATCACGCCCCCACAGGTGGTTTGTAATAATGATCAGTGTCAGCGCTACGGCGTAAAGGAGCGCGAACCAAAGGCACTCGTGGAGAAATGACTCTTCTGGGGACAAATACGCACTGTCGCGTATGACACTGTCTGTGGTGTTTCCAACCCAGGCGTCTATCGCGTTGCCCGCGCTTTCCAGTTGATCCACCATCGTCAGCAGATAGACAGTCCAGAAGAAAAATACGTTGGCCAGCATACCTGCCGTCATTACCGCGCTCAGATATCCGGCGCAAAGCGTCAGAAGGACCATCAGAGGCAGGCGGATCGCTGGCTCATCCAGCGTAAACATCATGCACAGGATGCTCGCGCCAGTACCGATCACGATCATACCGCCGCCGGTCAACGCCATACGCGAACTGGTCGCCGCGTCATTACCCGAGAGCAGGAAGCCGATCCACACGAAGAGCGCCACTTCGGGCAGCCGAAATGTCTCACCAATCAAGAGAAACAAAATAGCGAGACATGTCAGTCGGGTTGTATTTTCCAGCCGTCCGGGAGACGGCGCCATTTCTGCCGCCATTCCCCGAATTGTGAAAACCGGATTCCCTTCATCAATAGAGAGAAGATGAACATTGCCAGAGTTATTTTCTCTCGCAGTCCGGCGTCTGAGCGAGAAGAGGCGAAGACTCATCTCTGGATCGTCGCAACGACCGTTGCTCCGATACGCATAAGCTCAGGAGAGGGATGGTCCAGACTGATCCGTATTGGGTAACGTTGGGCAATTCTGACCCAGTTCAGGTTGCGCGCAACCTGCGGCAACCCACTCGTAAGACTGCCCACATCGGGTTGAACGCCGCCGCCGAGGCTTTCCACATGACCATGCAGCACAACATTGGGACGGGCCAGAACATGGATGATCGCGTGTTGGCCAGGATGAAAGTCGGGCACCTGAGTTTCCCGGAAATTGGCGATCACCCACCAGTGATCGGTGTCAATGATCGTAAACAGAGCTTTGCCTTCTGCCGCATACTCGCCAGCGGCGATATTGAGCCCTGTTATCTGACCGTCACACGGTGCTTTAACTTCGGTTAAACGCAAGTCTCTCTGAGCAGCCGCTAACTGTGCTGCTGCACCAACGATCTGTGCTCGAAGCGGCTTGTCGTCGCGAACGTTTTTCGCTGCAGCATTCTGTGAGTGGATTGCCTGTTCAAGCGCTGCCGACGAGGTCTTAACATTACTTCTGGCCTGATCGAGTTGCTGAGCCGTCACGAAGCCCTGTCGGGCGAGAGGGGCCAAGCGAGCTTCGGTAGACTGGGCCAGCGCAAGCTGGGCCTGCATCTGTTCGACACTGCTACCCTGAGCGTTGGCAGTTGCCACTTGTGAGCCAATTTGTAGATCCTGCAGAGGCAACTCCGCCTTCAGATTATCCAAATTGGCCTGAGCTTGCTCCAGGGCGTAACGGAAAGGTTCTGGATCGATAACAAATAGCGTATCACCACGATGCACAAACTGATTATCCCGCACGTTGATGGCGATAATTCTACCACTGACTTCCGGGGCCATGTTGACGATATTGGCCTGTATAAACGCATCGTCCGTGCGAGGGCTGCGATCAACAAGATAGGCTGCTAAGGCTGCGAGCAGCGCGCACAGCAACAAATTGGTGACGAGAAAAACATATCCCGCCATTTTTTTCGAGGATGCCATCTTTCAAATACCTATCCAGATGATCCAGAGAGCCAGCGTAACGGCCGTGCCAAATGCAAGCCATGAAAGCATTGGAACTGGGATAGCATCGTCAAAATTGAACGCGCTAAATATAATGCGGGTGAGTGCTGCCATGCTGGTGCCAGCAAACGCACAAACGAGCCAGGAAGGGAAAAAAGATCCGAACAGCTCCTGCGTTGGCGAAGTATTACATCCTCCTACGAACAGGCAGACCAATATGACCATCTTGTTTATATTCTTGACTTCTATCATAGTCATTACAGCTCTGCCATCATTCGCAATGAACGTTCATGCGGCGCAATAGTTTCGGAAGAGGGCGTGCTTAATATCGCGATGAACGGGAGCCCATTATCGGGATGACTGGATGAAACTACGTCTTGATCCCACGATGCGATTATCTCTCACAGTCGCGTCTGCTCCATGCGGTGCCCCTGAGCCATAGTTTTGAGATTAGCAAGTCAAAAAGCCAAGAAAATAATGAGGGCTTGTAGGTAGAAAATGGGCTGATTCATGTCTGGTTTAAAGGAGTTCTCTCAACCACTAGGGTCTGTTAGATCTTGAAATTCTTCCCATATTGTAGTGATGGAAGAAGGAGACAGAACAGACACTTTTACGGACGAGACATGGGCGATCTGGAAACCTCTGATTGAGGCGGTTCGCCCAAAGGGAAAGACGCCGCCCCATGATCTGCGGCGCACGCTAGCAGCGATTTTCTGGCGGCATGAGAATGGCGCGAAATGGCGGAGCATCCCCGCCGAACTGGGTCCGTGGTGGCGGGCGGCCCAGCTTTTCATTCGCTGGGCGAAGCTGGGTGTGTGGGAACGCCTGCTCGCACTGGTTCAGGAGCAACAGGGGGTAGCGCTCGGTATGACTTTTATGGATGGCACAAATATCAGGGCTCACGACAAGGCGGCGGGAGCCCCAAAAAAGGGGGCTCTTTCGAAGAGCGAGACCAGCGTGAAGCACTTGGCCGCTCTCGGGGCGGCTATGGCACAAAGGTCTGCGTGATCGCAGACGGGCATGGAAAGGCGCTGGGTTTTGCTCTGGGCCCGGTCAGGCCCATGAACTGCCTCTGACGCCAGCCATGCTCGATAGTCTTCCCGCCGTTCCCCTGTGGGTAGTGGCGGACAAGGGTTACGCGTCGAACGCCTTTCGTGAATATATCCGGGACATGGGAGCCCGACCGGCCATTCCTGCGAAACGACGCGATGCGCCGGTTGCCTGCCCAAGATGGGCCTATCGGTGCCGTCATCTCGTTGAGAACCTCTGGGCCCGTCTCAAGGAGTGGCGTGCTGTCGCAACCAGATACGAAAAAACCGTAACGTCCTTCCTCGCCGTCATCCACATCGCTGCCGCAGCAGACTGGATCAAGCCATAACAGACCCTAGTATGTCCGCTACGAGGCGAAAGCAGTCCGTCATCCGAGCGTGTGTCAGCATTTCTTTACGCATTGTGCT
>NZ_JBDNXK010000121.1:0-7699 GCF_047721705.1 Acetobacter sp. | reverse complement strand
GCTCGCGGCCTTACGAACTAGAGCGGAGATCAAGCCCCCGAAAAAACTCGCACGCGCATCGCTGATCTTTGAGGGATAAATCCATTCGTCACGAAAGAATTTCATTGACGAATCAATGATACCCCATTTATCAGAAAGAAATCAGCGAGGAATCAGACCGATATGGCGAATATCTTTGAAGACCCCAAAAAGGCATCCAGAAAGGCACAACTCTTTGAAGCTGGCATTCATGCGTTAGAGAATGACGGATGGCAGGTCGAGAAAATCCCCGGCTTCGGAAAAGGAAGCGTTCGGAAGATTACAAAAGGCAGCCAGGAACGAATCGTATCAATCAGGACGACGCAGGATCAATGGATTGCGTTTCCGAGGAATGATGCCGGTGATGCCTGGGTCACGTTGTCCGATGTGGATGCGGTCGTGGCCGTTTCTGTAGATGACAAGGAAAATCCGCGCTTTGCGCAGGTGCATCTTATTGAAGGTGATGAAATGCGCGCGCGCTTCGACCGGGCATATCAGGCTCGGATCAAGGCCGGACATAGTGTACCGAAAAAGCGGAGAGGGATCTGGATTTCACTCTACGATGAAGAAGCCAGCAGCCCCGTTTCGCGTGTGGGAGCTGGTGCCGGAATAGCTCATAAGCCGATCGCGCGCATACCTCTGACAGAACCTGGTCTTCCTGCCGAACAGGAAAAGAAGGAGGCCGGTCATGCCGGCACCGATTTGCGGCCACTTTCCATAAGCGATGCGAAGAAAAGTCTGTCGATGTTTCTCGGGGTGCCGGAAGAATCCATCGAGATCATCATACGATCCTAGAGACAAGCGTGTTGCAGTGAGGTCGCTCAATGGCATCGCGCGCCGACGCCGCGATGCGCTTCCGTGGAGCGAACCGCGATATTTAGGACACGCTAGAGGATACACCAGAGGATACACTAGAGGGCACGTCACAGGATACGCACGGAGCGCGGTTTCCGTTTATGCTTGACTCCCGCCGTGTATCAGCTTAGAAGCCCACTTAATACGGCCGTCTCCGCTGTTGTGCTGCGCGCAAGCTCAGGACATCAAGGGACGGCCTTCTTTATTTTTAGGCACATGCGTCCGCCTTATACCAAGCCCCACCTCAGTTTTGCCGATCAAGTTGATCTCCTGATAAACCGGGGCTTGGGAGTGACAGACCGGACCAAGGCGATCCATCACCTTCAGCGCATTGGTTACGGGCGTCTGGCACCGTATTGGGAGCCTTTCGAACAGAACGGCCCCGATCCTCGCGATCCGTCCCGCATCATTCGCACCGACCAGTTCCGACCGGGTGCGGAGTTTCGCCACGCAGTCGATCTTTACCTGTTCGACAAGCAGCTCCGTCTTCTGTTCCTAGACGCAATCGAGCGGATTGAGGTGGCATTGCGCGTGGATCTGGCACACACGCTCGGAAAGCGCGATCCGTGGGCACATCTCTCGCCAGCTTTCCTCGACACGCGCCGAGCGAACACACCATTTCACGACGGCACACGCCACCAGAATTGGCTCGACAAGGCCAATCAGTCGATCCGACGTTCGAAGGAAAGCTGGGTAAAGCAGTTTTTCGACACCTACAGCTCGCCCCTGCCGATCTGGATGGCCGTTGAGACTTGGGATTTCGGCACGCTTTCCTGGCTTCTATTCATGGCGCACCCACGGGACCGCTTCGCGATCGCGTCACGATACGGTCTGCTTCCCGATACGCTGGTGAGCTGGATCAGGTGTCTTGCGTTCGTCCGCAACATCTGTGCCCATCATTCCCGCTTATGGAACTCGCCGATCATCAATCAGCCCAATGTTCCGAAAGAGCAGGAGGCACCCACAGTCGTTCATATCGGAACGGAAGTCGTGCGGCGAACTCGTGTTTATGGTGCGGCAGCCGTGGCAAGCTGTCTCGTCAAGGAGATCAGCGCCGGCACATCATGGAGCCGCCGGATGAAAGCGCATTGGATCGACTTCCCGACAATGCCTCTTGCAAGGGCCAGCCAGGGCGGCTTTACCGCGCCGTGGGACACGCTTGAGATCTGGACCTAGACCCTTCCATTCTTCTGTACTCGCGGCTGGTCCGGTGCTAGAATCTGGTTATGGGCAGGACCGTCATGAAATCCAGACAGTCGAAAAAATCCGCCGCCTTGCATAAGGCGGCCCAGCTCGCGTTGTTCCCGCTTACGGCACGTCTTCGGCGCATTCGACCGGAGCTGAATGAATGGCGCTTTTACGCGATGTCCGTTCAACCTGACCTGTTCGGCGGCGCGGCGCTCGTGCGGCAGTGGGACCGGATCGGCACGACGGGATCGCAGTGTCTCGATCTTTATCCGGACGAAGGTACGGCCATCAATGCGCTGTCGAAAATGGTCCGTTATCGGCAGAAACGCGGCTATACGCTCGCCGTTGGTCAGGATTAACTCAGGGGCAGTGTGGTTCCTGCATGGCCCTGCGACAAACTCCATTCATTGAGCGAGCTGGCACAACCCGTCAGCACTGCTTCACGACCTGCCCTCCCTGCCGTGGTGGGAAGACATTTGGGATTCCAATGAGTTCGCACGGAGCAATTACTGGCCGGGATGGAAAAAGCTCTGCACGGATCTGTACGAAGAAATTTCTGACAGTAAGAGCGCATCGAACATTCGGGAGTCGATCGAAAGCGGTGAGCATCCGCTTTTGAAAGAAATCGAGAACGCAGCCCTTCTAGGAAAGCTCGATACGTGAAACAGTTCGCCTGTCACTTCAGACCAAATACATCTGTTGTGCAAAATTTATATGATCTCAGGCCCGCGCATATTGGATGGTGGCAAGTTTTTTCGTTTGTCCGCAAATGAATAATAATAAAATCTGTTTCCATCACCTGCACCGAAACGATAACGTCGGATCAGAATCATCAAGCAGACAAACAAGCCTTGCGTCACACGCGATATGCTGAACAACGTAGCAGGGAAGAGAGGGATCGGACGAATGAGCAAACGCAAATCACCGCCTGAACAGAGTGAGCTTGTGCTTTCTCCGACAACCGCGCGCGTCATCCAGCTCTCGGCCGAAATCCAGGCAACACCGCCTGACGACATTGAGTTCATGCACACGGTCCTCTGCCAAGTCGGGCTCCCCCGCAAAAGGACGAAGGAAACGCGCTTCGAGCGCAACAATGGCAAGGCGTCCCTGCTCATTACAGCCGGCGAAATGTACAACGACGGTCATTGGGAAAAGCTCTTCGTTCCTTATGGGACAAAGCCGCGCCTGGCCCTCTTCCATATCAGCACCGAAGCCATCCGGACCAAATCGCGCACTGTCGCGGTCGGCCGGACCATCAGCGAATTCATGAAACGGCTGAACATCAGCCAGAACGGCCCATCCCGTGAGGCATTCAGGGCGCAGATGAACGCCTTATGCGCCTGTGAAATGAAGCTCGGGTATGGGTCGCGCAATCTGAACGCCCGACCGGTAGATGAATTCGATGCGTGGACCAAAAACCTCGCTAAAGACAGCACGATCGAGCTGTCCGAGAAGTTCTGGCACGAGTTGAAAGAAAACGCCGTCCCCCTTGATCCTCGTGCGCTTGAGGGCTTGCAGCATTCCGCACTGGCGCTCGACATCTATACGTGGCTTGCCCATCGGCTTCATCGCGTGCGGGGATCTGGCGAACGGCTTACCTGGTCCAACCTTCGGCTACAGTTTGGGCAGGAATATACGGACGACAAGAATTTCAAAAAGGCATTCCTGATAGCATTGAGGCAGGTTTCGGCTGTTTATCCGGATGCGAAGTTGGAGCAGGTTCGAACGGGTCTGAGGCTGATCGCATCGCCGCCTCCTGTCCCGAGACAGACAGTTGTCGCTTTTCAAAAAGTAATTGGATCAGGCGCTTAATCCAAAAATCCGGGGATAATGGGCGGTGCAATCACCACCCCTTGGACGGCGTGTCTCCCGGTTTATCACGGTGCAATCACCACCCTTTTTCGAGCGATCCCAGCCTCTCCGGCGCGGTGCAATCGCCACCCTTTTACATCCGATTCGTCTTCACAAGCAGACGGTGCAATCGCCACCCTTTTTCCAGCGCATCGCCGTAGAAAAGACGGTGCAATCACCACCCCTTTTATCCCCCTCACAGCCACCCAAAACACGGTGCAATCGCCACCCTTTTTGGAGAAAGGCTCGCCTCTGTGGATAAAAAAGTTATCCCGGTGCAATCGCCACCCGGATGCGGTGCAATCACCACCCCCAAAGACGGTGCAATCGCCACCCGTAAGGACGGTGCAATCACCACCCCCCTAAAACCGGTATGATTCCCGATAAATAAACCGATAGGTTTTTCCGGTAGTTACCTGCGGGTTTCCGGTGGATTTGTGGACAGTCGCCCAAGGGCGAACGCTCGAAGCGTGTGGACAGCTCTTCGACCTGCCCACACGCTCCGGCTCTGACCACAAGTCCACCGGACAAGTTCAATAAGATTTTTTTGATAGATTTAAGGGAAGGACGCCGCTCGCCTTCGGCGCGGCGCCCTGTATGCTCATACCCGGCCTATAAGCCATTCTGACGCGAGTCTGATTTGTATCCGGATGTTATCCCCTATCGGATATGCTCGATCATCGTACAGGGCCTTCATCAGCCGTTGTAAGCCATGAGTCTTGCATGGCGAAAAGTTGGTAATAGGAAGTCACATCAAACAAGCATTCCACTCGTTCCAAATGTCTCCTTGAGTTAGCTCTCCCCGTTCTATTCTGAGGCACACTTCGTTCGAAAGGACGGATTGTGGCCAATACCGTATTGGTCCAGAGCCATCCCCCCAAAGGTTTGCAAGTCGATAATAATCAGCCAGATCTCGAACCGATGGATCGTTCCATGCGAGACGTTGCGTCAGGTAAGCGAGCATTCCGCCGACTGGCTGAAAATTTTTTCCAGATTCGCTGGTCGCACACGTCATCGTTGACACTGGTCCCCAATCCCCCCCGAAAATCGTCTCCAGCTCTGCTGTGTTAGTGGGTTGAAAAGCTGCCTTGTAGAAGGGCGCCACCAGTTCGCTCCAACAACCAACATCCGCTACGCAGATAAGGTCGATTACATCTGTGGGGTGCTTCGCCTGCTCCATTGCCTCCCGAACCGCCCTTGATACATTGTCCGCAGGTTTTGATGCTGGCGCTTTCCAAGCATGCGAATGCGCGAGGATTCCATAAACCAATGATGATCTGAGTTCTCGGAGTGGACTACCTTCACGGCGTGGGAAAAGAGCCTTAAAGGCTTGGCATCGCTCCGCTGACGCTGAAATATGCTCAGCCCGCAGGGTTGTTTTACATTCAAACACTGCGGCGACGCCGTTCGCGAGCCAAACCTTCTTTTCCTGAAGTTTGCGGGGATAGAACGGTTTAAGGACGAGAACATCAATCTGTGGGGACATTCTTCCGTCGGAACTGATAAGACGGCCCTTTGTTGCAACATGGTATGCGGGAGGAAGCCATTCTCGTAACAGCGTGGCCCAGTTTTCCTCGCCCTCATCGCCTGCCGTCCCAGGATCGTCGCACGTCTTTGCATAGATGCGATCATATTCGGACGCCATTTCGTGAGTAATCTGCGCCATGAAGGTATGAAGGTCATGTTCCGGATTTGTCATACGCTTGGTGATACCTAGTTACATAAAATCTTCGAATTACTTACAGTCGCCCAATCGACCGCAGATGACAAATTCCGTCTCATAAGACGATCGTTAAACGGACACTTTCAAAAGACGTGACAGCGGAACGAAAACCCTACACAAAGTTCGTCTCATAAGGGTGGTACGGTAATAATCTCAATAGAGGGGGGCTTTACGTTACATGATGCTGATCGGTTACGCCCGTTGCTCACGGGACACACAGGATCTGGCCGCGCAACGCGCTGCCCTCGCTACTCTCGGGGTGGATGAAGATCGCATCTATGTCGATTTTGGATATTCTGGCACGAAGCGGGAGCGGCCGGGTCTTGACCAGGCACTGGCTGCGGTAAGGCGGGGTGACACGCTTGTCGTGCCGAAGCTTGATCGCCTCGCCCGATCTGTTCCCGATGCGCGAAGCATTGCCGAAATGCTGACCTCCAAAGGGGCGAAGCTGGCAATCGGCTCGAACGTCTATGATCCGACTGACCCAATGGGCAAGATGTTCTTTAACGTCTTGGCAACATTTGCCGAGTTTGAAGTCGATTTGGTGCGACAGCGAACACGCGAAGGCATGTTAATTGCCAAACAAAAAGGTAAACTAAAAGGCAAAAAGCCAAAACTTAGCGTAAGGCAACAGCAAGAATTACGCAGAATGCACGAAACTGGTGAGTATTCTATCAGTGATTTAGCTGATGTATTCTCTATTTCTCGCCCAACAGTATACAGAACCATCAAACGAAACGTGGAATAATCGTTTATAACGCCTTTTTCCGTATTTATAATACCAGTACGAATACACAAAGTGATACAAATTTATTTTGAGCATGAACGGCCTTTCAGCACCATTTTTGCCACGAAAAAAAGTGAAAATCCCACATAACAAATATCGTCGTTCACGCCTGATCGTTTTCTTTACATTTGTCACAACTCCGTGATGTTCGACAGAAGTCGAACGTAATTTGTTCTGAATTTCCACGGATTACCGCTGTTCGAGATCATTTCATCAGTCTAAACGACTTCTCGGACCAAGGCTTTTTTTGTTGCGGCTCGTGAGAAAAATTCGATATTTCTACAAGGCAAGATATTTCGATGCGGTCAGATCGCTGACGATCGGGTGTCTCAAACGAGAGGTTTCGTCCTTGCCATGCGAAATTCTTCGGCCTTGCCAAAACTTAACGCCCCGGTTTGTTTTCCTGCTGGGCCTCTCCGCGTTCAGGAGAAGGCTATTGTAGGAAGGGGGATTGTCACTTGCTGGAACCGTTCGAGCTGGCAGACATCAAGGCCGGACTTCGGGACGGCGGGAAAATTTTGGGCGTTTTCATCGTCGCACGACCGGACAGCGATGAAGGACCGGTCTTTGTGGTCTATTTCCGAACGGACTGGACACAAAGCCGCACGTTCAGGATTCTTTCCAGGTTCCGAACCGAAGGCGTACGAACGTACAAGAATCTCGGCAGTCTCTATAAGACCATCCGCAGCATCGGCTACGACGGACGGATCACGATTTATCCGTCTGGCGACAACGCGCTTCATACGTTCGTGGGCGTCCTTCCTGAAGATCTCGGCGACCATCCCGCAGATATGGTCACGTCGGAAGGCGACAAAGAGTAATCTAAAAACCGCACACTTTGCTGCTGCCGCGTTATTATTACCGCTCGCAGCGGGCGAAGTGTGCGCGCAGCCTTTGGCAATAAAGGATTTCGGACAGCTCGCGCTGAAATGCGGTCCGAATGTCGCGCCTATTACTTTGGCCTCGATCGCGCAGACTGAATCAGGGTTTGATCCATTTCTGGTTCACGACAACAACACGAAAAAAGCGTTCAATCTGGAAACAGATGCCGAAGCTGCGGAGCTGGCAAGCCGACTGATCTCGATCGGCCATTCGGTCGATCTTGGGCTTATGCAGATCAATTCGCATAACCTGCCCGCTCTTGGATTACGGGTTCAGGATGCGTTTGACCCCTGTGTTTCGATAGGTGCGGCGTCGATTATCCTATCCGATACCTATGTTGGCGTAAGCTCCCGGCGACTGACGCCTTGCTGAATACTTCTGGCCTGGTTCAGCTA
>NZ_JBDNXK010000120.1:0-7786 GCF_047721705.1 Acetobacter sp. | reverse complement strand
CTCATAACCTGAAGGTCACAGGTTCAAATCCTGTCCCCGCAACCACTTCCATCATAATTCACTCATCATCGACTGCTGACGCAGATGTTGCTGCGTCTTATCAGTCGCTTACGCATGTTCCGACCCTCGAAAGAGGGTCTGGCGACAGTGCGCGTCCGCGCCATGCCGTGGCCTACAGGGCCACCTGCCTGCCTTTGTTGTTTTACACCCCAACAAACAACAAAGGACAATCACTATGAACAATAAGACAACGTACTATTCCGGTCGTCAGCGGCTGGCTTGGCTGTGTGATCACACACGGATTGCTTCCCCAGAGGGACGGATCGAGATGTGGAACATCCTGCTCTGCGAGTGGCAGGAAGTCAGTCCCGATGTTTTGTCGAAAATTTATCCGGCTATGGTCAGAGGTTCTCTGACGGTTGAGGAGGCATGGAAAGAAATCGAGCATAGTGCTCGGATGGATCCATCTTATGAGGGAGAGCGGCCTCCTTTTGAGGATTATTCAACGCAGGCCATAAGTCGCTGGGCGTATGAAAATCAGAGAATATCAGTAGACGATGGTAAAATGGAAATAAGAAATCCGATTGATCGGGAGTGGTACAGGATAGGAAATCGTGATTGGGAGACATATATTCCGAATGATTTCTTGTCTGGAAAAAATAGAGCAGTAATATCGCGCTGCTTTGTCTCGGCGGAGCGTGAACTCAGAGCGCCGGGAAGTAATACTGTCGTCAATCCGGGAATATCTTCTGAGGACGCAGTCTGCAGATTATTGTTTGGCGGCGGTGGGGAAAATGTGCTGACTTTATCTTCTGAAGGAGAGAGTCTGGATTTCGATTTTGATGTTTTTGAAAAATGGGTTGCTATGAATGAGGGGCACGTGACGTCAAGACGGATCGTGGAAGACTTTCTGGGACGCCCCTGGCCGCCAGGAACAATGGAACTTCGCATGTTGAACGCTACGTTAAAGAAAGGGGGCTGGATAACACAGCGAAATGCCCATGAACGCTGGTGGTCTAAACAGTAACCAGTGTAAATTCAGGTGGTCAGAAATGGTGGTTCCTCAGAGGAATACGTGTTTCTGATCATCTTGTATTTTGGAGAGTATTTCTCTGTTTCTGTTTTAACGCATATAATTGGCGTTCCAGAGAAATACTTGTCCTGATTTGTCTCATGCTGCGCTCGAGACCAATCATCATCACTCAGCAGATACTTGCTTTCTCCCAAACAGATCGGTGCCTACAAACAGTCAACGAGTCGCTGAGTGACTGCAATGCGGGGAAACCCGTCGGTCCGCTTTTCGTCGCAAACTATTCGGAATGGGATAATATATTTAGCGCATAACACAACTGGTGTTCCTCAGTCTAGGAAAGCGCCGGGTTGACCGTTTTGCTCTTTTAATTAAAAAATAAACGCGCAACCAAGAAAGTTAGAATATATGTTAACATTTTTTATATTTGCGTCTCTTTTTTCATTAATACTTGCTTTTCCATATCCGATCCCGTTAGGTGCATTT
Source organism: Acetobacter sp. (assembly GCF_047721705.1). Taxonomy (GTDB): domain Bacteria; phylum Pseudomonadota; class Alphaproteobacteria; order Acetobacterales; family Acetobacteraceae; genus Acetobacter. The sequence goes on along the minus strand of NZ_JBDNXK010000120.1, from coordinate 6,270 downwards.
TCATTGATGATATTTTGGTCTATTTGGCCATTTATTTATTTACGATTTAGACCAATTGCGGCTTATATTACTGGTGTTGTTATTTCTTTATGCATTGCCATGATCACATCCTATTTCCTTTTTCAGACTACGGATATCTCAACTCTTTATAATATGAAAAATCATTCTTTCTGGTGCAATTTAAAAACAATGTATGGCTTTACGGTATCCAATCTGCGAGTAACACCACTTTCTGTTGTATTAGCACTCATTTCTCTTTCAGTTGGCCTTATAGAAAGATGTATTTACGATAATCTTGGCCTTGATCCTGCGAAAGCGAGAACTCCTCCTATTATACTGAGAAATTTTTTTCTCTCCTATCAACACTACCATGGCGAGCCTTTGCAGTATGTTGCGGGTACACCTAACGCGTTTGCGATAGTTGAATTAAATGAGCAAGGGATTGTCTTTGAGAGAAAGTATATTGATGAGCCAATTAAATGGCTAAAAAAAAATCCGCGTGGAATAATTGTAACATTTAATCACGGATGGAGGCAAAATGCTCAAAAAATCAAGAGGGAAAGTAATAACCTAGGAAAATTTCATGATATATTTAAAAATATTGTTCAAGAAGAAAAGATAAGAAATCCCCAAAATCCGCGTCCTGTTCTATGTGTTTTCTTTGCTTGGCAAGGACTAACTTATCCTGGTTTTCTATCCTTACTAACATTTTGGGGCCGAAGCCATCGGGTTGGTATCGTCGCACAAGGCAACCTCCGAGAACTGCACGCTCATCTTGCAGCTTATAAAAATGAGGAAATAAAAAAATGGCATGAGCGAAACACTATAGAACAATCGATTAATATCGACGATACATTATCAAAAGATAGGCCTGTTTTGATTCATATAGGCCATAGTTTTGGGGCGTTTATGCTTTTTACTTGTCAAGCGCAAGCTCTAATGGAAGCAGCTGTCGACGAACGTTGTTCATTAAGTACGGCGGATATGATTATACTTTTAAATCCTGCCTTCTCAGCAAATCAATATCTACCTATCCATCAGGCTATAAAATATAGAGACGAAGATATTTCCAATCATAGAACCGTTTTTCTCAGCATAACTTCGTCAAAAGACTTGGCGACGAAGATAGCGTTTCGTATTGGAAAGGGATGGAATATTTTCACAGAGGGATTTAGCGATGCTGATCAAAGACAGGGTCTGAATACGACTATTGGGCATTCGAAGCTCCTGTTGACACACAATATGCTATTGAAAAAGGATAAATCTGGAACTAGCAATGTAATACTGGATATAATTCCCGGATTCCGAGAAACTCCGTTTATAAATGCGAAATGTGGTGGCGATATTATTAATGGTCACAGTGATATTTTTGGAGAAAATTTATCCAGATTTATATTTGAAAAAATTAAGAAAATTATGAACCATACGTGAAGTATTGCTCGCATCTTTCGGAGCCTATCTCAAAACTAACTCGCAACGAGCGATACATGTCATGAAGACGAATGAAACTGCGGCGCAGATGGAGGTTGTGAACCGTTCCGGGATTGGCAGCGGCGTTCTTGCGTCCGACAAGAGAGCGACTGTCGCCTGTCTTGCTCCTACATCGCTGAGCGGATAGGCATGGGGGGGAGCGGAATGTCTGTTTTCGAGTTACAGGAAGATGTAAGCAGCCATAAATTTGGATGAAGAAATCTTCGCTATTGCCTTTGTGGACACGGGTATTCGTCTACCAGAAAAGTGCTAGCGATAATTCCCGGGAGTAACCCCCATGATCCGCCTGAACATGGCTGCAAACGCACTTGGCGTCTCATACCCTAATGTGTCAGCTATTGAAGCCACCGGTTCGCCAGCAATGAGCTTTGGGACAGCTGTCAGAACGAGCGCCTGTTGCCGCCATATCGAAAGAGAACAGCCAAATTCCTTCTGAGCCAGGCGGGTAAGGGTTCTGATGGAAGCTCCAGCTTGTTTCGATAGAGCTCCCATCCCCGGATTGATACCGAGAGTTGAGAGAATTTCAGCACACGCCAGCGCAAGGCGTTTATCAACAGGCATCGCCAGAGACAAACGATCTGGCGTCAGATGGCTGAGTTCGTCCAGGAGCACTCCAGCGAGCCGATGAAACCGTGGATGATTTTCAATTACGTCCTGCGAGAGACTCTTCAGAATGATTTCACGCAGGAATGCTGAGACCATGAACCCACCCGGCTGTTCACCGAGGCAGGATGTTACCTTACTGGCTGCAATATAAACTGTCCGAAGGGTAACCTTGCCCCGCGCCCTCAAAGCATGCGGGGTGCAAGGCGGTATCCACAAACCGCGTTGCGGAGGCACAAGCCACAGACGCATCGGGGTACGGATCTCCATGACGCCCGCAGTCGCATGAATGAACTGACCGTCTTTGTGGCAGTGTTCACCGACACTCTCGCCATCCACGTAATCCCTCGCAAGCGCCCGAATGTCAGTGGATTTAGAATCATCAACGTATGGCATCATCGATTAGATGTTCAGTGAACCAGTCCCGGGCGGCCTGGCTGGTCTCTTCAAAGCACCGCACATAAGGGTCGAAATGTCCCCCGTGGATCATGTGCAGCTTTTTGGGCGGCAATGCCGACTGGTAGCCTTCGAGGCAGATATCCGTTGCCGTCAGGATGTCCTGATCGGCCACGATCATCAGCAGAGGGGTGGGACTGATTCGAGCGATATGGATACCTGGCTCATTCTCACGCGCCAGTTCGGCACTGCGAAGGGTCAGTTCATTCCGCCATGTCGGTGCGAAACTCCGGGTTCCGGTGAAGAAAGCATACGCGTCTGCTCCGCCCATGGCGCACGCAACGTCTGGCCGGTCGGAGACTGCCGGAAACACCGCAGGGGTTTTGCCCTGGAACCGTGCGGCACGGTCAGCGGCAAAACCGGAGAGAAGTGACGGTACAAGATCAGAACGGACACGCCGCTGAGAAGAGCGATATCCACTGACTGTAGGTACCTGACTCACCACGCATCGCACCCGGCGGTCGAGAGCCGCAACTTCCAAGACATGGCCGCCACTGTAACTTGTGCCCCACAGGCCGATCCGTTGCGGATCAATCCATGAAACCGTCTGGGCAAAGCTAATGGCGTCACGGTAACCCCGCCTCTGAAGCACAGGATCGGCTTCCTGCCTGGGGACGCCATCGCTCGCTCCGAAATTGACATGATCATATAGAATCACCCCAAACCCCGCCGAGACGAAAACTTCGGCATAACGATCGAGATATTGCTCCTTAACTCCGGAAAGACCATGCGCCATGACGATAGCCGGATATCCACCCTTCTCTCCTTCTGGGCGATAAAGCCAGCCACGGAGCGTTCTTCCCTCAGATAGAAACTCAATATCAGTCCGCATTGCGACCTTCCTTTCACGATGCTTCATGATATTGATTTAGCCCTCTGGCCAACAGAACGCTTTTGGCCAGAAAAAGCGTCATATCGGCCACAGATCGTAAAACACCTTATTGCGCGATCAAGGGCACATCAGTCCAAGCCCCCGTTTAAGCAGGGTAGGATATGTCCGCTTTCAGAATGAGGAAAAACCGACAATAATTTCCATTATGAAGGCGACTACAGCCTGTCGGCTCTGTTTCTGCTGAGCCAACAGGCTGGTTAGGCGGGAAAGCGGACTGGCTTCTTTGAGGGCCTGAAGTCACTCAAGCGGCCCTTCATTCACTGATCGCTCAATGGCGTTTGGTTGCATCCAGATCGCTTGTGGCTTTCCTCCCTCGTGGCTACTTTAACCGACATACGGGAGATGGAAATGCATATGGTAAATCCGAACGTTGCAGTTGAACCAATCTACGCGACAACGGTTCAGTCGATAGCGAACCAGCCCATCGTCTTGCCGGTCAGCAAAGATACTCCTCTGTTTGTCGTGGGTCCGAATGGGGCGGGCAAATCCGGGCTCATGTCAGCTCTTTATAGAGCTAACGCTGCGACCGCTGTTCGCATATCTGCGCACCGGCAAAACACAATGGAGAGCAATTCGATCCCATTCTCGCCGAAGGATAAGATTCAGAACGAAAATATAGCCAAAGGGCAGGACAGCCAGCCTTCTGCACGCTGGCTGGAGTGGAAGGCCAATATACGAGCTGGTCTGATTTTAGCTGATTTAATAGAAGGATCGAATAGCTTATCGCGTAAGATACACGCGAAGCATCTTGAGGGCGATCCTTCAGGAGCGGCGAAACTTGCCACAACGTTACCTCCCTTAGAGAAGATCAATCTTCTTCTTGCCGGTGCTGGCATCCCCATAAAGCTGATCATCAAGGATGACGGGTCAGTGGTGGCAAGCAAAAGGGGCGGCGCACAATATAGCATTGCCGCCTTATCCGATGGTGAAAGAGCCGCATTACTGGTAGCCGGTGCGGTCCTCACCGCCAAACCTGGGTCACTCATTATAATTGATGAACCAGAGCGGCACCTTCATATTTCAATTGTTACGCCTCTTCTGCTTCAACTATTTTCAGAGAAGTCTGATTGTAGTTTTGTAGTATCAACACACGAACTTAGCTTGCCAATTAACTGCCACCAAGCGCGGACGGTATTGGTACGCGACTCCCAGGCTGTTGGTGACGACATACAGCGCTGGGACTTGGACGTTCTGGAGCCCGGCATCGAAGTCGACGACAGCACAAAGGAGGCTCTGATTGGCGCACGACGCAAAATGCTGTTTGTGGAAGGCACATCTGCCAGTCTGGATCAGCCGCTCTACGAAATTCTCTTCCCGGGTGTATCAGTGTTTCCCCGAGAAAGTTGTGGCGATGTAGAACATGCGGTAATCAGCCTTCGCGATGCGCAGAGCCTCGCTTGGGTGCAGGCGTTTGGTATTGTTGATCAGGATCAGCTCGATGCAGCGAAAAAGGCTGAACTCCGAGCTAAGGGTGTATTTGCGCTACAAGTTTATTCGGTCGAGGGTCTGTATTATGATCCTACAATCGTACGGCAAATCGCCGAACGGCAATGCACAGTAGTAGAAGGCGATCCTCAGGCAATGACGGATGCCGCGGTTGCCAGCGCGCTTCACGCGGTTAGTGAACACGCAGAGCGTATGGCAGCCAGAATGACAGAACAGAGCGTAAAGGATCAAATCAGCCTTGGCAGGCCCGACTGGAAGAAAATTAAAGCAGGCGCCTCGGTGAACATCACGGTCGACGCGCAAACTATGTATCAGACAGAGCTTGCCAACCTTCAAGCTTTAATCGCGGCCAATAACATAACTGCAATCATGGCGCGTTACCCAATTAGGGAGACGCCTGCGCTAGGAGCGATTGTTACCGCTCTAAACCTAAAGAGCCTGAAGCTTTATGAAGCCGCCGTCCGTAAATTACTGGCTGAAGATGCGGCAACGCGGGCGCGCTTGCTGGGCCTTTTTGGTGATCTGCCGGCCGCGATAAACTGATCACAATGGGCAGAGCTGGATCGGCTCACTCCGGTGATAAGCCGGTCAGCCGTATTCGAGATGAATGGGCGGCGGAAAGCTGAAAAACCGTAGGCGAACATCTCGCAATCGACTTTGTCTTGCTCCTGTCGTCCGCGCTCCCCGAAAGCGCCGCCAAGCAACATGAACAGATGTCCGCTTCTGGGAAGCGCCGATCGGGCCGTGATGACCGGGACTGAGGCATCCCGCCTACAGCGGGAAGGCTGACGTTCTTCGGAAGCGGATCATCACGGGCCAGGTGCGCGAACGTCCGCTGGTGGCAAGAACCGCCGTTCAGCGAGCCGTTTCGGAATGACGGCTTCGTCCCAAAGACAGTCTATTGAGGTTCGCCTGACAATGTCGGCTTTCGGACAACCGTCATAACCGCTTGGGTGTCTGAGATGAGGGCGACTACAGCCTGTCGGCTCTGTTTCTGCTGAGCCAACAGGCTGGTTAGGGGGGAAAACGGAATGTCCGCTCACAACGCAGGCGACGATGAAAGCGGACAAACCTTAGTTCTTATGCTGAAGCACTGTTTCCAAGGTGCGCCTTTAAGAAAGGCACCAGTTTCTCCAGCGCCGGATCAACAGCTTCCGGTTTGTCATACAGATCATAATGCGAGCTGTTTTCCAGCGAAACGATCTGCCGGTCTTTTGACGCGGTGGCGCGGCCATAAATTTCCGTGCCATCGCGATAGGCTCCGAACGCGCCGACCTTTTCTCCCACTACAACCATGACAGGCTGGGTCAGCAGGGTTTCAGCAAAAGCAAACGCGTCCCATGACAGGGTTTTCTGGGCATGGCTGAACAGCATCCGCGTCC
>NZ_JBDNXK010000119.1:0-7946 GCF_047721705.1 Acetobacter sp. | reverse complement strand
CCACCAGATCGGCCCGCAATCCCGGTGCGATGCGTCCGCGATCGTGCAGACCGAGATAGGCGGCGGGACTGGCCGAGGTGAGGCGGCTTGCGGCGGGAAGCGACACGCCGCCCACCGTCACGGCGTTGCGCAGCGCGACATCGAGCGTCAGCACGCTGCCCGCAAGGGTGCCGTCGGGAAGCCGCACGGCACCGTCACGAACCACCACATCCTGCCCACCAAGCTGGCTCGGGCCTTCCGCCTGCCCTGCCCCACGCATAGCGTCGGTCACGAACAGCAGTCGCTCGCCCATGACACGGGACGCCAGACGGAATGTGGCCGGGTGAATGTGGTGTGTGTCGAAAATCATTTCCGCATAACCGGCATCACTGCACATCAGCGCCGTGACCGGCCCGGGCCGACGGCTTTCGATGGGGGCCATGGCGTTGAACAGATGCGTCGCCCCTACGGTGCCCCCGGCGGCGCAGACCCGGCATATGGCCTGTTCCGTCTGCTCATATCCCGCTGTGGTATGTCCAAAGCTGACACGCACGCCTGCCTGCGCAAAAAGGCGCATTGCGGTTTCGGCGTGGTCGAGTTCCGGGGCCAGCGTGACCACGCGCACAACGCCGGTCTCCAGTGCTTCGGTCACACGATCGGCTGTCGGAGGAATGGCGAAAGGCGGCTGCGCTCCCAGCTTGTGCGGGCTGACGAACGGCCCCTCCAGATGCGCACCGTGGATGTTGGGGCTATTGGCCGGAGCAGTCCGCTGCGCTTCGGCGACGGCATGTAAAGCGCCCATCACGTCAGCCCACGGTGCGGTGATGGTGGTTGGCAGAATGGTCGTGGTGCCATGTGTGAGGTGAAAGCGTGAAAGGCGGTGGATTGCTTCCACGCCGTCCATGGTATCGGCGCCATCACCGCCATGAACGTGTCCATCGATGAACCCCGGCAGAATATAGCGGGCAGGAGCCGATGCCTGTGGCGTCACGGCGTGAATGCCCGTTGCATCAAAGTCGATCGTGCCCGCGACAATGCGATCCGGGAGGACGATCTGGCCGGTCAGTTGCATGGAGAGACGCTTTCGTAAGGCAGAGGAAGATTAGCGGTCGCCGAGGAAGTGGCTCCAGCCGGTATTTTTCGGGCGTTGCAGGACGACATGCGCCCGGCAGTTCGGGGTGCCGAACACGCCGACGATGGTGTCGCCTTCCGGGTGGCCTTCGAACACCATGGGCAGCGGCTTGTCTTTCGCATCCTTGAGCATGAGTTGGGCATGGAACCGCTTGTGGTCCTTGTCGGGCGTGCCATGCAGCACCAGCGTGCCGGTCGCGGGTGCGAAAAACAGCTTGTCGGAGCGAATCTGAAGCACGGATTCATACGTATCGGGGCATGTTCCCTTGTCCGTCACCAGCGTGCCGACCCAGTCCCCATACGGATCATCCTGTGCCGAGGCGAGGGCAGGGGTGGCCATTGCGCCAGCGGCGCACCCCATCAGCAGGAGGGCGCAGAACGGGCGCAGAAAGGAAAAAAGCATGACTCAGACCTCTGACTGGCGCGATATTGGGGTTCTGCCTTCATCCGGTTTCCATGGAAACGGGTGACGGGAGCCTCCACTCGTCCTATACCGCGCAAAACGCATGCCGCAATGTAGCACGCCCATTCGCACGTCGCCCCTTCAAGGAGCCCTTCATGTCCGGTAACGATCAGGACACCGCCATTCCCGCCCTCGATGCCTCCCTGCACGCCGACCGGATCCTGATCCTCGATTTCGGCTCGCAGGTGACGCAGCTCATCGCCCGCCGCGTGCGCGAAAGCGGCGTTTACTGCGAGATCTGGCCGTTCACGGCTGACGAGGAGCGTATTCGCAAGTTTGCGCCGCGTGGCATCATCCTCTCGGGCGGCCCGGCCAGCGTGCATGACGAGGGCGCGCCGGTCATCCCGGAAGTAGTGTTCGCGCTGAACGTGCCGGTGCTCGGCATCTGCTACGGCCAGCAGGCCATGTGCAACCAGCTTGGCGGCAAGGTCGAAGGCTCCGACCACCGCGAGTTCGGTCGCGCCTTTGTGGACATCACCGAGGACTGCGCCCTGTTCCGTGGCGCATGGGCGCGTGGTGGCCGCGAGCAGGTGTGGATGAGCCACGGCGACCGTGTGACCCAGCTTCCGCCCGGCTTCCGCGCTGTGGCGACGTCCGAGGGTGCGCCGTTCGCGGTGATCGCCGATGAAGGTCGTCGCATGTATGGCGTGCAGTTCCACCCGGAAGTGGTTCACACGCCCCACGGCGCCGCACTGCTGAAGAACTTCACGCACAATGTCGCGGGCTGCACTGGCACATGGACAATGGCCCGCTTCCGTGATGTCGAGATCGAGAAAATCCGTCAGCAGGTGGGCGACAAGCGGGTCATCTGCGGCCTGTCCGGTGGCGTGGATTCCTCCGTTGCCGCCGTGCTGATCCATCAGGCGATTGGCGATCAGCTCACCTGCATCTTTGTCGATCACGGCATGCTCCGTGCGGGCGAAGCCGAGGAGGTGGTCAAGACGTTCCGTGGTCAGTTCAACATCAAGCTGATCCACCGCGATGCGTCCGACATGTTCCTCTCCGCGCTGGAAGGCGTGACGGACCCGGAGATCAAGCGCAAAACCATCGGCCGTCTGTTTATCGAAGTGTTCGAGGAAGAGGCCGCCAAGATCGGTGGCGCGGAGTTCCTTGCACAGGGCACGCTCTATCCGGATGTGATCGAGAGCGTCAGCTTCACGGGTGGTCCGTCCGTCACCATCAAGTCGCATCACAATGTCGGCGGCCTGCCCGAGCGCATGAACATGAAGCTCGTCGAGCCGCTGCGTGAGCTGTTCAAGGACGAGGTCCGCGATCTTGGTCGTGAGCTGGATATTCCGGAGAGCATCGTCGGTCGCCATCCGTTCCCCGGTCCGGGTCTGGCCATTCGCATTCCGAGCGACAGCATCACCCGCGAGAAGCTGGACCTGCTGCGCAAGGCGGATTCCATCTATCTGGAAGAGATCCGCAACGCTGGTCTTTATGACGCCATCTGGCAGGCCTTCGCCGTTCTGCTCCCGGTCCGTACGGTCGGCGTAATGGGCGATGGCCGCACCTACGATCAGGCCGTGGCGCTGCGTGCCGTCACCAGCACGGACGGCATGACGGCAGATGTGTATCCGTTCGACATGGGTTTCCTGAACCGCGTGGCGAGCCGCATCGTCAACGAGGTGCGTGGCATCAACCGCGTGACTTACGACATCACGTCCAAGCCGCCGGGCACGATTGAGTGGGAATGAGAAGCGGCATCGGGCCCGCCTCTGAAAGCGTTATATAACCTTACAAATAGAGGGCAGAATCCCGCTCTGCCCTCCATCTTCTTGAGTTGAAACAAGCCGGGATCAAAGGGGCCGCATCCCTTTGTGGGGTTCGGGGCAAAGCTCCCGTGAAACACCCCCTCACACCTACAAGCATCCAAACGCCTTCTGCTCCATGCTCAGCCAGAAACACTCTGCGGCCGGCCGCGATAGAGCCACCGCCACAGCTTCTCAGCCGGACCCGGCCAGCCTCGCCTGCACCAGATCGCGGCACAGACCGCCTGAAGTAGAACCAGCACACTCGCCAGCGCCATGAGCGGCCCATACGGGGCGACGCCATAAAGAACCGGGACAAGAAAAAGACAACCTCGCGCCAGAAGCGACTGGCCGAGATAGGCGCTCAGCGCCAGCCGCCCCACGGGTGCCAGCGCCCTCTGCACGCTTTCCGCATGCTCTACGATCCAGAGCCACGCCAGCGCCCCCAATGGCGCGACAAGCAGGCGCACCGTCACGGCGAGGAAACCCAGATTGGATGGTCGCAGACCATGCCTATCAATAGACAGTAGTCCCGCCTGCATCAGAGCCAACGGAAGAGACACCAGCGCCGCCCCCATGCCGCCGACAAGAAACCACCCTGAGAAACGGGGAAGAAACCGGTCGGCGCGCCAGAGCCCCATGCCGATCAGCATCAGCGGGCCGCTCGTCAGCATCACGGCGGGCACGGAAACCGGTAGGGCCGACAGCCAGTCCGTCGCGTTTTCCCTGAGGAATGAGACGAGAACAGGCTTGGGAAAGAATCCATCCTGCGCCATGCCGGTCTCCACATACCCGCCGCTCCACAACGCCACCAGCCCGTCCACGCGCAACATCAGAACCCCGAGCACATATGCAGCACTTCCCACGATCAGCAGACGGCGCACCGACCAGCCACGGCAGGGCCGCACGATTAGTCCCGTCAGGGCATAGGGCAGCAATATGTCTCCCCACCACAGCAGGGCACCGTGCACCACGCCGAATACGGCCAGCCAGCACAGTCGGCGCGTCAGGCGCGCATTGGCGACCGGATCACGTCCATCGCCACCAACCCAGAGCATGGAAAGGCCGAATAGAAGAGAGAAGAGCGCGACAAAACGCCCCTGCATGAGCGTCTGACCGGCGACCCACAGCAGCCGCTCCGTCAGAGATGTCAGGTGAGGCATCTGCTCGGCACGGCCCATCGGAGCAGCAAAGCCGGGGGCATTGCACAGCCCTATGCCCAGAACGCCCAGCCCCCGCGCGGCGTCGATGGTCCGATAGCGGAAGGTGGAAGCATTGCTCAGGGACTCTCCGGATCCGGCACCCATGCCGCCATTCAGCCCGCGATGCGCGAACTGCGCGCGCGCAGGGCTGCATGCACGGTCTCCGCCCGTTCCATCATCTGAGGGCTGGCCCCATCCACGGTTCGTGGCGACACGGCGCGCAGACTTGTCAGATCCCATGGCTCGGGAAGCTCCAGCGCCTCAGTAAGCGGAGCGGAAAGAGCCGGAGCGTCCGCGCATACGGTGTCGTAGTCGATGAAGATTTGACGGGTCTGAATGGCCTCAGAATGATCAAGCAAGGCTGAATAGACGCTGACCCACAACTGGAGCCAGTAGTCTATGGAGCCCCGGTCGCCATCTGCCGCAGGATGGCCGGGAAACAGGAAAGGCCGCTGATCGCCGCCAAACTCGTAATGCCCGAGCCAGCGCATGAACTCCAGCCTGAACGGGTCGTCAGCAGCCAGTTGCAGCGCTTGCTCATGCTGGCGACGCAAGGATTCCGCCTGTTGTAGCGGGTCGCGAAAGGGATGGACCAGCACGGCCTGCGGAAATGCCTCGATCAGCGCGGGCAGGCGCAGCACATTGGCGTTGTTCTTCGAGAGATAACGCGCGCCGCCATAGCGGCGACGGATCAGCCCGACATAATCGCGGAAAGCATCGACCGTTTCGGGAAGAGGCGGAACAGGGGAAAGACCGTCTGCTCCCACATAGCGATTGCCTTCAAAGTGACGCCAGAAGACTTCTTCGATGGCCTCCGCGCTGTCTAGATCGTGGAGAATACCGTCTCCGTGCCCACGTTCGGACCGTTCCACCTGACGCTTGAAACCAGCAGACAGCTTGGCCCAGCTATTGGGTGCCAGCGGAAAGGGTAGATCGCGGTAGGTGAGGGACGCCATGCCATACTGCTCGTGCAGCAGGCGCGTCAGGATGGTCGTGCCTGCCCGCGCAAGGCCCGTGACGAAAAGCGGGCCGGGCTGTGGTGATTCATCTTTCCACGGTTTGTAGCGTGCACGCTCAATGTCGAAGGAGATCTCCAGCATGGCGCGATTGCCCAGCGCCATACGCTGCAATAGGCGCTCCGCCCCAGCCCCTTTTTCTCCACCCGTTGCAGGCGCGGCATTCCGGAAACGACGCCGGGTGAACAGGTAAGCGAGCGAGATCACCAACAGCGCCACACGGGTGGGCCAGTGGGTAAAGGCCTGCGCGAACCCGTAAGGCCACCATTTGTCCACCGCCAGGGCCAGAAGCAGGGGAGCGGCGACCACGGCAATCAACGCCAGCCCCCGCAGGGATTGCGCCATGAGGCGACCGGACATCAGCCGCATCGCGCGTTCCTTGGCCCATTCGGACACATGACGCCGTGTGACGATGTGGGTGGCGCGTCGGCCCAGCCGGTTCACATCCATCAGGCAGCGCAGAACACCGGTCGCCCAGGCCAGTTCGATGGACGCCAGCGTGGCCAGCAACAGAACGACGACGCCGATCAACCGAGCGTCTTCCTCTGTGCGTCAACACCCGAAAACAAGGAGGAAGACATCACGCTTGCGGCTTGGAATGGGGGCTGTTTGCCGGGGCCGCCGAACTGCCGCGCATCCGGCGCAACATGCGCTTGAATGGATACCAGACGACCGAGACGATCGCGAGCAGTACTGCGCCGACTATCCCCAGCGCGCTCCCAATCGCGCCAAGCCCCAGACCGGGCCCCATGTAAGCAAGAGCGGGAGTTGGTCCGGTAATGAGCAGGGCAAGAGCGCCGAGACGACAGAGAGCAGGTGTATTCAGTTGCATTTTACATCTTTCGCTAGAGTGATTGCCTCTTGGTTGCGGACTGGATCGACGTAGCGGCTCCAGCGCAGTTGCAGGCGGCGCATGGACGGCATGGCGGCGATGTAACGCCACCGCACCGTGCCATCAGGAGCGATACGCATCAGACGTCCGCCTTCGGTTTCCTCAATCATGAAGTCCCCGTTCGGGAGCGGCGTGGCGCGTCCCTGCGCGCGCGTGTGAACACGGAGTTTTTTCATCGCATCATCAAGGGGATAGCTGGCGCTGTCCGTGGCGAAATCGTAGATAGCCACACGGTTGAAGCCATCGACCTCGCCTTCGGGGGCGGCAACCCGCCAGTTATTGTCGAACACCGCAATCCGGTGATCGTCGATGATGCTGACATCATGCTGCATGTGTGAGAAATTGGCTTTCCACCACAGGACTTTTCCGGTCGTGGGGCGGTAAAGCATGACAAGTGACAGGTTGCGCAGGCTGATGAACAGATCGCCTGCCTGCCAGTAAGGGCCGGACTTCAGAACCGGCTGAACATCGTTGAGATGGAACGGGTCGTCCGTGTAGGGCCGACCACGCCAGAGCCAGCCGAGCTGGTTGCTGTCGAGAATATCGACGATCCGTGCTTCATGGAGGATCTTCCCGTCAGGGCTGACCTTCATGACGCTCTCATCCTCGAAAAGCGGCCCTACATCTGGAACTTTCGCTTTCGGATAGCGGAACGCCGCCCAGAGATTGCCGTCGCCATCGCGCTCGAGTGAGTGATGGAATATTCCGTCGATCATCCACTGCATGTGTCCGCAGGCATCGAAACGGGCCAACGGTGAACTGTCATGAATGACGATCCCACCATCGGGCATCAGCAGCGGGTGCATCATCAGGTTGCGTCGGGCATCCCGGTCGCGCCTGAGATCGATCAGCGCCGAGGAAAAAGTCGAACGACTGTTCATTGTGCGGATGTCGGGCGCGTACTGATGCACGATTGTTCCGTCGCGCAGACTGATCAGGCGCACTACGGAACGCTTCAGATGTTCATCGAAAGCCCGAACCAGTACATACCCCTCATCGACGAAAGGCTGATCCGGATTCCGCCACAACCCTTCCGGCAGCGGCTGATAGGGCGGAGGCGCATACCCACGCGGAACTTTCGTGATGCTTTTGACCGTCTGCTTCAGCACGAACGGCACATTGGCGAGCGCGAGAACCGTTTCCTGCACCTGCTTCTGGCGGGGAGGCTTCAGCACCAGGGCTCCGAACACGATCGTTACCACCACGCCTAACACGATCGTCAGAATCAGGAGCCATAGTGGAACCGGACGAAACATGGCCCGTTCCATGAGGCTGGGCTGGTCGTTGTTTCCCGGAGCGATTTTGTCGACAGAAGGCTGCAAGAGGGAACCCTGAACATAAACGGTCTTCTGCGCCTTGTGTCCCTCAAGATCGGGGTGGCGACAGGGGTAAACCGGGTCCACCGTTTGAAGGATCAATGTTACATTTAAGTTTCATTTGTGTTTCAAATTGATTTTCAACCACGGCAGTATAATCGTGAATGACATAAGAATGCAGTGAATATAGTGATTG
>NZ_JBDNXK010000118.1:0-7946 GCF_047721705.1 Acetobacter sp. | reverse complement strand
ACCTTAAACAGCGTCCCCTCACCTGGCGTCGGGTTCTGCTGATACAGGGCCGACCATTCGCGGGGGCCGATGGACTTCTCGATATTCTTCAGTTCTGCAACCGGGAACACCTTGGGCCAAAGTGCCTCACCAATCCCACGATGTAGAGCATCATGATCAGAAACGCATATGGCGGGAAGCGATAGGACTTCCCATTCCTCGCCTGTTCCATTCTCCATCTCGGCCAATAGGCGACCCGCCAGGTCGTCCGGATGCCACCGGGTAAGAACAAGAACAATAGCCCCATTTGGCATCAAGCGCGTGCGTAGGACCGACCGATACCAGTCCCATGCCGCCTCGCGTATGATTGGGCTTTCAGCGTCCTGCCTGTCTTTCACAGGATCATCGATCAGCGCGACATGAGCGCCCTTACCAGTCAGACCGCCGCCCACGCCCATGGCAGTATAAACGCCGCCTTTATTTGTGTGCCAGTTGTCACGGGCAGCACTGTCAGACGCAACGCCTACACCCGGAAACAATAAACCGAACTCGGGCGATGCCACGATATTGCGCACATCCCGACCAAAGCCCTGCGCAAGCGTCGCGCCATACGAGGCCGTGATAATCTGCTTGGTCGGATTGCGCCCCAGAAACCACGCAGGGAAACGCTTGCTGGTCAGTTCTGATTTACCATGCCGGGGCGGCATAAACACCATCAGGCGCTTAATTTCCCCACGCTCAACGGCATCAAGGCGATCACACAAAAGCCGATGCTGTGGCCCCACCATGTAGTCAGACATGGTGTATTGAGTGAAACCGAGAAGACCAGATCGCCCTGCTGACCGGCGCTTAAGTTCAGACCTCGCCTTCTCCGCCGCCTTCTTCACCAGAAGCGAGCGCGGCAAGTTCTTCATCTGTCATATCTTCAACGGATCGCCTTACCCTTGCATCCATCTGGATTGCGGATAGCTTCGGATGGATGTAAGGGGCCGCTGCCTTCGCTGCCTCAAACTGCATTTCAGTAATGGAAACGTCGCCCTGCATGACGCGGGCCATCACTTCAAGGGGTGTGGCGCAGGCGTCCGCAAGGTTTTTCGTGACGCGGCCACTAACTTCACGGCCAATTTTCTTGGCCTCTGATGTGTGCCCCTTTTTCCGGCCCGCACCGGCTCTTGCTCCACCTCTCTGCGTCATATTCAAACTTTTTGATTGTTTTTCAAACGATGGCTGTTTTCTGCCGGTTTTAGCGCGATTAAATCAAACATCCGGCCTGCTCATGAGGCGATGCATTCAATCTGTCGGCAAATATACCCGGTGCTACGAATATCCTGACTGAACGCAGTTATTCGATTGTGGTTATATTCATACGAATTGCGGACTCATGTTGCAACCTTTTTTTGTTTGCCCTGCCATTCGTAATAATCAGATAATTGCTCAAGGACTAATGCGCACTGCGCCGAGACTTTCCTCCTTCCCACGGAATCCGTGGTGCCGGGATAGAAAAACTTTCCCATATCGGAGAACGTTTTTTCTTCCGCGATCATCATGCGCAACCTGATATGGACACACATACCGAGCGCATCGCGGATGTCCGCTATTCGGCCCTTTGCATGTGCGCGGACAACCATCCACGATACCTCATCATGGCGCGTCAGCGTGTTGATTTCATGTTGCGGCGCGAATTCGACATAGCCGTAGTATCCGAACACGAAGTCCCGATACCAGCGATCTGCAGCATCAACCGCGCTCTGGTCGATATCTCCCGCGTTAAGGAGCGCCTGGACAGTCGTACGCACGCGCGGCGCACCCTGTTGGAGCGTCCATTCAGACCGCTTCTGGCGCTCGGGCGTGACAACTGTGTCGAGGATGCGTTTGGTTTCTTTGGTTAGGGTCTGGTTCATGGTTATTTCTCCAACCTTCTCATGGCCGCCCTCGCATTCCGCCAGGCCCGATAATCCCCCGGCGTCCCTGCCGAGAAATAGATGGCCCCGTTTCTGTGAACCCACCGAAGATGGCCACCCCGCGAGACGGACACGGACCACCCTCGGGCTTCCATTTCCTGCTGAAACTGACGCTGAGCGCGGGGGATCATGCTTCGTGCCACCAGACCACCAGCCAGCACACTGCTGAGACGGGCGGTATCACGATCAGGAATAGCGCCCAGATGGCGGCAATTTTCAGCGCATCAGCCATTACTGGCGAACCTCCCGTTCTCGTCGCGCGGGCGCTCGTATTTGGCGAGGCGGTGACGAAGCCCAAAAACATCATCGAACAGTTCATTGATGGTATTTTCTCGCGTTTTGGTCTGCTGCCGCCAGAAATCAACATCTTTCCGCAGCCTCTCAATCTCCGCCCAAGGCCAGACGTGGCGTTCCAGGAAGCGGATCATTCGACTATTCCGCCCACGATGAAACCGCACACACCAAAGCCAATGGCTGCCACAAGATCGGCGGCGGGGGATGCAGGAGGAACAAACATCAATGCGCCCTGACAGGCGCACATTGCGCCGCAAACGCACATCGTGAATGTCTTTTTGGTCACAGCGTCACCTGCTTCATCGTCCCGCATTTCGTGCAGCGCTGGATGTATTTGGTTCCGACCGGGTAATCGTAACCGTCTTCCATCATCCGCCGTTCCTTGATGGTTTCCCACTCATGCCGACACTTCCGCGACCACCCGAACAGGATCAGGGCTGTGGTGGAGAGGATTGTTGCGGCGATCACCGAATGGCCCTCGCAAGCTGCACGGCCCACCATGCTATAGCCCACGCACAACCGATAATCGTGGCCGCGCCTGGTGCAGTTTTTGCCATATCAGCGAATACCTGGAAGTCAGTCATCGCCCCTCGCCTCCCAAATCGCCCGCACGTTCCGCCACAACCCGATCATACGCGCTACGCTGGCCAACCATGCGGGCAGGACTGACCCATCTCATGGTTTCGCAATACTTCGCCGCTATATCCGCAGCCTCTCCAGCATCGTGCGCCATAACCCAGAACAGCGCCTTGATGCCGTCATGGCGTTCAGCAATGAACCGATACCGTTTGGCCGGTCCGCGATTGACGACGCCAGCCTTCTGGTCAGCCACGGCTTCGAGATATGCTTTGGGGGCCGGCGGAGCGCCGCCTATCGTATCACTCATCCAAACCAACCCTCCATATTCGCCCGCACAGCGCCATTACCATCGTCCACGGTCAATCTCCCTCAAACTGCTTGGCGCTTTCATTCACCATCAGAGCAACGGCCAGAAGCACCGAGAACGCGCAGGCCCATCCCCACTGAAGGTCGTAAGCTGCCTCCCAAATCGAGAAACCATTCACCATCGCGATGCCGGGGAAGACCTGGTGGAAAAAAGATCGTCTCGTATTTGACCGCACAGAGACGTTTCCAGCCTCTCCGGTGCAACTACCTAACCCAACCCCTTCATTGCCCTCAGCGCCAATCCTCGGCACGGAAACGGCCATGTCACGCTCGCACCGTGCCCGGCATCTCGCAGCCGCCGCGTTCCAGTCAATCGCCGGAGCCAGGTTCGCCACGTAGTCCGCGCCACAGCGGGTTGGCCAGATTTCGTCAGGGTTATCCATGCGCGATAGTACCATCCCCCCATCGGGATTGGTACCTTTTTCTGATTGGTTTTCAGCAATTTTTCGTATTCTCCAGCAGCGCATCGGCAGCTTCGGCCGCCGCCTTCAGCACAGCGATCCGCTCGACGGTGAAGGTTCTCATGTCGCCCGTCATCTTCGACAGATCAGCCTCCAGCGCCCGGACCAGATCCCATCCGCGCAGGGTTGCGTCATTGCCGGGCATGTAGGAACCGAACTCACGAACGCGGTCCTCCTCGGCTTTCCGCTTCGCTTCCCGTTCGCGGCGTAATTCGTCCATCTGGACCATAACGGCTGCGCGTTCGGCTTCCGTTGGTCCCGTGCGCTGCGCTGTGGGTTTCAGGTCCGCAACGGCCAGAATCGCCTTACAGCCCTCAACCTCACGTCCAATCCGGTCCGCGATAGGACGTAGCAGCGCATACAGCTCCGCCGGTCGCGGCCAGAACGTGCCGGGCAGTCGCCCATTGACTGCGGGCTGACGGCACCACGCCTGACGCGACGTGACCGACCAGACGCCAGACGGCAGATCGCCGCAGACTTCCATCACGGCCTCTACCGCTGCGCGGACAGCGCCCTCATCGGTCGGAGCGTTGGCGACCATGCCGGAAAGTTTCTTCAGCCACCCCATGACCATCTGGGGCGATGCTGGGTGGGCGGCCTGCTGCGCAGCGGCAAGTTGCGCATGGGCTTGTCTGGCAATGGCTGGCGTCACATCGCTCGGCAGGATCGCCATGCCCTCGCGCCGCGCATCGATCAGCGCGGCAATGGCAGGCTCTGCGGGACGGTAGGCTGCAACGGTTCCAGACTGGAACTTCGAAACGTGGTTCATGGTCAAACTCCCGGATGGTCGGGCACGGCGTCCCAGATCGCAGGGCGGCCATGGTTGCGTTGGGGCTGCGATGGAGGCGGCGCGGCAGCGGCGGACGCATTGGGGTCATCCTGCCATCCTCCGCTGTTCAGCCATGACGCCGGATAGGGGATGAACTGCGCCCGGTCGGATTTTCGGTCCGGCCAGACAGCGACCTGCCGCGACAGACCTAGCATGATCTCCGCCTGCGTTGCCTTGGTCCGCGCCTTGGTGTGGGCCTTCCGGGCAGCGTCCTTCCCGACATGCCGGGGATAGGCCGACCAGAACTCATCGAACTCCGCAGCGCGAGACCTTCCAGCCTCAGCGCTTGGCGATGAGGAAGAGCCCGAACGTAGTGAGGGTGATATATTACTGTCCCTGTCCCTGTCCCTGTCACCCCGCGCGTTTTCGGCTACACCTGCGTTTCTGATATGCTCCTGAAACTCAGATGAAACGCGTTTCACTTCTGTTTCGTCGTTCTGTGGTTCATCGGATTGATGAGCGTCCGCGTTCTGTTTCCGGCGCATTTCACGCCATGCCTGAAGGCGCTCCTTGTCCTGCACGCGCTTCTTGCTCTTCCGAAGGCGTTCCTCGTAGGCATCGAGCGCTTCCTGACACAGCATGGGGTGATAGAGCCGCCCGTCGCTGCACAGGATGAACCCGTGCAACGCGCGCTCTTTCACGGCCTGCCATGCTCCAACATCGCGGCCAAAGTCAGCCAGCGTGGCAAGGGCACGATCACTATTCGGCAGGCTGCCCGCAGGAAGCTGGTTCCATGCCGCCCACCACAAGCGCATGCCTGCGCGAAACTCTGCGTCCGATGCCTCGGTGTAGAACTCGCTGGAGAACAGCCGGTGCCCGAACAGGGGCATGAAGTCGTAGCCGCGCAGGTCGCAGTATTCGGGCGTGAGGGGTTCTGGTAAATCGGTCATGCCGTCACCCCATCAGACAACCCGGCCATCCACTCAGGCATAATCGCATCGTCCAGCGGCTTCTTTTCTCCTGACAAGCCACGATTTTCAGCTAGAGACGTGCAAATAACGATGTTCGGATCCAGCGCATTGCGATAGACGACCACGCCACCCACATCGACACCCAGCGTCCGCGAATACCAGACGCCTGCTAGTTCCGGGTCACTCTCACGGAAGTGGGCCTCCACTGTGCGAGAGACGGATCGCATTGCGGGCACGGTCATTGTTGTGGTCAATCCGGCTTCTGGTGCCGCTTCTATCTTTTCTACCACCCGCACCGGATCGATACTTAACTTGTCAATCCATAGCGACCAGTCATCCCCACTGTCGCCCCATTCGGCCCGGCACGAAAATATCCCCGTATCGGCATCGTCTTCAGGCAAATCGCCACTGCCATTGATGAATGCACCACAATAGATAGCGCTAACCTGATCTGGCACCATAAAGGCAGGAACGCTGGCCTCGCATTCGTATGGCTGGCAATTCATATCCAGGCGCTTAAGCAGCTTTGGGTGGCG
The DNA here is from genome assembly GCF_047721705.1 of Acetobacter sp. Classification (GTDB taxonomy): domain Bacteria; phylum Pseudomonadota; class Alphaproteobacteria; order Acetobacterales; family Acetobacteraceae; genus Acetobacter. Next base: position 2,030 of record NZ_JBDNXK010000118.1, on the reverse strand, counting down.
ACACTTTTTTAGAAAATGCTTCGGAAATACTAAGCGGCAAGGAAGGCTAATATTGCCGTCAGGATCTCGAATAATTGTAGTCGCGAACCGGCACTGCGACATCATAACAATACCGCCCGCTTTGTGCGGCACCACATTGAAGCCACGATACTTCTGTGCGGAGATTGTCAATAATGAACTACCATAGCACTCGCGCTCAAGCGCCTTGGACATTTCCGACAAGATCGCAAGATTTCGGGCTTTTGTGTGAAATGAAAACTTTTTATCACGTTCAGAAATCTTGTTCATGCCACCACCTCAGTAATCGTAACAACAGTCCGCTGCTCACACAGGCGGCACTTCACGGCGCGCACCTCAAGCTCCATGTGCGCTGGCCCGTCATCCACGACGAAGCCAAGGCCCCGCTTGTTCTTCACGCGCTGCCGTGCGCCCGGCGTGCGGACGTTCAGCAGGCGCGGCGTGGTCAGGGCATCGACCAGGAACTTCGCGCCGCCGTACAGTCCGTCCTTATCTGGCGTGCCAGCCGAATAGCGCTCGATCAGAACATGCGCCTTCTGGAACGGTTCAGAGGGGCGCAGGTGAAGTGCCGCGTCGGCTACAGCCCGCGCCATCTTTCGGCGCATTCCAGTCAACGCAAACCGGCTCTGGCCTATGCTGTGGTTGAGTAGCGGGAAGGGTTTGGGGAGGGTGAAGGAAATGATCCTCATGCCGCCATCTCCCGCACAGGGAACGGACATGCGCGGTCACCCCGACCTAGCGCCTCATAGCGCAGGCCGGTTACACGCCCCCGAATAAACTTCACGTTCTCAAACAGGAGCCATGCGCGCGCCTCGATATTCGTGCGCACGTTGTAGATCCCCACGAAATAGGTGCCATCCCGGTCAACGCCGGACACGCGGACCCATGCGCGGTCAGGCATCCTCAGCCTCCCGTATTTTCTTGGATTTCAGCGAATGCGCCGAGGAACTCTTGGACGAAGATCGCCGCGACTTGCGGCACGATGGCGTTGCCGAAGCCGCGCAATCGTCCCACGCGGTTATCCCGTTTATCCGCTTCCAAGTTGAGCGGGTCTCGGTTAACAGCCCACTTTCGTGCCGCGTGTGCGATAATTACTGACAGGACGGACACAAGCACTTCAGATATACTGGACGGTTGTCCGACCGATCTTCCCAAATCTGATGCACATGAAGGCGCCAATGCGGATCTTCGCATTTCTCGCATTCCGATTTCCGCGCTTTCCCAGCACGACGGCGGAAGGTTGTGTCCGAGGCTCCACCCTTTTCTCGTGAGTTCGCGCATGATAGCGAGCAGAACCTGCGGCGATTGAAAGCTGATAGGTCTTCCAGGCGTCCATTGAACCGCTTGCGTTGCATGCTGCATCCACAAATCTCGCACGGCTTGCTCGGCGCCAGCTTTGCTTTCTGTGGCATCGGCTATTTCCTTGATGATTTCTTGTGCGAATGCATCGCGCAACGTGATCGATTGCACCCCGAGCGATGGGAAGTTTCGCCCATGCCCGCCGGGATATTCGCCAGCCAGGCTTGTGGCTGTTGGCACCGATGCGAGTGCGCGATCATGAAAAACCTCCTGACCGAACACCAGCGCGTGCGGATCAACCGGCGCGTGATGCAGAACCATACCGGGAGGCGGGGGCTGTGAGTGATCTTCCTCTTGAAAAGCGACTGCCTTGGGTGCGCGGTCGTGAATGGGCACTTGGAAAAGGCCCTTATGCGGACTGGGAATGCATCGAAGCTATGGAAGCCTACGGTTACGATTTCGAAAGCGAAGATGCTGCGATATTTACCTGCGCCGCAGATGAAGTAATAAAATTTGAAGGGGGTTCGATATGAAAGCCCTCACCCCCCGCCAGCTTGAGGCTGCGCGCCGGAACCTGCGCATGATGGACCCGCGCACCGACTGGCAGCGCATCACCGGCCGCGACGATCTGGAAATCCCCGCGTGGCCGTTCCCTGATTACGACAAGATTTACTTCCCGCCATCCTATGGAGTTCCCCAGCATGTCTGAAACG
>NZ_JBDNXK010000117.1:0-8672 GCF_047721705.1 Acetobacter sp. | reverse complement strand
GGCGTCTTGTCCGGGATCGGCTTTTTGAGCATCGGCACCGGCTTGTGCTTCTTCACCAGTTTTTTGGGCTTCTCGGGCTTGGGCACCGGGATCGGCGGATTGGGCGCGGGCGACGGCGGGGCCGTGATCTTGGGCGGCTCGACCGGGGCCGGGTCGGGAATGGACTGGGTCTGCTTCGGGCCGATCGGCGCATCCGTCGGCGGCGTGGGTGTGGAGACCGGTTCGGGTGCCATGTCGATGGCAATGGCGGCGGGCGGTGGTTCCGGCACCGCCATGACCGGTGGCGGCAGGCGCATGATCCACCACACGGCTCCGCCACTGACCGCCAGTACGGCGAGAAAGGACAGGCCCCAGCGCAGGGCGTCGTCCCGCCGGGCCAGACGGAGCTGCCCGCGCTGCCACTCGGTGAAGGAGGACGGGGCCGTGTTGGCCTCAGCACTCCCCTCGGCCTGCGTCATGTCGGCGGCACCGCTCATGGGGTTGCACCTGACGCCGGGGCCGCGTTGCCGGACGCCACAGGCGTTGAACCCGCCTCGCTGCCCTCTTCCTGTCCCTGAAGATTGACCAGAGCGACCTTGAGGTAGCCAGCAGAGCGCAGTTTATCCATCACGCCCATCAGCGTGCCGTAATCCACGGTCTTGTCGGCGCGGAGAAAGATGCGCTCGTCCTTGTTGCCCTTGGTCGCACTTTCCAGCGCGCCAGGCAGGGCATCAGCACTGATGTCATCCTCCCCCAAGGCCAGACCGTGATCGGCCTTCACCGTCAGAAATACCGGATCGTCCGGGCGCGGCGTCGGCTTCTCCGACGAGGAAGGCAGGTCCACCGGCACATTCACGGTGGTCAATGGAGCGGTGACCATGAAGATCACCAGCAGGACCAGCATCACGTCGATGAACGGCGTGACGTTGATCTCACTCGCCTCGTGCGGGTTTTCATCAGTGTGGCGGATACGGATCATGCCGCCTACTCCCCGGCGACCGTGCGGGCGTCACGCGACGCACCAAGCCGCACCACCTGTCCGCTGGCGGTCAGCGCCTGCATGCGCCCGAGATCACGCGAGACAAGCCGCATGACCAGCGCGGTGAGGTCCGCGACCTGCGCCCGGCACGAGGCGGTCTGACGGGCGAGATGGTTGTAGATCACCACTGCCGGGATGGCGGCCACCAGACCGAGGGCGGTTGCCAGCAGGGCCTCGGCGATACCGGGGGCCACAACGGCGAGGCTGGTCGCCTTGCTGGCCGCAATGCCAGTGAAGGAGGTCATGATACCCCAGACCGTGCCGAACAGGCCGATGAACGGCGAGGTCGCGCCGATCGTGGCCAGCACGCCGGTGCCGCGCATCAGCCTGCGCCCCTCGGCCGCTTCCAGCCGCTCAAGATGCAGAACGATGCGCTCTTTCAATCCTTCGCTGTCGTCGGGGATGTCGGCGGAGCGTTTGCGCTCGGTCTCGGCGGCCATGACCAGCGTGTGGGCGATGCCGTTCTGGCGTGTACCTTCCTCGCCAAGATCCAGCGTGTTGGCCTGCTCCAGCGTCTGCTCGGCTTTTGCCAGTTTCATGCGCACACGCAGCAGTTCGACCGACTTGGCGACGAAGATCGTCCAGGTCAGCAACGAGGCTGCGGCCAGCAGGATCATCACGCAGCGGACCACAGGCCCGGCATTGAGGAACATGTCCCACGGGGAGAAGGAAATGGGAGCAAGATCGGTCATGAGAGACCTCCTTTGGAAGACGGTCTGCGCCACGCCCGGATCAGGCAGATGACCGTAACAATGAGGGGAATGGACAGGGCGGCCCAGGACAGGGCCAGCCACACGCCGTGCTGGCCCAGCAGGGCGGACAGCAAGCCGAAGATGGTGAGCAGACCCAGCGCGATCGGCCATGGCCAGACGGCGACAGGATGACGGGATGCCGAAACAGGCGGGGATGACACGGGGATTTCGGAAGAGACGGCGTTCATCGGACCGTCTCCTCCGTCAGGGCAGGAACAGTCGCATCGTCCGCGTCATCCAGATCGTAACCCAGCGCCCGCAGCCGGGCGTCGGTGGCGATCTTCCGTTTGGCCGCCCACAGCACCAGACCGCTGACCAGCACCCCGATCACCACCACATCGAGCAGCGCCCAGAGGATTTTCAGCGGCATGCCGCCGTAATCGCCGAAATGCAGCGGGCGGGATATTTCCAAAAAGCGCAGATACCACGGCATCGGATACGCCCCGGTCAGCTCGCCCGTGCGGGCATCGACCAGAACCGGGGTAAACAGGCGCGCCCGCAGCGGCGTCGCGCCACGCGTCCAGAGCACGTAATGCACCGGGCTGCCGAAGGACGCGCCGGGGAAGGACAGGCCGGTCACCTCATTGCCGGGAGCCGCCTTTGCCGCCGTATCGAATGCGGCCTGCACCGAGGACAGATGGTCTTGCGAGGGTACCGGCAGATAGGCGTAGGGGCGCAGGATCTGCCGCACATCGGTCACGCGCCACAGGCCGAACAGTGGCGTCTGGAGTTCGTTGACCAGCCCGGTAAAGCCCACCACCGTTGCCCAGACCAGTGTGGCGGCCCCCAGCAGGTTGTGCAGGTCCAGCCAGGTCAGGCGTGAGGCCCGATCCCTCCTGACTGAACCGAACGGTAGCCGCTTCATGAACCGGCCGTACAGCACCGTGCCGGACACCAGAGAAGCGACGAAGACACCGCCCATAAGACCGAGAAACAGCCGGCCGGGCAGATAGGCGAACAGGCTGACATGCAGCCGATTGCAGATCCCCATGATGATGCCGGTCCAGGTGCGCGGCTCCTTGGGCGCATCGGGTGGACGTGACTGCTCCAGCACCCTGGCTGTGCGGGCATCGAACTTGATCCAGTGACCGGAGTGGCGGTCCGGATAGTTCTCGTCGTCCTTGAGCGCCTGCCAGCTTGGCGCCATAGAGACCAGCACCGCCGGTTCATCGTCATCTGGATTGACGCTAGTGATGATCTGGCCGGGGTAGAGCGCTCGCGCCTTGTCAACGATCATATCTAGGCTGGCATTGGGCGTTCCCGGCGGCAGAACCTCATAGGGCGGGTCATCGTCGCCGACGAATGTGTCCCAGATCTGCTCGGAAAACAGCAGCGGCAGGCCGGTCACACATATGATCAGCAGGAACAGCGTGCAGACCAGGCTCGTCCATTTATGGACTACAAACCAGCGACGAAGCGTGCGGGTGGTCATGGCAGGAACGCGTCCTTAGAGAGCGCCCGACCAACATTTCCACAGGCATAGGAATAATACTGAATCGCAACTGTATGACGGAAAGGTGGGCGGTCTCGCTGCATATCAATTCTCCCTGCGTGCCTGGGACACGCAGTCCTGACGGCGTCTGGAATGAAGACGGGGCAAACCCCTGATGAAAGTAAGGATGTTTGACGACACCGTTTTTTCAGAAAGAAGCGCACTGAATGACAGACATGTGATATGTGTTTTTGGGAGGACTTTCGTCTCATCCTTGGAAAATAAACAGTTTTTACGAATTAACAGTCTGTTCACTCGTTGTTTCGGCACGCTCACAAAAGCGACGCTCTGTTACATAATCTTGCGGAAAACGGGACTGTATGCCATCACAGTTGCGAATCCTTCTTATTTTCTGACTGCTAACGTTGCGGTGGCATCGGGAACATCCGCTCTTGAAGTCCAAACATCCGTCTTTTGAGCTTTATGAAGCGCACCGTCCCGGTCTGTTGTCCTATGCGCGACAGTTGTCCGGGGACGCCGTGCTGGCCGAAGACATCGTGCAGGATGCCTGGTTGCTGTTTGCCCGGCAGTCGGCAGGCACGATTGTGTCGCCGGGAAGCTACCTGCGCACTATTGTGCGTAATCTTCTGATGACCCGTGCTCGGCGCGCCAAAATCGAACGCATGAGTGAGGCGGATTTTGACGTCGTCACCGCGACTGTCGCTGATGATGCCGTTTCACCCGAAGAAACTGTCGCTGCCCGGGAAACCATGATGCGTGTGATGGAGGCGCTCGATGCGCTGCCCGAACAGCAGGCGGAAGCCATCCGTCTGTATCATTTTGAAGGGATGAAATTGCGGGAGGTCGCGGCCGTTCTGGGCTTATCCATCTCGATGGTGCATGGTCTGATCACCGAAGGACTAGCAATCTGCAATCGAATACGTAAGGAAGGGCAGTAGGTCCCGCGACATTTGAATTATTTTTCTGAAAAACAGGCGATGCCAAACATCTTACTGGTATGCCTTTGCGAAACAGCCTGTCGCGCGTCCGTCGCTTCGTCTTTCCTGTACAGGGACGGGGCTGTCGTCCTACGTGCGGTACGGGGAGCCATCGCGTGACCGAACCGCGTAGTCCGGATGAGGTTGCCGCAGGCTGGTATATCTTTCTCCGCGAGGAGCCAGACGACAGGGATCTACGGCGTCAGTTCGAAGTCTGGTTGCGGGAAAGTCCCTTGCATCAACAGGCTTGGACCGAAATCAATGAGACACTGGGTGTGCTGGCTTCCGTGCCACCCGAACGAAAAAAAAGCCCCGGCATGGGCAGGCGGAACGGGTCTATGCCGGCGAATGACCGCGTTGGCCCTCGTCGTGTAAGGATGGCATCTTTTGCTGGCGTGGCCATAGCGGCCTGCGTGGCTGCCTTTGTGCTTGTGCCCGATCTGACCCTGCGCCTGAGGGCTGATCATTACACACAGGCGGGTGTGACGGAGGACATCCATCTGGCCGATGGCAGCGAAGTCATTCTTGCCCCGCGTTCCGCGCTCGCCATCCACATCAACGCGGATGAACGACGGATCACTCTGTTGCGCGGTGAGGCCTATTTTGTGGTACATCACGATCCCAGCAGGCCCTTTACCGTGACCACTGGTTCTGTGACGACCACCGATATTGGCACTGCTTTTGATACCAGAACGGAAGGAGGTGAAACATCCGTGGCGGTAAGGGAAGGGGCGGTCCATGTGTCTGGCACAGGAGGACTTCCGTTTGAGCGTGATCTTCACGCCGGTGACCGGATCGACGTGAAGGGCTCACAGGTCGAGGCGGGTTCCCAGTCGCCTGAGACCGTGGGATTATGGCGTGACGGAATGTTGGTGGCGCAGGGCAACACGATTGCCGAAATGGTGACCGCTCTTCAGCCCTGGACCCGAACACACATTATCATCGCGCATGACACACTGGCGGCGCGAAGGGTCAGCGGCTCCTATGATCTGCGCCATCCGGAAACCTCGCTGCAACTGATCGTGCATCCTTACGGCGGGAAGGTCATGTCCGTCACGTCGTGGCTTGCGGTTGTGGCAGGACGCTGATCAGGTTTGCTTCTTATTGGGCGGCGACCGACCAAATGTGACTGCTACCGGTTTGATGACGTCAATGGCCTCATGAGGACAACTCTTATCGTTCTGAACGGGTTCTCATGTCTGCGGAAGCCGCTGTCGGATCCCGTCCAGATACATGCCGCATTTGAGGCACCGAGAAAAAACGCCCAATGCGATAAAGAAAAATCATTATTAAACAAAACGCTATACGAATATGACGCATAACAATAAAAAAATCTGAAATTTTTTCCGAAAAAACGAGCTTCCCATGCATCTCACTACCATGACTTACGGATGCAAATGACTTGCATTCAAAATGACGATGACAGGAAGAGCCGTACCTATGCCGTCACCACAGTTTCTGAGGAGACCTTTGGCAACATCACTTCTGATGCTGGCCACGACCACCGCCTTGACTTCTTTTATTCCGTCCGGCGTACGGGCGCAGACGACACAGGTGCAGCCAAAATTCAATTTCAATATTTCTGCCGGATCCCTGTCCAGCGCACTGGTGTCTTTCAGTTCGCAATCGCATATTCAGGTGACATCGCAAACTCCGACAGTAGCAGGCAAGACAACATCTGGATTACACGGTCAGTTTACATCTGGAGAGGCTCTGTCACATCTTTTGCAGGGAAGTGGGTTATCCTATCAGCCTTTGGGAGATCATGCGTTTCAGATTGTTCCCGCCACGCGAGCAGCTACGATTACGCTTGGCGCAGTAAGGGTGGGAGGAACAACGACCGCAAATCAGGATCCTACTGGGCCGGGTGTGGGGTATGTCGCTACCCGCACGATGACAGGTTCAAAGACGGATACGCCGATCATAGAAATTCCTAATTCCATTCATGTCATTACCAAACAGCAGATGATCGATCAGCAGCCTCAGAATGTCATGGAGGCTCTCCGATACATGCCGGGTATTAGTGTCGAAGCTTTTGGGGCATTCGGTAATGGCCCGGCCAGTGGATTAAATCCTGGTGCTATTCAGCAGCGTGGATTTGATACCTCCCAGTTTGTCGATGGTCTCCGTTCCTACTCCAGCAGTGCTGGAGAAACGGCTTTTCTCGAACGGATTGAGGTCATGAACGGACCGTCTTCCGTACTGTATGGGCAGAGTACGCCGGGTGGCATAATTAACATGAGTCTGAAAAAACCGACAGAAACACCATTGCATAACGCGACAGTCGGCTTTGGTAACTGGGGGCGTTACGAGGCAACTGTGGATGTCAGCGATAAAGTCAACCAGTCCGGGAGTGTAAAATACCGTATAGCAGCCATTGGGGTGACGCAGGGTTCGCAGACGGACCACGTCAATTATCATCGTGTTGGCGTTTTGCCATCAATCTCCTGGGATATTGATAAGAAAACAAATCTCACCTTTGTGGGATCCTATATGTATACGCCAGGTGATGGGACGAACTGGACCCAGTTGCCGCCAGAGATACTCCTGAATGTCAATCATAATGGACGCATTCCCAGAAGTCGTTTCCTTGGGGATCCGAACTGGAATGTTTCCGGGCAGAAGGATTCCTTGGTCGAATATCAGTTCCGGCACAACTTCAATAAGTGGATCGATTTCAGTCAGAATTTACGCTGGGAAAGATCGGAAGATTTCGAAAAAAGACTGACTCGCGGTCGTATAATACTTCCCGATCAGTATGGCCGTGCAGCTTATGAGGGAGGGGGGCTGGCCTCGACTATCGGTCTTGACACCAGAGTGGGTGGGAAGTTTTCCATCGCCGCAGTGCATAATACTTGGATAGTAGGCACTGATTTCCGACAGTATGATGACAAAAGTTGGAGCACATCAGATCATACTATGGGATATAACGGATTTCCCGGATCCAATGGGTATTCTTTTGTGAATGTTTATAATCCTCAAAGCGACTATATCCCGTGCATCAATGTTCATTCAAAAACGTGTCAAAACACGACATATGGAAGTAATGATTCCTATTTTCAGGAGGGGGTTTATTTTCAGGATCAAATAAAATGGAGGGGACTATCCATAACTCTTGGGGGACGCCAGGATTGGGTCAATTATCATGGATATACAGATCAGGGTTCGAATGAGAACTCAGACCATGCTTACATTGTAACAAGGAGTCATGATCTTCCGAGGCCACAGAGTGCTTTCACGTGGCGTGCCGGTCTGGTTTATAAATTCTCTTTCGGTCTTGCTCCGTATTTTAGTTACGCGACATCCTTTGTTCCACAAAGCTTCGGTCAGAGAAGTTGGTCAGGAAAGCTGTTTCCTCCTCTAACTGGAAAACAGCTGGAGGCAGGGATGAAATATGAGTCTCCTGATCATAATATTTTCATCTCGGCGGCTGCATTCAGGATTGATGAAGATCATTTTCTGGTCAACGATCCGGATCATGATTCTTACTCGAGCGATGCTGGAAAGGCGCGTTCACAAGGCTTCGAAATTTCCGCCAACGCAAACATCACCCACGACCTGAGATTCAATGCGTCCTATACTTACGATGAGGCCACTTACCTCGATAGTAATCTTACTGATACTCAGGCCTATGCCGATGGCAGTACAGGAAGTGTCGTAGCTGAAAAAGGAAAATATGTAGAAAGCATTCCACGCAATATGGTCTCGGCCTTTCTGGATTACACGCCGCCAGCTCGTTTCCTGAAGGGATTTGGAATCAATGGTGGGGTCCGGTACAAGGGGTTTACCTATTCTGACGCAGTCAACAGCTATAAAGTGCCCGCTTATGTGCTGTTCGACATTGGTGCTCATTATGATTTCGGTCAGGCATTCGCGTCTCTTAAAGGGTTGCGCGCGCAGCTTTCAATTTCAAATCTGACTAACAAATATTATATTGCTTCCTGTGGTGGAACCTATTCATGTTATATTGGGCAGGGAAGACGTGTTTATGGTAATTTGAGTTACACATGGTGAAAAAATTCTATAAAATACAACATATCAATATATAGGAGGTTTACAAAATTCATGAACTGAGCGTTTATCGGGTACGGTGCAGGAGCGCAATATACTCAATGCAGGTTAGCATTATTTTGGCAGCGCGGGCATTCCGTAGTGGGTGGACCTAAGATTCGATTAAGAATGGCCTGTCATATTGTGGACATAAGTCCAGTCCAGGATCACCTTTCAAAATAATCGCGGTCCAGTTCCTCGTTGAGTTGCTGGTGCGCCTATTCGCAGCCACGTCAGGCCTTGATCACAGCAGCCAGTAACCCGAAAGATGTGGTGGCAGATAGATTGGACAGGTCGTATTTCCGTTCTGCGTTGGAGCGAGGCTCGTCAATCAGTCAGGCTTGCTCCTGACGCACCTGAAACGGATTATGACGTATCGTCAGTTAGCGTGGGGTATCATGAGGCTTGTACTCCTATTTGAT